>JANQFA010000021.1 GCA_028278065.1 Myxococcota bacterium
CTTCGTGGATCACAGCGATAGCGTTCGGACAGATTGAGAAGCGGCCGAAGGCTGGTTCCCCTTTTTTCCGAACGCTATCGCCGTGATCCCATCATCCGCTTCCCCACGATGCGCACGATCGGTGCAAGCAGGGGACGCAGGATGCGCGCGACCCGGCGGGCAAGCGGGCTCGGTGGAGGCGTGTTGGCGGCCGCGGCGAATCCGTCGATGCCCAGGTCCTCGCGCAGGCCCTCGCTCATCAGCAGCACGGGCGTGTCGAGGGGAATCCCGGTGGCGTCCGCGATGCGCACCATGCGCTCGAAGTTCGAGGCCACCGCCACGGCATCGACCAGGGCTTCGGGGCCCATGGCCTGGAGCAGGGCCCGCCGGGCCGCGTCGAGATCGGGTGCATCGCCCGACACCATCGCGTCGGCGATCCCCAGCAGCTCCTCCGCGTGGGGAATCCCGCTGGCGTGTGCTGCCTTGGGGTCCGCGATGGCGTCGAGCTGGTAGTCGCGGCCGCTGGTCTCGCCGCTCGCCCGGAGCAGCAGGGCGTGCGAGGACGTTCAGTAGAAGCACTCGCGCAGGGCGGAGACGCGCCCGGCCACGAGCTCCACCTGCGCGCGGTCGAGGGCGTCGGTTCCGCGCGAGAGATCCAGCATCTGCCCCGGCGTCAGATAGTGGGCCGCCGAGAGCGTCTTGAGGTTGCGCACCTCCTCGGGCACCAGCGACAGCGCGCGCAGCACGTTGCCGGTGCGCCCGCCCGGATAGAGATCGCGCTCCGGCGGGCCGGCGGCGCGCGGATCGATCATGGGCACCCAGGCCTCGCCCTCCGAGAGGCCGGCCGGCCGGCGCCCCGACGGCGCGCCCGGGAGGGGCTCGGGAAGCGGATGGAGCGGGACGCCGAGGCCGCGGCAGAACTGGTCGATGCTCACCACGGTCACCACCACGCCCACGAGCTCCACGTAGGCACCGTCGGAGACACCCGCCTCGGCCTGGGCCGCGAACCACTTCGGCGAGAGGCGGCCGGAATCGGTGGTGACGCGATGCACGACCTCCACCATGGCCGGGGGCAGATCGCCTGCGCCGTCGTGGGCACCCTGCACGTGCTCGGGTAGGAGCGCGTCCTTGCGAGCGGCACAGAGCGCGCAGTCCCACGCGCTGCGCACCTCGGCCGCGGCGGCGACACGCTCGGCTCCCGTCAGGAAGGGCCCGGCCCGTGCCAGGTGCTGCCAGGCGGAGCCGTGTGCGCCCGGGAGATCGGACCGGACGGGGACGGGCGCGCTGTCATAGGTGGGAGCGACAGCCACCCCGGCAGGCTATCAAAGGCGGCGATGCGAACGCTCTTCCTGCTCCGCCACGCCAGCGCCGAGGCTGACACCGGGTCCGACCGCGAGCGCCCTCTCGCCCCCGACGGGCGCGTCGAGGCCGGGCTCGTGGCCGGACATCTGGCGGCGGCAGAGCCTCGCCCGAGATGCGTTCTCACCTCCGACGCGCGGCGGGCCCGGGAGACGGCGGCCGCGGTGAGCGCCGCTCTGGGGCTGGGTCCCGCCGCAGAGCACGCAGACCTCTACCTGGCCAGCCCCGGCGACATCCTCGGCTGTGTGCAGGATCTCCCGGACAGCGCCCCGGCGGCTCTGGTAGTGGCCCACAACCCCGGCGTCGCCGCCCTCGCGCGCGCGCTCCCCGCCAAGGGCTCGGCGGACGCCGGCTCCCGACTCTCGAGCTTCCCGCCGGCGGCACTGGCGGTCGTGGAGTTCCCCGACGGGGACTGGGCCGACGTGGCCCCCGGCCGCGGTCGTCTGCTCGCGGTGGTCCGACCGGCCGACCTGTTGTGAACACACAACCCTGCAGCGGGCCAGTCGAGTAGTAAGATCAGGAGATGCGCCAGATCTGGATCGAGCGCGCGGGGCCCCCCGACGCCCTGACCCTGCGCGAGTCGGAGGACCCGACACCGGCGCAGGGCCAGATGCGGATCCGGGTAGAGGCTGCCGGCGTCAACTTCGCGGACATCATGGGCCGCCTCGGCGCCTACCCCGACCTGCCGATCCCGTGCGTGCCCGGCTTCGAGGTGGCGGGCCGCGTCGACGAGGTCGGCGAAGACGTCGACCCGGCGTGGGTGGGCAAGGACGTTTTCGCGATGCTCGGCTCCGGCGGCTACACCGACACCATCTGCGTAAATCCGGTGGCCGCGCTCGAGCGTCCCCGCGGCATGAGCGCCCACGAAGGCGCCGCCTTCCCGGTCAACTACCTGACCGCCCACCTCCTCGTCGAGCGCCTCGGCGCCCTTCTCCCGGACGAGACCATCCTGATCCACTCGGCGGGCGGCGGAGTCGGCACCGCCGCGATCCAGCTCGCGCGCCGCATCGGCGCGCAGATCATCGGCTGCGCATCGAGCCACAAGCACGACTTCCTCAAGAGCCTCGGCGTGGACCACTGCATCGACTACACGGCCGAGGACTTCGAGACCCGCGTGCGCGACATCACCGGCGGGCGCGGGGTCGAGCTGATCCTCGACCCGGTGGGCGGCTCATCGTTCAAGAAGAGCTGCCGGGTGCTGGCGCCCACGGGCCGGCTCGGCATGTACGGGATGTCCTCGGTGGGGACGAGCCGGACCCGCAACTGGATGGGCTCCCTCAAGGCCGCCTGGGGAACGCGCCTCCGCTTCACGCCCCCGGGCCTGATGCGACAGAACGTGGGCGTCTTCGGAGTGAGCCTCTCCAGCCTGAACGTGTCCCGCGAGCGCATGCGCTCCTGGCTCGAGACTCTCGTCGGCCACTACCGCGAGGGCGAGCTCCGGCCGGTGGTCGGCGCGACCTTCCCTCTGGAGCAGGCGGCCGACGCCCACCGCCTCATCGAGGCCCGCGGCAACGTGGGCAAGGTCCTCCTGGAGACCTGAGGGCTCCGGCAACGTGGGCAAGGTCGTCCTGGAGACCTGAGCGCCCCGAACGGCCCGCTCGAGCGCAGTTCCGTTCTAGGAGCCCAGCGCGATCGGGCCGCCGGCCCAGGCGTTCATGACCCGCTCGGCGTAGCCGGCCGGCACTCGCTCGCGGGCACGCAGGCGCCGACTCACCCGTGTGGGGCCCTGATTGTAGGCCGAGAGGGCCGTGGGGATGTTGCCGAAGCGATCGCGCAGGGTGGCGAGGTAGCGGATCCCGATGCGAACGTTGAGCACCGGATCGAAGAGCGTGTGCTCCGGCCCGCGCCAGGGGATGCCCAGCTTGCGGGCGTACGCGAGACCCGTGCGCGGCATGATCTGCATCAGCCCGTAGGCACCCGCCGGCGAGAGCGCACGGGGGTTGAAGGTGCTCTCCACCTGGATCACGGCGAGCACGAGCGACCACTCCAGGTCGTTGGCGCGCGCCTCGCGCACCAGGGTGGCGGCCAGCGCGCGGCGCACGTCGGGGGCGAGCCGCGCGGTGTGTCGCGAGGCGAGCAGGGCTTGCTCCACCTGCTCGACCGCACCGACGCGCGCGGGCTGGCTCTCCGGTCCGACGGAGTCGGCCCGGGGCGGGACGAGCAGGCCCAGCAGCAGGAGGGTCGCGAGGGTCGTCTTCGTCATGGTCGTGGCGGCTCTTGGCCCCCGCGCCGGGCAGGGGGAGGAAGAGCATAGACGCGCCGCGTCACACGTCAATCCGGAAAACCCCACACCCAAAACTGCGTCAAAAATGAGGTTTTTGTCGGACTCGACACGAATCTGACGGCACGTCAACGCGCTGCGCCAAGTCTGGCCGCCCCTCCCGGACCCACCTAGCATGGAGCCTCCCACCCGTGGGCGGAGGAGCGCAGCCATGCACGACCTGGTGATTCGCGGCGGCACGATCGTGGACGGAAGCGGCGAGGAGCGCCGCGCCGGCGACGTGGCGATCGACGGGGATCGCCTCAGCCAGGTCGGCGGTCGGGCGGGCCCCGCCCGGCGCGAGCTCGACGCCGACGGCCTGCTGGTGGCTCCCGGCTGGGTCGACATCCACACCCACTACGACGGGCAGGTCACCTGGGATCCGTACCTCACGCCCTCCTCCTGGCACGGCGTCACCAGCGTGGTGATGGGCAACTGCGGGGTCGGCTTCGCCCCGGCGGACCCGGACAAGCACGACTGGCTGATCGGTCTGATGGAAGGCGTGGAGGACATCCCGGGCACGGCCCTGGCCGAGGGGATCCGCTGGGAGTGGGAGAGCTTCCCGGAGTACCTCGATGCCCTGGAGCGGATGCCGCGCGCGCTCGACGTGGGGGCCCAGGTTCCGCACGGCGCCGTGCGCGCGTACGTGATGGGCGAGCGCGGGGCGAAGAACGAGCCCCCCACGGCCGACGACATCGAGCGGATGGCGGGCATCGTGCGCGAGGGAATCGAGGCGGGCGCGCTGGGCTTCACCACGTCGCGCACCCTCCTCCACCGGGCCATCGACGGCGAGCCGGTTCCCGGCACCTTCGCGTCCGAGGACGAGGTGCTCGGGATCGGGCGCGTGCTGGGAGAGCTGGGGAAGGGGGTCTTCGAGATGGCATCGGACCTCGCCCCGGAGAGCCGCGAGCTGGCGTGGGTGCATCAGCTCGCCCGCGAGACGGGGCGGCCCGTCACCTTCGCCTGCCTCCAGAACGACGTGGACCCGGACCAGTGGCGCCGGCTCCTCGATTCGGCAGAGGAAGCCGCCGCCGTCGGCGCGCCCGTGGTTCCGCAGGTGGCGGTGCGCCCGACCGGCATCCTCATGGGACTCGAGAGCACCGCCCATCCCTTCAAGCAGAACCGCGCCTACATGGAGATCGCGGACAAGCCCCTGGCCGAGCGCGTCGCGCTGATGAAGTCCGCCGAGTGGCGAGAGCGGATTCTCGGTCAGAGGATCGACTTCAGCGATCCGCTCTCGGCGTTCGTGATGTCGAGCTTCCACAAGCTCTTCCCGCTGGGCGATCCGCCGGACTACGAGCCCACCCCGGACAAGAGCGTCCGGGCGATCGCCGAGCGCGAGGGACGCGACCCGCTGGAGGTCGTGTACGACATGCTGCTGCGGCACGAGGGCCGCGAGCTGCTCTACTTCCCGATCCTGAACTACGCCGGCTTCGACTTCGAGCCGATCCACGAGATGGTGACCCACCCCCAGAGCGTCCTCGGCCTCTCCGACGGGGGCGCACACTGCGGCCTCATCTGCGACGCCAGCGCGCCCACCTACCTGCTCACCCACTGGGTGCGGGACCGCCGACGCGGCGAGCGCCTGGAGCTGGAGTGGGCGGTGCGGGCCCAGACACGGCGTACCGCGGAGCTCTACGGGCTGGAGGACCGCGGACTGCTGGCGCCCGGCATGAAGGCCGACCTCAACCTGATCGACTTCGACGCGCTCTCGGTGGCTCCGCCGGAGATGATCTACGACCTGCCCTCGGACGCGCCGCGACTCGTGCAGCGCGCCGATGGCTATCGGGCCACGCTGAAGAGCGGCGAGGTCATCCTGGAGGACGGCGAGCCCACCGGCGCCTTGCCCGGCAAGCTCCTGCGCGGCCCGCAGGCATAGCCGCATGCAGACGCTCACCCGAGCGTCTGCGCGCAGTGAGGCCACCGCAGGCGCGAGCCTGCGGTGAGCCGAACCGAAGCCCGCGCGCCCGAGTCCGAGCGATCAGCGAGGACGACGCCGCGGTCAGTGGATGTAGGCCGTCTCGGAGTGCTCGGAGAGGTCGAGCCCGCTCGACTCATCCTCCGCCTCGACGCGGAGTCCGACGAGTGCCTTCACGATGCCGAGGATGACCACCGTCCCGACCCCGGCGAAGAAGTAGGTCGCGAGCACGCCGACCAGCTGCTCGAACAGCTGGCCCATGCCGCCCGCCGTCCCCCCGATCGCCTCGACCGCCAGGACGCCCGTCGCCAGCGCGCCCCAGGTGCCGCCCACGCCGTGAACGCCGACCACGTCCAGGGCGTCGTCGTAGCCGATCCGGCTCTTCAGGCTGCAAGCCTGGTAGCAGAGGAAGCCCGCCACGAAGCCGATCACGATCGAGCCCATCGGCGACACGAACCCGGCGGCGGGCGTGATCGCCACCAGACCGGCGACCGCCCCGGTGGCGGCGCCCAGCGCCGTCGGCTTGCCGCGCGCGATC
>JANQFA010000222.1 GCA_028278065.1 Myxococcota bacterium
GCGAGCGCGGCTCGCTTCGCCAGGGCGTGGTGCGCGTTCGCGAGCGCGGCTCGCTTCGCCAGGGCGTGGTGCGCGTTCGCGAGCGCGGCTCGCTTCGCCAGGGCGTGGTGCGCGTTCGCGAACCAGCGGGCCAGCTCGTCGAGCGAGGAGCCGAGCCCGGCCGTCGAGAAGCGTCCGCCCCTTGCGGCGGGATGGTCGGGGATCTCGTAGGACGAGCGGATCAGCCCGTCCGGGGGCAGCCGCGCCCCGGCATCCGCGGTCTGGGCGGCGAGCCAAGCGTATCCGTCGTCGGGTGTCCTGCCGTGGAGGCCGAGCTCGCTCCTCACCCCTCCGCTCGGCTCCACCAGCAGGAGCGTCAGATCTGCGCAACGCAGCCCGGCGCGCACTGCGGCGCGGGGGATCGCGTGGCCGACGAGCGCACCCAGACCGTCCACCCATCCGAAGCTGGGGTGACTGTCGTCGGGGCGCGGCTCGAGGAAGCTGAGCCCCGCCGCAGCCACCACCTGGGACGCGTGGTGGAGCTGCAGCCGGGCTTCCACCAGCGTGTCCGGCGCCACCGCACCGACCCTCTTCCAGGTCACCGGAGGGCTCCGGTCCCGAAGCGGCGCTGCGGCCCCCTCCGCCGGGTCGGTTGGGCCGGATCCGGCACTCCGATCGGGGCGATTCGGACCTTCCTGCGGGCCACTGGACCTCCTCCCGTGCGGCAGCACGGATCCGTCGTGACGATCCACTGCGCTGCTAGATGCGCGGGCGACGCTCCGGTTACAGCAGTCGGCGACGTCGGGTTCGTCTAGACTCCGGCAGAGGGGGGAACGATCAGGTGACGACTGCGGACGACGGGACCACGGGAGTCGATCCGGCCCGCGAGGCCGAGCTGGACGCGATCGTCGCGCGTGCCCGCGCGGCGGCGGATGCCTTCCGCGAGCTCGACCAGGAGGCCGTGGATCGGATCGTGTGGGCCATGGTCGTGGCGGGGCTCGAGTCCGCCGTCGATCTGGCGCAGCTCGCTATGGAGGAGACCGGCTTCGGCGTCTTCGAGGACAAGGTGGTGAAGAACTACGTCGCCACCGAGTTCCTCTACGACTACCTGAAGGACAAGAAATCGGTCGGCGTCATCGCGGAGGAGCCCGAGCGCAACCTCCAGATCGTCGCCGAGCCCGTCGGCGTGGTGATGGCGATCCTGCCGGTCACGAACCCGACGTCCACCGTGCTCTTCAAGTCGATCGTGGCGGCCAAGACCCGCAACGCCATCATCTGCCGGCCTTCCCCCCGCGCGATCCAGTGCGCGCTGCGCACCGTCGAGATCCTGCGCAAGGCGGGCGAAGAGGCCGGGATGCCGCCGGATGCCCTCCAGGTGATCCCGGACGCGCCCCGCGAGGTGACACACTACCTGTTCCGTCATCCGTCCATCGACATGATCTGGACGACCGGCGGCCCGAAGATCGTGCGCCTGTCGAACGAAGCCGGGAAGCCCGTGATCAGCGTGGGGCCCGGCAACGCCCCCGTCTACCTGCACGGCACGGCCGACGTGCGCAGCGCCGTCGTGGACATCCTGATCTCGAAGACCTTCGACGCCTCCGTGATCTGCCCCGCCGAGCAGACCTGCGTGGTGGACGAGTCGATCTACGACGCTTTCGTGGCCGAGCTGCAGCGCATGGGGGCGCAGCTGCTCACGGCGGAGCAGGTGGAACAGCTCGCGCGCCTGGCATTCCTGGAGAGCGGCGACCCGAACATCGAGGCGGTGGGACGCCCTCCGGCCGAGCTGGCCGCCAAGGCGGGCTTCGAGGTGCCTCCGCAGACCAAGGTGCTCCTCGCCCCGCTTCCGCACGATCTGGGCGCGCTCTCGGAGCATCCCCTCGTGCACGAGAAGCTCATGCCCGTGCTCGGCCTGGTGCGGTCGCCCTCAGTGGAGCACGGCATCGCGGCCTGCGACCTCGTGACGGAGCGCGGCGGCCTGGGACACACCTCGGCCATCTACGCCCGCGACCAGGAGGTCGTGGACCGCTACGCCCAGCGCATCCGCACCGGGCGCATCCTGGTGAACGCGCCCACCGCGGTGGGCGCCCTCGGAGGCATCTACAACTCCCTGACGCCGACCTTCTCCCTCGGCTGCGGGACGTGGGGCGGCTCCATGACCACGGACAACGTGAACCTGACCAACCTGCTCAACCTCAAGCGCGTGTCGCGCAGGTCGAGCCCGCCGCAGTGGTTCCGGGTGCCCTCGGACACGTACTTCAATGCCGGCGCGCTGGAGAACCTGCGCGAGCTGGACACGAAGTCCGTCGTGATCGTGACCGACTCCGATGGAGAGCGACGCGGCGTGGGGGAGGAGGTCCACAAGTACCTGGGCAAGGCGACGACGCACGTCTTCTCGCGCATCGAGCCCGAGCCGGACGAGGCGCAGATCTGGGACGGGATCGAGACGATGCGGCGCATGCAGCCGGATCTGCTCATCGCGGTGGGCGGCGGCTCCGTGCTCGACGCGGGCAAGGCGATGCGCCTCTTCTACGAGAACCCCGACCTCGACCTCAAGGAGCTGAGCCTGCCGTTCCTCGATGCGCGCAAGCGCGTCGCCCAGTACCCGCGCATCGCGCACAAGGTGAGGCTGGTCGGAGTGCCCACGACCAGTGGCACCGGGTCGGAGGTCTCCCCGGCATCGGTGCTGAGCGTGGGATCGAGCAAGGTCACGCTGGTGGACTACTCGCTGGTCCCCGACATGGCGATCATCGACCCGCTGCTGACGATGAGCATGCCGCCGCAGGTCACGGCCGAGACCGGTATCGACGCGCTCACCCATGCGCTCGAGGCCGCGGTTTCCATCTTCGGCTCGCCGTACACCGAGGCGTTCTGCGTGCAGGCCGCGCGCCTGGTGTTCGAGTGGCTGCCGCGGGCGGTCGAGGACGGCTCGGACCTCGAGGCCCGCACCGCGATGGCCAATGCCGCCACCATCGCGGGGCTGGCCTTCTCGAACGCGTTCGTCGGCGTGAACCACGCCCTGGCCCACGCGGTCGGCGCGCGCTTCGGCATCAGCCATGGCCGCGCCAACGGGATCTTCCTGCACCACGTGCTGCGCTACAACGCGTCGATCCCGAGCAAGTTCATGCCGGCCCCCGGTTACGCTGCCTACGTGGCGCCCGAGAAGTACGCCCAGCTGGGCTGGGTGCTCGGCCTGCGAGGCGGCGGCAAGGGCGGCGAGGAAGGACGCCGCGCCCGGCTCTTCGCGCGCGTCGACGACCTGCTCGACAGCGTGGGCATCCCGCGCTCCCTCGCCGAAGCGGGCGTCGAAGAACGCGAGTTCCGCGAGGCGCTGCCCGACCTGGCCCGCGCGGCCTTCCAGGACCCCAGCCTGCGCACCAACCCGCGCATGCCCATGGTGAGGGAGCTCGTGGGGCTGCTCGAAGCGGCCTGGGAGGGACGCCCCGCCCGCTAGCGGACGAGCGACGGCGAGAGCCCGCTACCTCGAATCGGACGCGGTCGCCGACACCGGCCGGCCGCCGCGCAGCACCTCGTACTGGCGCGCGGGGTCGTTCTGGAGCCCCGCGGCGCCATGGCCGTCGGCGCCTCGGCAGCGCGCCCCGCCGGGCGCGTACTGCAGGATGTAGGCCTTGCGCACCCCGTCCGAAAGGTTCGGACCGGTGCGATGGGGCGTCAGCGACGAGAACGCCACGATGTCGCCCGCGCGAGCCGGAACGGGAATCGCGTCGGGGGACGACTCGACGCAGCGCCAGCCGAGCTCGGTCGCCTCGTGGGCGAGCGTCCCGAAGCGGTGCCAGCCGGGGATGACCCAGGGGCAGCCGTTCTCGACGGTGGCGTCGGTGAGGGCCACCCAGCACGTCAGGTACTGCTGCGGCTCGATGTAGGTGTACCCGTTGTCCTGGTGAAAAGGGAACTCCTGCGACGTGCCGGGCTTCTTGTAGACGGCCTGGTCCCAGTAGAGGCGAACGTCGGGCCCGATCAGGTCGTGGCACGCGTCGAGGATCGCCGGCGCCGTGCTCATCTCGCGCAGGTAGTCGCTGCGCGTCACGAGGTGGGTCGAGAAGGTGATCTCGCCGGCGCGGGCGATGAACACCCTGCCGTCCTTCTGGGTGCGCAGGAAGGCCTCGACCTTCTCCTCCCACGGATCGATCTCGGCGATCGCGCGCGCGATCTCGTCGGCATCGAAGGCGCCCTCGCAGAGGCAGAAGCCCTGGGCGTCGAACTGCTCCGCCAGCCCCTCGGGCAGGCGGCCGCGCAGCGGCGAGGGGCGCCATTCGAAGCGGTCGTTGAAGGGATGCGCTGCGGGACGCTCGCTCACCGGCTCTCCTCCCTGGACCCGCTGCCAGCCGAACGGAGCCATCAGGTTGCCCCAGAAGCCCTCGGCAAGGCCACCCTCGGGAGGGGACCACGGGCCAGCATCGTGCGCGCTAGCCGGAGGCGCGGCGCAGGGTCACCGAGGGATGTTCCCCGAAGAGCGCACGGTACTCGCCGGCGAAGCGCCCCAGCTCGCTGAAGCCCCAGTGCAGGGCGATCTGCGTGACCCGCGCCGTCGCCGCGTCCGCGTCGCGCAGGTCGCGG
>JANQFA010000134.1 GCA_028278065.1 Myxococcota bacterium
CCGTCGCCCTGCCCGAAGGCCACCGGCAGCATCCCGAAGATCGTCGAGACCGCCGTCATCAGGACCGGTCGCATGCGCACCGAGCCGGCTTCGAGGACCGCCTCGCGCAGCGGAAGTCCCCTCTCGCGCAGGGTGTTGATGTAGTCCACGAGCAGGATCCCGTTCTTCATCACGATTCCCATGAGCATGAGGAAGGCGATCTGTCCCATCACGTCCAGGGAGTGTCCGAGCAGGACGACGGCGGCGAACGCCCCGATGAAGGAGAGCGGCGCCGACAGCATGATCGTGAAGGGATGGAGGAACGAGTTGAACTGGGCGCCCAGCACCATGTAGATGGCGACGAGGGCCATCACGAACGCGAACATGACGGCGGCCACGGTCTCGCGTAGCCGCTGGGAGGGGCCTACCGGTCGGAACTCGTACTCCCCGCCGATCTCGAGCGCGTCGGCGAAGCGGCTCACCTCCAGATCCGCGTCGCCCGCGGACTTGCCCTCGAGGTTGCCGTAGAGGGTGATCGAGCGCGCGCGGTTCTCGCGGTCGATCTCGACGGGCCCGGTCCCGATGCGCGGCGCCACCAGATTGCGGAGGGGTACCAGCGCGCCGCCTGCGCCGCGCACCCGCACCAGGTCGAGCTTGTCCAGGTCGTCCCGGTACTCCGGGCGGATCTGCACGCGGACGTCGTAGCGCTCGCCCTTCTCCTCGAACGTGGTCGCCTCGAAGCCCGCGAAGAGCGCCGAGATGGTGCGTCCGATCTGGGCCGCCGGCACCCCCAGGTCCGCGGCGCGCGCGCGGGTGATGTCCAGTGACACCTCCGGCTTCCCGGTCTCGTAGGAGGTGTAGAGGTCGGCGTAGCCGCCGGACGACTTCATGCGCTCGATCAGGGTGCGGGAGTAGAGCTGGAGGCGATCCATGTCCGGCCCGCGGATCGAGTACATCAGCTCGGCGCTGCGCCATCCCGGCCCCCCGATGATGGGAAGCTCCTCCACCGCGAATTCGGAGATGGGGAGCTCGAGGGAGGCGAGGCGGCGGCGTATGCGGCGCATGAGCTCCTGCTGGCTCTCGGCCCGCTCGCTCTTGTGTACCAGCTTCACGTAGATCAGCGCCTCGTTGACGCGCTTCTTCACGCCCGAGCCGATGGTGCTGAAGACGGCGGTGACTTCGGGCAGGCTGCCGAGCTCCTCCTCCACGGCGCCGACCGCCGACTGGGTGCGATCCAGCGCAGTGCCCAGCGGCATCTTGACCCAGACGTTGAACTCGCCGCGGTCCTCGGGAAGCACGAACTCGATCGGTACGAGCTGTGCGACGCCACAGCCCCCGGCCGTCGCAGCGAGAGCCAGGCCGACCAGCCACGCTCGATGGCGAAGACCCCATGCGAGGGCGCGGCGGTAGACGGCCGCCAGCCGATCGAAGCCGGATTCGAAGGCCCCGTAGATCCGGCCGCGCTCGCGTTCCTGGCTGACGCGCAGGTAGCGAGAGCAGAGCATCGGGGTCAGGGTCAGCGCGACGAGGGTGGAGATGCACACCGCGGTGGCGGCCACGATGCCGAACTCGCGGAAGAAGCGGCCCACCACGCCGGAGAGGAAGGCGATCGGGAGGAAAACGGCGCAGTTGGAAGCCGTCGTGGCGACCACGGCCAGGCCGATCTCGTCGGCTCCCACGGACGCAGCCTCGGCGGGCGCCTTGCCCAGCTGCATGTGACGGTAGATGTTCTCCAGCACCACGACGGCGTCGTCGATCAGGAGCCCGATGGAGAGCGACAGCGCCATCAGGGTCATGGTGTTCAGGGTGAAGCCGAAGAGGTAGAAGAAGGCGAGGCTCCCCACGATCGAGGAGGGAATCGCGATCGCCACGATCGCCGTGGATCGGATGCTGCGCAGGAAGACCAGCACCACGATCGACGCGAAGAGGGCGCCCCAGGCGAGTGCCACGCCCACGTCCGCGATGGCGCTGGTGATGAACAGCGAGTCGTCCTGCGCCACCATCGTCTCGTAGCCTTCGGGCAGGCGCGGACCGAGCGCGGCGAGCTCGGACTTCACGGCCTCGGCGACGGCGACGGTGTTCTCCCCGGACTGTCGCCGGATGAGCAGGGCCACGCCCCGCTGCCCGTTCAGGCGCGAGACGGTGCGCTCGTCGGCCATGCCGTCCTCGACACCCGCCACGTCGCGGAGGTGGACGACACGCCCAGCCCGCTCGGCCACCACGATGCCGCCGAACTGGTCCGCCGTGGTGAGGCGGCCCTGTGTGCGTATCGAGACCTCTCTCGAGTCGGTCTCGAGCCGGCCCCCGGGCAGCTCGGCGTGCTCGCGCTCGATGGCCGCCAGCACATCGTCCACTGCGAGGGCGTGGCCCGAGAGACGCAGGGGGTCGATCCAGATGCGGATCTCGCGCGCCCTCCCGCCCACGATGGAGACGCTGCCCACGCCCGGGATGCGCTCGAGGCTCGGCTTGATGCGCTTGTCGGCGACCTCGCTGATCTCGCGGATGGACTGCGGACCGGAGACCATCACCGCCAGGATGGGCGAGGCGTCGGGGTCCACGCGCTGCACCACGGGCGGCTCCACGTCCCGGGGCAGATCGCCCCGCGCGACGGCGACCTTGTCGCGCACTTCCTGGGCCTTCTCCTGGACCTCGTATTCGAGCTCGAACTCGGCGTAGATGATGGACAGGGACTCGCTCGAGCTGCTGCGCAGGATGCGAATCCCCTCGATCGTGTTGATCGACTCCTCCAGGATCTCGGTGACCTCGCGCTCCATCGTCTCCGGCGAGGCACCTTCGAGGATCGTGGTCACGGTGACGACCGGGAACTCGACGCGCGGGAAGAGATCGACGCCGAGGCGCGGAACCGAGACGATCCCGAGTACCACGAGCCCCCCGACCAGCATCACCGCGAAGACCGGGCGGCGGATGCAGACGTCGGGAAGCCTCACGAGGCCTCCGCCGCTTCC
Organism: Myxococcota bacterium; assembly: GCA_028278065.1. Classification (GTDB taxonomy): domain Bacteria; phylum Myxococcota_A; class UBA9160; order UBA9160; family JAFDET01; genus JAFDET01. Next base: position 2,946 of record JANQFA010000134.1, read on the forward strand.
CGCGCTCCGGGTCTCTCGCGGACGCGCATGCCCGGAGCCAGGGTTCGCGCCTCCTCCCCTACGATGACCCGCTCCCCGGCCTCGAGCCCCGAGAGCACCTCGGCGGCGTCAGGCGTCACCACGCCGAGCTCCACGGGCAGCGCCTCCGCTCGGCCGTCGCGTATGGTGAGGACGCGGGTGCGCCCCTCCTCCGTGCGCACGGCCTCCCGCGGAACGAGCAGGACGTCGCGCTTCGGCCGGGGGAAGATCTCGACCCGGGCGAAGACACCGGCCTTGAGCCGGAAGTCGGGGTTGGGGACGCGCATCCGCACCTCGTAGGTGCGCGTGGCGGGGTCCACCGCATCCCCGACCGAGCTGATCGCCGTCTCGATGGCCTCACCCATCCCCTCGACGTGGAGGAGCGTGCGGTCCCCGATCGCCACCGCATCGAGATAGGCCTCGGGAATCGTCGCCAGACCCTCGAGTCGGGCGGTCTCCTGCAGCACCAGCACGATGGTCTGGGGGCGCGCCTGGGCGGACGTCCCCTCGTCCGCCAGGCGCTGGATCACCGAGCCCGCGTACGGTGCGTGCACGATGGTGCGGCGCAGGTCCAGCTGGGCCAGGTCGACGGCCTCGATCGCCTGGCGCTCGTTGGCGCGGGCGACCTCGACGGTGGTCTCGAGGCGGTCGACCTGCTGGCGGGAGATCACGTCCTTCTTGAAGAGGGCCCGCGCGCGAGCCAGGTCGGCCTCCTGCTGGCGGCGCTCCGCCTGCGCCAGGTCGCGGGCCGCCTTCGCGCGGCGCAGGGCCAGCACGTAGGTGTCGGGCTCGATCTGGAAGAGGGGGTCTCCTTCCCGCACCCGGTCGCCCGCGTCCACGTAGACCTTCCAGATCCTGCCCTCGACCTCGGGGCCGATCCGGCTCTCCCGGAGCGCTGCCAGGCTCCCCGGAGCCGAGATCTGCTGGCTGATCGCGCCGCGCTCGACCGGGGCCGTGGTGATCTCGACGGCGCTGGGGGTGACCGGCGACGCCGCGGTCGCGTCGGCCTCCGGGTCCCGGTCGCTGCAGCCCGTCAGGCCGAGGAGAAGGCAGAGGATGGCGACTTCGAGCGGTCTTCTTCCGGGCGGCCAACGGTCCTTCGCAGCGATCCAGCGCGTCATGGCGGCAGGAGACTAACATTCCGGATTCGTGGGGGCGTCAACCCGGTGAGCACGCTGCTCCTCAGCAGGATCGTCTCGTTCGGTGCCGTGGCCCTGGCCTTTCCGCTGGCCACGGTCGCGGTCTACCAGCTCGGCAGCGACCGGCAGGCCACGGCCTCGGTGCTCTCGGTCGTGTACGGAGTGGGCCTCGTCCTGGCGCTGTCCACCTCGTTCTGGCCCCTGCCGGAGCTGCGCGACTGGAGCCGGTTGCGCCGGGTCGAGTCCCTGGTCCTGGTGTATCTGGGGATGTCCTACGTCACCCACCTCACCTGGGAGCTCGGCTGGCTGGTCTTCCGTGAAGCCATCGCGGCGAATCCCGACGCGCCCTGGACCTATGTGTGGTGGGCCTACATCGATGGCGGCGACTCGCGCTACGCCGATCCGGGCGTCCATCTCACGGTGATGGAGATCCTGTCGGTGGTCCACGGCGCGGTGGGCGCGACGGCCCTGGTCCGCTATCTGCGCTCGGGTCGCACGAGCCGCGGCGCGTGCCTCGTATTCGTGGCCAGCGCCGCGATCCATCTCTACTCGGTGTCGCTCTACTATCTCAGCGAGCTCCTCGACGGCATGCCCCACGTGGACACCACGAGCTTCATCGGAACCTGGATCAAGTTCGGCCTGGCGAACACGCCGTGGCTGGTGGTGCCCGGCTTCATCTTCTGGTGGGCGAGCCAGAAGCTGGGCGACCCCGTGGCCCCGGGTCGCGTCCCGTGATCGCGATCTTCGTGGACGGCGACGCCTGCCCGGTGAAGGACGAGGTCTACGCCGTGGCCACGCGATACGGTGTTCCCGTCGGCCTCGTGGCGAACAGCCCCCTGTGGGTGCCGGACGGGATGGGCATCCAGATGGTGGTCGTGGATCAGGGGCCCGACGCCGCCGACGACTGGATCGCGGAGCACGCCCGGCCCGGCGACGTCGTCGTGACGGCGGATCTCCCGCTGGCCGCGCGTTGCCTCGGGGCCGGGGCGCGCGTTCTCGCGCCCCAGGGCCGCGAGTTCGACGAGGACTCCATCGGCGGCCTGCTCGCCTCCCGGGACCTCAAGGAGCAGCTGCGGGGCGCCGGGCTGCCCACCGGAGGGCCACCGCCGTTGTCGGGTCGGGACCGGTCGCGCTTCTCCATGAAGCTCGACGAGCTGGTCCAGAAGAGCCTGCGCGAGTTCCCGCCCTGAGCGGGCGCCGGGCGCCTCGCCGCCCGCTGCACCGGCCGATGGAAACGGGGCTCCAGAGGGTATGCTGGGCGGCCGGGAGAGCCCTGACCTTGGTCGACGTCCCCCACCTCGATGAAGTGACCGGTGTGCTGGCCCGGCTGACGCAGATGCTGCGTCCCAGGGCCCGGAACACCATCGAACGGCTCGGCTGCTACGAGGGCGTGGGTCTCGAGCAGCTCTTCCCGGCGCCGGAGCGGCTGCCCCGGGTCACGCGCCGGCAGCGCTGGCGACTGGCGGGCGTGACCAGCGAGGACCTCAGCTTCCACTCGCTCCACGACCCGCTGGAGCCGGAGTTCCACCGGCACTACCACGCCCGTCCGCGGCGGATCCAGACCGTGTACGCGCGGCGCATCGCACCCCACTCCGGCCGGACGCGCCGCCGCCTCCTCTACATCCACGGCTACATGCAGCCCGAGACGCTGATCGAGGAGTTCGCCCTGCTGACCACCATGGCGAACGCTCTCGACATGGAGGTGGTCCAGCTCCAGCCGCCCTACCACGGGCGGCGCAAGCCGCGCGGCTCGCGCTTCGACGGTGAGCTCTACTGGACGGCGGACCTGGTGCGGAGTATCGAGTCCCTCCGCCAGACGCTCCTCGACGCGCGCACCCTGCTGTCCTGGATGGAGACGGAGTCCGCCCAGCCGGTCGGGATCGCCGGGCTGTCCCTGGGCGGTGCACTCGCCGCCGTGCTCACCTGCATCGAGCCGCGCTTCGACTTCTCGGCTCCGTTCATCGCCCACATGGACCTGGGGGCCCTCGTCGCCGACGCCCCGGTCCTGGGCGCCATGCGCACCGACCTGCGCCGCTTCGGCTGGGACCCGGACGACTTCGCGGCCTTCACGCGCCGGATCGGGTGGGACGGGCTGCGTCCCCTGGTTCCGGCCGAACGCATCCACCTCTTCGCCATGGACGATGACCGCTTCTTCCGGCCGGAGCTGGTGGAGGAGATGTGGAAGCTCTGGGACGAGCCGGAGATCCGCTGGTACCCGGGGAGCCACATGGGCTTCCTGCCCATGCTGCCGGACGCGATCGCGCGGCTGCGCGCCTTCGTCGACGGGCTCGACTGAGCGAGAGGAGATGGAGACCCGATGAGCGATCAGCACGAGTTCTATCCCGGAACCTGGGCGGCCAGGACCCCGGACAAGCCGGCCGTCGTCATGGCGAGCACGGGCGAGGCGGTGACCTACGCCCAGCTCGACGACACGGCCAACCGCCTGGCGCAGCTCTTCCGGTCCGTAGGTCTGCAGCCGGGCGACCACATGGCCTTCTGCATGGAGAACCGCGCGGAGTACCTGCCGATCATGTGGGGAGCGCACTACGCGGGCCTCTACTACACGGCCGTCAGCTCGCGGCTCACGGCCGAGGAGATCGGCTACATCGTCCAGGACAGCGGAAGCCGGGCGTTCATCACGAGCCCGTACAAGAGCGAGGCCGTGGCGGAGCTCGGCAGTGCCCTGGACGGGCTGGACGTCCGGCTCTCCGTGGGCGGGACGCTCCCCGGCTTCGCGTCCTTCGAGGAGGCCGTCGCGGATCAGCCCGCCGATCCCCTGCCCGGGCGCATCGAGGCGGCGCCGATGCTCTACTCGTCGGGGACCACGGGACGCCCCAAGGGCGTGAAGCCGGGCGTCGAGCCGAAGCCCCTCGGCAGCGGCGAGCCGCTGATGCTGCTCCTCGTCGGCCTCTTCCGAGCGCGGCAGGAGAGCGTCTACTTCTCGCCGGCGCCGCTCTACCACGCCGCTCCGCTCCGCTACTGCGCGGGGTTCCAGCGGATCGGCGCCACGGTCGTCGTGCAGGAGCACTTCGACGCCGAGGAAGCGCTGGCGGCGATCGAGAAGCACGGGGCGACCCACAGCCAGTGGGTGCCGACCATGTTCGTGCGCATGCTGCGCCTGCCCGAGGAGACCCGTGCCCGCTACGACGTGTCGAGTCTGGAGTTCGCGATCCACGCGGCGGCGCCGTGCCCGATCGGGATCAAGGAGCAGATGCTCGACTGGTGGGGCGAGATCATCCACGAGTACTACGCCGGTACGGAGGGCAACGGCTTCTGCTACTGCTCGCCCCAGGACTGGCTCGCGCACAAGGGAAGCGTCGGGAAGCCCGTCAACTGCGAGGTCCACATCGTGGATGACGACGGCAGGGAGCTGCCGGTCGGAGAGGAGGGCGGGGTCTACTTCGGGGGCTCCACGCTCCAGACCTTCAAGTACCACAACGACCCGGATAAGACGGCGGCCAGCTATCTGGGAAGCTGGAGCACGCTGGGCGACATCGGCAAGCTCGACGAGGACGGCTTCCTCTATCTCACCGACCGCAAGGCGAACATGATCATCAGCGGTGGGGTGAACATCTACCCGCAGGAGGCCGAGAACGTGCTCGCGGTGCATCCGAAGGTCCAGGACGTTGCCGTGTTCGGCGTTCCCAATCCCGACTTCGGCGAGGAGGTGAAGGCGGTCGTGCAGCCCGTCGACATGGCCGGGGCGGGCGAGGAGCTGGAGCGCGAGCTGATCGCCTACTGCCGGGAGCATCTGGCCGACGTGAAGTGCCCGCGCAGCGTCGACTTTCGCGCCGAGCTTCCGCGCCACCCGACCGGCAAGCTCTACAAGCGTCTGCTCAAGGACGAGTACTGGCAGGGCCACGACACGCGACTGCTCTAGGGTCGGGGACTATGGCGCGAGGAGCAGGTCGACCCGGCGCTGGGCCAGCCGCCGTCGCTTCGACAGCGGCATCCGCTCCGGAGAGAAGGCCTCGCCGGGCACGTAGTACACGAAGATCCGGGCGCGCAGCTCGGCGTCCCCCGGGCCGAACCCGCATTCGCGGAAGAGGGCGCGCAGGCCCGCCAGGCGGGCGCCGTCCACCCGGGCCACCCGTGCGGCCACCGCGGGGTCGAACACGGCCCAGGCGCGCACGGCCCGCTCCAGCTCGAGGAGCTCCCCGGGCTCCCCGGCGTCGGTGACCAGCCGGGCCAGGCGGCGCAGGCGCGGCTCGGCGGGGCCCGGACCGGCGACCTGGGCGAGGATGGCGGGGGTCGTCCTCTCGTCCCAGACGTCGAGGATGGCGTCCTGCAGCTCGGCGCGGTCGCGGAAGTGCCAGTAGAAGCTCCCCTTCGTCGCGCCGAGGGCGCGGGCCAGGCGCTCCACCCGGACTCCGTCGGGGCCGTCGGCCGCGAGGGCGGCGAGCCCGGCCTCGATCCAGTCCTCGCGGCCGAGTCTCGTTTCCTTCCGTTCGCCCGTCATCTTCTTCCCGCGCCCGGTTGCCCCGCCACCACCATACGGTACCGTATGGTCTCGCACATCCGGAGGGGGGTCCGACATGCGATTCGGCAGGAGCAGCATCCTGGCAGCGGGCGTCGGAGCGGGACTGGCGCTGGCGCTCATCTGGGGACTCGGCCTGGAGCTGCGGGTGCCCGAAGCGCAGGCGCAGGGGGGCGGTGTCGCGCAGATCTCGCCGACCGGGGCGCGCGCGGATCGCGACGTCTACTACCCGGGCAGCGAGGAGATCGGCCCCGACGAGATGCGCATCGTCGCCCTCGGGACGGGAATGCCGACCCCGCGTCCCAAGCAGGCGGCCGCCTGCTGGCTCGTGGAGCTCGGCAACGGCGACAAGTTCCTGTTCGACATCGGCAGCGGCTGCCACGAGCGGCTGGCCGCCCAGATGATCCCCTACGACTACCTGGACAAGGTCTTCTTCGGCCACCTGCACGTGGACCACATGGGTGATCTCCCCAGCCTCTGGCTGGGCGGAGTCGTGATGAACCGGCTCGTCCCGCTCAGGATCTGGGGCCCGAGCGGCGGGACCCCGGAGTACGGGACGGCGGTCGCGATGCAGAAGATGCAGGAGATGTACCGCTGGGACATCGGCACCCGCTCCGGCGTGGTCGACTTCCGCGGCGGCGTCCTGGAGGTGAACGAGTTCCCCTTCGACGGCGTCAACGCCGTCATCTTCGAGGAGAACGGCGTCGTCGTGCGCAGCATCCCCGCCGTCCACGGTCTCGACGGCGCGGTGAGCTTCATCCTCGAGTGGAACGGCCTCAAGTTCGTCTACGGCAGCGACACCATCCCCAACAAGTGGTACGTGGAGCACGCCGCGGGGGCCGACGTGGCCGTCCACGAGTGCTTCCTGCCCCCGACCCTGATGGTCACCAAGATGGGGTTCGCCCCCCAGGAGGCGCTCATGGTCGGGACCCAGGGGCACACCTCGCCCGAGCAGTTCGGCAAGGTCATGTCCCTGGTGAAGCCCCGCATGGCGGTCGGCTACCACTTCTTCAACGACTTCGACACCGAGCCCGAGGTGCGCAAGCGCGTCCGCAAGACCTACGACGGGCCGCTCGACCTGGCGACCGACTACATGGTCTGGAACGTGACCAAGGACTCGATCCGCACGCGCATGTCGGTGGTCGACGAAGAGGTCTGGCAGAGCCCGCCCCTCAAGAAGAAGATCCCGCCGGACACGGCCTCGGTGGTCCCGTTCTCCGAGTTCACCATCTCCGGCGCGCTGGGCTTCCCCGAGGTGGTGCAGCCGCTCTTCGACGAGATCAACGAGATGTACGGGACCGACGTCGAACCGCTCTTCAGGAAGTAGCCTGTGCGTACCTTCGGACTCACCTGTCTCCTGGCAGTACTCCTCGGCGCGCCGGGATCCGCCGGCGCCACCGACGGGGCTCCCGTCGATCCGGACGCGGGTTGGGAGCTCTCGCTGGCTCCGTACCTGTGGGGCCTCTCCATGGTCGGCGAGGCGAGCATCGACGACCTCACCGTCGACATCGACACGCCGTTCCGCGACATCGCGGAGAAGCTCAACTTCGGGCTGATGGGCCGGGCCGAGCTGCGCCGTGGGCGCTTCTTCGCGGTCGTCGACGGCATGGGTGCCTGGCTGGAGGACGAGATCTCGGCCGGTCCGGTCGAGGCGAGCTTCGGGCCGGTCACGGTGTCCGGCTCGAAGTCGATCGGTCCGCGCGGCGGCGGGTCGGCGGCCGCCTCCGTCGAGGTGTCGCGGATCAGCGCCCTGGTGGGGCCGGTGGACGTCGAGGTCGATACCCGGATGCTCCTGTTCGGGCTGTACGGCGGCTACCGCGTCGTCTCGATGCCGCTGGCGGAGGCGCCCGAGGACCCGCGACGCTTCTCGTTCGATCTGTTCGGCGGCGCCCGCTACTGGAACATCAAGATGGAGGCGGACGTCTTCGTTCCGCCCGTCTCGGTCTCGGGCTTCACGGTCTCGCCCTCGCTCCGCATCAAGGGAGGCGGACCCGGCGGGCGCCGGCTCGACTTCGGCGGCGAGGTCCAGGTGCCGGGCGTCACCGTCGGCGGGTTCCGCCAGGAGTTCGAGGAGACGCTGGACTGGGCGGACGCGGTGGTGGGAGCGCGGGCGATGGTGGACGTCCATCCGCGATTCCAGCTGGTGGCCACCGGCGACGTCGGCGGCTTCGGCATCGGCTCGGCCGCCGATCTCACCTGGCAGGCCCTGGGGGCGGTCGGCTGGCGGATCAGCGAGAGCTGGGCGCTCCAGCTGGGCTACCGCGCGATCGGCATCGATCTCGACCGGGGCGTGAACGCGCTCGACATCGTGACCCACGGACCGGTGCTCGGGGTGGTCTGGACCCTCCGGCGCGGCTGACCCCGCCGCGTCACCCGACCCGGGAGTCCGGCTTCGATAGGCTCCTGCACCATGCAGGACGACATCGAGATCGCGCGCTCCGTTTCGCCCCGGCCCATCGCGGAGGTGGCGGCGCACCTCGGCCTGGCGGACTCCGAGTGGCGGCCCTGCGACCGTCACATCGCCAAGCTGGATCCGGCGCTGCTGGGCCGTCCGCGGCGGCGGGCCGGCCGCGGGCGACTGGTGCTGGTCTCGGCCATCACCCCGACGCCCGCGGGCGAGGGCAAGACCACCACCGCGATCGGCCTGGCCCAGGCCCTGGCCCGGCTGGGCGAGTCGGCCTGCCTGGCCCTGCGCGAGCCTTCCCTGGGACCGGCGTTCGGCATGAAGGGGGGCGCGGCCGGCGGTGGCTGGAGTCAGCTCCTGCCGATGGAGAAGATCAATCTCCACTTCACCGGGGACTTCCACGCCATCACCTCGGCCCACAACCTGCTGGCGGCCCTGCTCGACAACCACGTGTACTTCGGCAGGGAGCCACGCATCGATCCGCGGCGCGTCCTGTGGCGGCGCGTGCTGGACATGAACGACCGGGCGCTTCGCAACGTGATCGTGGGGCTGGGTGGGCCCAAGCAGGGGGTGCCCCGCGAGACGGGCTTCGACATCACCGCCGCGTCCGAAGTCATGGCCGTGCTGTGCCTGGCCCGCGACGAGGACGACCTGCGCGCGCGCATCGATCGGCTGCTGGTCGGCTTCACCTACGATGGGGAGCCGGTCACCGCCGCGCGGCTGGGCGCCGCCGGCGCGATGCTGGCGCTCCTCCAGGACGCCCTCTGGCCGAACCTCGTGCAGACCCTGGAGGGGACGCCGGCCATCGTGCACGGGGGCCCGTTCGCCAACATCGCCCACGGCTGCAACTCGGTAGTGGCCACGCGCAGCGCATTGCACCTGGCCGACTGGGCGATCACCGAAGCAGGCTTCGGATTCGATCTCGGGGCCGAGAAGTTCTTCGACATCAAGTGTCGCAGCGCGGGCCTCGACACGGCCGCCGTCGTGCTCGTGGCCACGGTGCGCGCGCTGAAGCTGCACGGGGGCGTGCGCGTCGCGGATCTCGCGGGAGAGGACGCGGCGGCGGTGGAGCGCGGGCTTCCCAACCTCGAGAAGCACATCGAGAACATCCGCGCTTTCGGCGAGGTGCCGGTCGTGGCGCTGAACCGGTTCGGCGACGACACGGAGGCCGAGCTCGAGGTCGTGCGGGCGCGCTGCCGCGAGCTGGGGGTTCCCTTCGCCATCTCCGATCACTTCACCTCGGGCGGAGCGGGGGCCGAAGAGCTGGCCCGGGTCGTGCTGGAGCACGCCGCGGATGACGCCTTCCGGCCGCTCTACGCCCTGGACGAGCCCGTTCCCGACAAGATCCTGGCCGTGGCCCGGGCCATGTACGGCGCGCGCGACGTGGTGTTCACCCGCGCCGCCAGGCGCGATCTGCGCGAGGTCGAGCGCCTCGGCTACGCCGCGCTCCCGGTGTGCATCGCCAAGACCCCCGCCTCCCTGTCGGACGACCCCAGGCGCCGGGGGCGTCCACAGGACTTCGAGGTGACGGTGCGCCAGATCCAGATCAACGCCGGTGCGGGCTTCCTGGTCGTGCTCACCGGCGACATCCTGCGCATGCCGGGGCTGCCGCGGGAGCCGCTCGCCCGGTCGATCGACCTGCGTGACGGCCGCATCGTCGGGCTGCGCTGATTCCCCGGCGGGGAGATCGTCGCCGCGCGACACAACGGCTGCCTTCCGACCACCCACCCTGGGAACGGCTGGACGGATGGAGGAACAGGCATGTTGCTGCGAGCTATTTCGATCTCCCGACACGGATTCGTCACCTGGACGTCGTGTGCGGTGCTCCTGCTGTTCGGGTCGTCGGCAGCCTGGGCCGGCAGCATCAACTACGGCGACTTCGGTCCGGACTTCCCCCCGGGTGTCACCATCTATCTGGACGTCAAGGAGTCCTCGGGCACCGATCCCGTCCCGCCGCCGCTGTACGGTCCGCCGAGCTTGTCCGGCGACACGCTCGACTTCGACCCGGCCGGCTTCGTCGCGAGCGCCACCGGGGGTGACGAGGACATCACCGACGGACAGCTCAACTTCGATCTGATGGTCCTGCAGACGCTGGACGACGTGGCTGGTGGCGTGACCGCCCTGGCCATCAGTGAGTCCGGCGACTTCACTCTCTACGGGAGCGGCACCACGACGACGTCGATCGCCGCCGGGATCTTCGCGGAGGTCGTGATCTTCGAGGTGGACGGGGTCGCGGTCGATCCCATCACGGTCGTGGCGTCCACGCAGTTCTCCACCGATCTCGTCTCGTCCCCGGGGCTGGTCCAGCCCTGGGGCATGACCCTCCTGATCGACTTCGGACCCGCTCTCATCAACGCCGGGCTGCAGCCCGCGTTCGGCGCCACGAAGATGGAAGTGGTGATCGACGACCAGCTGGTTGCGGTCAGCGAAGACGACACGGTGGCCTACATCGCCAAGAAGGACTTCACGATCAACCCCGTGGTCACCCTGAATCCCGACTTCGAGCCTGTGCCCGAGCCTGCGACGGCGCTCCTCCTGCTGACGGTGATCGCCGCGGCAGCGCGCCGCCGCGGGCGGGACGCCTGACGGGGCGCTGCATCGCTGCGGGTGTGGTGGGCGGAGGCGGATCGGGGCGCCTACCATCGCCAGCCCGTGGCGAATCCGATCGTCGAGCTCAGTGCCCTGCAGGAGGAGCGCGGCTTCCTGTCGGACGACGATCTGCGGACGCTGAGCGCGCGGCTGCGGATCCCGCTCTACGAGCTGCAGGGCGTAGCGAGCTTCTATCCCCACTTCCGACGCGAGCCGCCCGCCGCGCTGCGGGTCGGCGTCTGCCGCGATCTCGTGTGCCGGCTGCGTGGGGGAGGCGAGCTGGCCGCCCGGCTCGCCTCGGCCTGCGCAGAACGCCCGGGCGCGACGTGCGAGGAGATCTCGTGCCCGGGCCTGTGTGACCGCGCACCGGCCTGCCTGGTCAACGATGCCCCCGCCGACGGGACGGGCGCGCTGGCGGCCCTCTCCGACGGGACGGGCGCGCTGGCGGCCCTCTCCGACGGAGCGGCGCCCCAGCCGGAGCCGGCGTCGGGCTCCGCCCGGCGCTGGCGCTGCGATCCCTATCCCGAGCCGGACGAACGCTACGGCCAGGTCCGGGAGCTGGCGCGGAGCGGCAGCTACGCCGCCGCACTCGCGCGGATCGCCGACTCCGGGCTTCGCGGAATGGGTGGGGCCGGCTTCCCGACGGGTCGCAAGTGGGCGCTGGTCCGGGAGCAGCCCGGCGAGCAGAAGGCCGTGGTGTGCAATGCGGACGAGAGCGAGCCGGGCGCCTTCAAGGACCGGGTGATCCTCGAGGAGCTGCCCCACCTCGTGGTCGAGGGGGCCACGATCGCGGGCCTCGTCGTCGGGGCCACCGAGGGCTGGGTGTACCTGCGCCACGAGTACCGCGCCGCGCGGGAAGCCCTGCAGCGCGAGATCGACCACGCCCGGGAGCACGGAGTGCTGGGCGGCGACGCCTGCGGATCCGGACGCGCCTTCGACCTGCGGATCTTCGTCTCGCCGGGTGGGTACGTACTGGGCGAGGAGACTGCACTGCTCGAGGCGCTGGAGGGGAAGCGTGGCGAGCCGCGCAACAAGCCTCCCTTCCCGGGAACCCGCGGCCTCCACGGCCGTCCCACGCTGATCAACAATGTCGAGACGCTGGCCCACGTTCCTCGGGTCCTGCGCGAGGGTCGGGCGGATCTCAAGCTCTTCTCCGTCAGCGGTGACGTGGTCTCTCCCGGGGTCTTCGAGGCCTCCCTGGGCACGCGCTTCTCCGATCTGCTCGCCCGGGCCGGCGGTCTCCGCGATCGGAAGGCCCTGCTGGCCTTCCTGCCCGGAGGCGCGAGCACGGCCTTCCTGCCCGCCGACCGGGCCGACGTGCCGATGACCTGGGACGGGCTCCGCGAGGCGGGATCGGCGCTCGGCGCCGGTGCGGTCGTGGTCGTCGGGGAGGGAGCCGACCTCCTCGCGCTCGCCGGCAACCTCACCGCCTTCTTCCGGAACGAGTCGTGCGGGAAGTGCGTCCCCTGCCGCATCGGCACCGAGAAGGCCGTGGCCCTGATCGACGCCCGGGAGCCCGCGGGTCTGGCGCTGCTGCCGGAGCTGAACGAGGTGCTCGCCGAGACCTCCCTGTGCGGTCTCGGCCAGGTGGCGCTCACGCCGGTCCTGAGCGTGCTCGAGCGTTTTTCGGGCGGCGAGAAGCCGGGCTGATGGTCGAGCTCGAGATCGACGGACGCGCGGTGAGCGTGGCCGCGGGGACCACGGTCTGGGAGGCCGCGCGCGATCTGGGGATCGACATCCCGACGCTGTGTCACGCGCCCGGGCTCGAGCCGGTCGGTGTGTGTCGGGTGTGCGTCGTGGAGATCGAGGGCGCGCGGGTGATGGCCGCGTCGTGCGTGCGCGAGGTCGAGCCGGGGATGGTGGTGCGCACCGGCGGTGCGAAGCTGGAGCGCGCACGTCGGGTCCTGACCGAGCTCCTGATGTCCGAGCAGCCCGACCGTTCCGCGCGGCAGGAGAGCACGGGCGATGACCGGCTCCACGAGCTGGCTCGCAACCTGGGAAGCTCCCCTCGCTACCCCCGTGGAGCCGAGCGACCGGCGGACGACAGCTCGCCGGTGATCGCCGTCGACCACCAGGCCTGCATCCTCTGCGACCGCTGCGTCCGGGCCTGCGACGAGGTGCAGCACAACGACGTGATCGGTCGCACCGGCAAGGGCTACTCGGTGCGCATCGGCTTCGATCTGGACGCCGGCATGGGGGTGTCATCGTGCGTGAGCTGCGGGGAGTGCGTGGCCGTGTGCCCGACGGGCGCCCTCGTGAACAAGCCGCTCTCGGCCCCGATCCGACCGGCTACGGCGCTCGAGGCCGTCGACACGGTCTGCCCCTACTGCGGGGTGGGCTGTGCGCTCACCTACCACGTGGACCGGGCGGAGAACCGCGTGGCGTGGGCGGAGGGGAGGGCGAGCCCGGGCAACCAGGGCCGCCTCTGCGTGAAGGGCCGCTACGGCTTCGACTACGTCTCCCATCCTCATCGCCTGACGCGGCCGCTGATCCGCGTCGACTACCCGAAGAAGGCGCTCTCTCCCGAAGTGGCGGGAGGGCCGCGCCGCCGCAAGCCGGGCGGCGTGGTGGACTACGACGAGGTGATGCCCGCCTTCCGAGAGGCCAGCTGGGAGGAGGCCCTCGACCTGGTGGCCAGCCGGTTGCTGGAGATCCGGGACGAGTCGGGCTCCGGCGCGCTCGCGGGGTTCGGCTCTGCGAAGTGCAGCAACGAGGAGGCCTATCTCTTCCAGAAGCTGGTGCGCGCCGTCTTCGGGACCAACAACGTCGACCACTGCACGCGCCTGTGTCATGCCTCGTCGGTGGCGGCGCTCCTGCAGATGATCGGCTCGGGCGCGGTTACGACGACCTATGGAGACGTGGCCAACTCGGACGTCGCGATCATCACGGGCTCGAACACGACGGCCAACCATCCCGTGGCCGCGACCTTCTTCAAGGAGGCGGCGCGGCGAGGGACGCGGCTCATCGTCGTGGATCCGCGCTCCAGCGGGATCGCCGACGAGGCCTGGCGCTTCTGTCGGATCCGCTCCGGAAGCGATGTCGCGTTCTACAACGGGATGATGAACGTGATCATCGAGGAGGGTCTCGTCGACGAGGCGTTCGTCGCGGAGCGCACCACCGGCTTCGAGGCGCTTCGCCGAGTGGTCTCGGCCTACACGCCCGAGCGCGTCGCCGCGATCTGCGGGATTCCGGCCGAGCTCCTGCGGGAGGTGGCCGAGACCTACGGGCGGGCGCAGGCGGCCATCACCTTCTGGGGAATGGGGATGAGCCAGCACGTTCACGGGACCGACAACTGCCGGAGCATCATCTCCCTGGCCCTCATCACGGGAAACGTGGGGCGGCCCGGCACCGGACTGCATCCCCTGCGCGGCCAGAACAACGTGCAGGGTGCGTCCGACGCGGGACTCATCCCGATGAGCTATCCGGGCTATCAGCCGGTCACCTCCGACGTCGCGCGGGGCCGCTTCGAGGAGGCCTGGGGCGTGGAGCTGGCCCGCGAGGCGGGCCTCACCTCGGTCGAGATCCTGGAGGCGGCGCGGGATGGCGAGGTCCGGGGGATGTACATGCTGGGTGAGAACCCCTTCCTCTCCGAGCCGAACGTGAACGAGGTGCGCAAGGGACTCACGAACCTGGACTTCCTGGTGGTGCAGGACATCTTCCTGACGGAGACCGCCGAGTTCGCGGATGTGGTCCTGCCGGCGACCTCCGCCCTCGAGAAGACGGGCACGTACACGAACACCGATCGCAGGGTGCAGGTGGGTCGGCCCGCCCTGCGCGCACCCGGCGAGGCGAGGCTCGACTGGGAGATCGTCTGCGAGATCTCGAGGCGGATGGGCCATCCGATGGACTACGCGTCGGCCTCGGAGATCTTCGACGAGATGGTGTCGCTGACCGACTCGTACCGGGGGCTCGACTACGACGCGCTGGGCCTCACCGGCAAGCTCTATCCCTGCCCGGACCCGGAGGGCTCCGACGGCACCGTGGTGATGTTCGCCGAGCGCTTTCCGACCGAAGACGGCCGGGCGCGACTCGTCCCGGCGCAGCACAGCGGCGCCGACGAGCTTCCAGACGACGACTGGCCCTTCATCCTGGTCACCGGACGCGTTCTCGAGCACTGGCACACGGGTGTCATGACACGGCGCTCCCGGGCCCTCTCCGCCATCGAGCCGAGCGCCTTCGTGGAGGTGCATCCCGACGACTGCGAGGCCCTGACGCTGTCGGAGGGAGACCTGGCGTGGGTACGCTCGCGCCGCGGCGAGGTGCTGTTGCCGGTCCGGGTCTCCAAGAGCACCCAGCCGGGCTCGGTCTTCATCCCGTTTCACTACCGCGAGGCTGCCGCCAATCTGCTGACGACCGACAAGCTGGACCCGGACGGGAAGATCCCGGAGTTCAAGTTCTGCGCGGTACGCGTCGAGCGCGGCGAAGCATGACCCTGGTCGATGCTCTGGCGCTGGGGCCTCCGCCCGGGCTGGTCTCGATCGTGGGCGGAGGCGGGAAGAGCGGGATCCTGTTCGCCCTCGGCGCCGGCCTCCCGGGCCGGGTGCTCGCGACCACGACGACTCGCATCTTCGCCGAGCAGGTCCATGAGGCGCCGGCCTGGTCGACCCGCGACGACGCCGACTTCGAGGCGCGTCTCGCCGCCGGGGAGTCGCCCCTGCTGGTGGTCGAGAACATCCCGGGTGAGCGCGCGCGGGGCGTCGCGCCCGACGTCCCGTCCCGGCTGCTCGCCCGCCCCGACGTGGACTGGGTGGTCGTCGAGGCCGATGGCTCGCGCATGCTTCCGGTCAAGGCTCCCGCCGACCATGAGCCGGTGATCCCGCCCGAGACCGACTGGGTGCTCACCGTCGCGGGAATCGACGCGCTGTCGCGTCCCATCTCGGAGGTCGCGCATCGCCCCGAGCGCGTCGCGGCCGTGACCGGCTGCGCGCCGCAGGAGACGCTGACCCCGCGCAGCCTGGCGGGCCTGCTGGCCTCGCCCGCTGGCGGCGCCAAGAGCGTGCCCCCCCGCGCCCGCCTGAGGATCGTCCTGAACAAGGTGGAGTCGGGCGAGGAGCGCGGGGCGGCCCGCGCCACCGCGCGGCGGCTGGTCGAGGACCACGGTGTCGAGCGGGTCGTGATCGGAGCCCTGCACGGGGATGTCGACGGGTGGGAGGTCGCGACTCCCGGGGGCGTGGCCTAGCCGTGCGTGTCCGCGACTACTGCGAGCGGATCCTGGCATCGGGCGCGCTGGCCGACAAGCTGGCCGCACCGCCGCCCGACTCGCCGCTCGACGACACGGAGCCGGGTCCGGCCCTGCACGTGGAAGCGCCGGCCCGGGATGCATCCCTCACGCTGGTGGAGGGTGCCTCGCCCCTGCCGCGTCCCGGTGCGCTGGCAGAGCCCGCCGCCCGGGCCGCGTGCCTGGCGCGCTTCGCGCACCACGAGCTGATGGCGGTCGAGCTCTTCGCCTGGGCGCTGCTCCGCTGGCCCGAGGCGCCGGCCGGGCTGCGGGCGGGATGGCTCCGGATCCTGCGCGACGAGCAGCGCCACTGTGCGCTCTACCTGGAGCGGCTGCGGGCCCACGGCTCGGACCTGCACGGCCATCCGAGCTCCGGCTATTTCTGGAAGCAGTCCGGTGCGATCGCCGCGGCCGAGGACGGGATCAGCGCCTTTCTCGCGGGCATGGGGCTGACCCTCGAGCAGGCCAACCTCGACTTCACCCTCACCTACCGGGACGGGTTTCGCGCCGGCGGCGACGAGGAGAGCGCGCGCGTCTGCCAGCAGGTCCACGACGACGAGATCGGCCACGTGCGCTTCGCGCGGGAGTGGCTGCTGCGCCTGGCGCCGGAGGGGACGGCCGACGCCGACGCGTACCAGCGCGCGGTGCCGTTTCCGCTCTCGCCGGCTCGCGCCAAGGGGCGGCGCTTCGACGTCGAGTCGCGCCGCCAGGCCGGCCTGAGCGAGGAGCTGATCGAACGGGTTCGGGGAGCGCGCTCGAGCCAGCAGGGTGCCCGGGAAGGCGGGGAGGCGTGAGCGATGTCCTCCTGCCGAACCTCGGGGGCGAGGAGGGGCCGGGCTGGCGGGCCTTCCGCGGGGATCCGGCCGTGCGCACGGTCGCGGGGCTCTGGAGCCTGCTCTTCGCGCCCGGTGCGCAGATCCTCTACCGGGAGCCGCCCTGCGTCGTCTGGCCCGAGGACCTCGGAGCGGTCCCCGAGGCCGCGGCATGGCCGTGGCTCGAGGCCTGCCCGGGTGTCGTCGCCTGGCTTCCCAGCGACGACGCGGTCGCGGACCGCGAGGTGGCGGGGCGACCCCTCTTCGGGCCGCCGCCCGCTCGGGTCGCGGCCGTTCACGACAAGGCCTTCGCGCACGCGGTCGCCGAGGAGGAGCGACTCCTGCCGCGTGCGCTGCGCGGGCTGGTCGCGGTCTTCGATGCCGAGGAGTTCCGCCACCCGGACGCGGCGATCGCGCGCATGGAGCGCGTGCTGGACGAGTGGCCCGAGTGGGCGCGGGGCGAGTTCGCCCTCAAGCCGCGTCTGGCGACGAGCGGTCGCGGTCGCGTGCCGGGCCGGGGCGGTCGAGTGGACGTGGCCGCCCTGCGCGGGGCGCTTCCGCGGCTGGCCGAGCGCGGGGGGGCGCTCCTCGAGCCGTGGCTCGAGCGCACGGCGGATCTCTCGGTGCAGTTCCACGTGGCCGCCGACTCGGGCGTGACCATGCTCGCAAGCCTCGAGCAGGAGATGACGGCGTCGGGTCGCTTCGTGGGCCATCGCGGGGAGATCGACTCGCGCGGGCGCATCTTCTCGGGCCACCCCCGCGAGGAGGAGCTCCGCGAGAAGGCGGCTCTCGTGGCGGTGGCGGCGGCGGCCCGGGGCTTCTTCGGGCCGTGTGGCGTGGATGCCCTCGTGTTTCGCGGTCCGGACGGCGCCGCCATCCTGCGCCCGGTGGTGGAGCTCAACGCCCGCTTCACCACCGGCACGGTCACCGCGGGGCTCATCCGCCGCGCCCTCGACAGGGTGAAGCGGGAGCTCGGGCTGGCGCCGGGCGAGCGCATCGCCTTCCGCTTCCGACTGGACGACGACCCGGCGGATCCGGAGGGGCTCGAAGCCGCGGCCGGACGCGCGGGCGACCGCGCCCTGCTGATCTCCCTCGCGCAGGCCGTGGGGCCCGGCACCCGGGCGCGGCTGCTCTTCACGCGACCGGACGCTAGAGTCAGCCCGACGGCCCGCAGCGACGAGGACCCGACAACGAAATGAAGCAGATCCCGCCGATCAAGGCCGTGATGACACCGTTCCCCCATACGGTGGACTCCGACGCTCCGCTGCGGCGCGCGCGGCAGATGATGCTGGAGCACGGCGTCCGGCATCTGCCGGTCAAGCGACGCCAGCGCCTGGTGGGCGTGATCACGGATCGCGACCTGAAGCGAGCTCTCGATCCGGCGCTGGGCCTGGCCCCGAGGGACGAGCTCTACGTGGACGACGTCATGGTGACCGACGCCTACACCGTCTCGGTGGACGAGCCCCTGGACCGGGTGCTGATCGAGATGGCGGATCGACACATCGGCTGCGTCCTGGTGGTGAAGAGCGGTCACCTGGCCGGGATCTTCACCAACACCGACGCCTGCCGGGTGCTCGCCGACGATCTCCGGGAGCGATTCCCCCAGGACGGGGGCGACGCGGCCTGACTCCTGCGGCGCCGAGGGTGCGCCGTCTTGCCCGTGTCGGCTAGCGTCGCGAGATGCCGCTTCGCCTCGTCCAGCTGTCCGACATCCACCTGCTCCAGTCGCCCGAGGGTCGCGTGATGGGCGTGGAGACCGAGGAGACGATCCACCGGGTCCTGGACGCGGTGGCGGAGGAGGTGCCCGAGCCCGACCTGGTGGTCGCGACGGGCGACCTCGCCCACGACGAGGTGCGACCCACCTACGCCCGGATTCGCGATCTCCTCGGCGAGCGCGGATACCTCGGCCGCTGTCGCCTCGTGCCCGGCAACCACGACAGCCCGGCGCTGCTGCGCGAGGTGTTTCCCGAGCTCTACGACGGGCCCGCGGACTCGGCCTGCTTCGCCCATCGGCTGGACGGCTGGACGGTCCTGGGCCTCGACTCCCACTGCCCGGGCGAGCTGGGCGGACGCATCGGCCCCGCCCAGCTGGACTGGCTGCGCGAGCGCCTCGAGGACACGGATTCCCCGACCCTTCTGTTCCTGCACCATCCGCCCGGGCCCATCGGAACACCGTGGCTGGACGGGATGGCGGTGCTGGATCCGGGGTCGCTCGTGGAGGTGCTGGCGGCGGCCCCCCAGCTGCGTGGCGTCTTCTGCGGTCACGTGCACCAGGACACCACGGTGCGGGTCGGCGACGTGCCTCTGGTCACGACCCCATCCACCTGCTTCCAGTTCCAGCCGCGCAGCGCCGAGCCGGCCTTCGGAAACCATGCGCCCGGCTTCCGGGTGATCGAGCTGGAAGGAGACGCCTTCACCACGCGCGTCGTGCGCGTGGGCGAGCCGGTCGCAGCCATCCCGCCGGTCTGAGCCGGTCGCAGCCATCCCGCCGGTCTGAGGCGGTCGCCGCGGTCCCGCCGGTCCGACCCGGTCGGGCTGAACCGGAACGCGGTCCTCAGCCCTCTTCGAGAGCCTCCAGGACCTTCTGGGGGTGGTCGGCGGCCTTGGCGATGCGTGGCCAGTGCTTCCGGACCTTGCCGTCCGGTCCCACCCAGACGGTCGAGCGGATGACGCCACGGGTCTTCTTCCCGTACATCACCTTCTCGCCGAACGCCCCGTACTTCTCCATGACCTTGCGTTCGGGATCGGAGAGCAGCGCGAACGGGAGTCGGTACTTCTTCGCGAACTTCGCGTGCGACTCCGAGCTGTCGGGCGAGATCCCGATCACCACCGCATCGAGCTTCTCCAGCTTCTTGTGCAGGCTCCGGAAGCCCTCCGCCTCCTTGGTGCAGCCGGGCGTGTCGTCGCGGGGATAGAAGTAGACGATGACGTTCCGGCCCCGGTAGTCCTTGAGCGCGACCTTGTCACCGTTCGCGTCGGTCAGCGTGAAGGCCGGTGCAGCCTTTCCTTCCTGGACAGGCATCTTTCCTCCCTCGGGTGCGGGCGGGCGCATCGCACGCTCGCGAATCCGGGTCGCGAGCGGACGGGCGCGCCGCGCAGCTCGCGAGTCTAGGTCGCGGGGCCCGTCCGACAAGAGGTGCCGCCGGCCGCTCTCGGCCTCCGGCCGCTGCCGATGTCGCCCGGCTCGGCTTCGCTACGGTGGGTCCGCGTGAATCCTCCGCATCTCCGAATCCTCTTCGCCGTGCTGGCGCTCTCGCTTCCGGGTTGCAGCTCCGTGCACACCCTGATGCCTCCGCCGGTGGCGTTCTCGGAGGGGATGGTGCCCGGGATGGAGGACGTAGACCTCTTCGGGGCCGACCGCTTCCTTCCGGTCCACTTCGCGACCGACCGGGCGCCCGATGCCGACGCGGCGTGCGGGTACGGAAACGCGCGCGGCGAGGTGTTGCGCCTGGGTGTCGCCACCCTCGAGCTGGGCGAGTCGAGCTGGCCCTTCGCGGACGTGGTCCGCCGCTCCGTGGCCGGGGAGAAGGTCCGCGTGGCCTGTGTGCAGGCCGAGGAGCACGGCCGTCTCTGGACGACGATCCCGACGCGGGCGGCGGACTTTCCAGCGGCCCGGGACAGCACGAGCCGGGACGACGCGATTCGAGCAGGTGCCCTGCGCTTCGCGCGATCGGTGGACGAGCAGCTCGAGCGCTCGCGGCTGCGCGACGTCTACGTGTTCGTCGCGGGCTACAACACGACGTTCGAGGCCACCGTCCTCCTGATCGGGCAGTTCGCCCACTTCCTCGGGCGCGACTCCGTCTACCTCGCCTACTCCTGGCCGGCGCGCCAGAGCGCCCTCGGCTACGTGGGCGACAAGGAGAGCGGCCGGAACAGCGCCCGCAACCTGCGCGAGCTCCTTCTCCTCCTCGCGCGGGAGACCTCGGCCGATCGCATCCATCTCATCGGCTACAGCGCCGGCGCGACCGTCGCCTCCCAGGCCCTGCTCCAGCTCCGTCTGATGCACCGCGAGCTCGATCGCGATGCGCTCGCGCGCGAGCTCCGGCTCGGCCGGCTCCTGCTCCCGGCCGCCGACGTGGACCTGGACTTCGTGCGCAGCTTGGGACTCGACGGGATCGGTGATCTCTTCGACGGCATCAGCATCTACGCGTCGTCGTCGGACCTGGCGGTCTGGGCGTCGGGCTGGCTCTTCTTCCGCTATCCCCGTCTCGGGAGCGGCAACGTGGGGCTGACGGGGGAGGAGGCGGCCGAGCTGCGCGCCGAGCGCCTGGCGATCATCGATCCGGACGAGGCTCAGCGCCAGGCCGGATGGAGCGACTTCGCCGGCCACAGCTACTGGTATCGCAACGGCTGGGTGAGCTCGGACGTGATGCTGGTCCTGCGCCACGGGCTGGCGCCGGGCGAGCGCGGGCTCGTGAAGGCGGAGGATGGCATCCGCTGGGAGTTCCCCGAGGACTACCCCGAACGCCTGCGACGGGTGATCGAGCGCCTGACCGCGGAAGGCGATGTGCCTTCGGGCCGTTGAGGGAGCGAGGCCGCTACCAGGAGGTCTTGTGCCCCGTCTCGCGCAGGTGCGAGCGTAGCTGGCGATCGTGGCGGCTCGCTGCGCTGAAGGGCTTGATGAAGGGCTCCCAGCGCGCTGCGGCGGCGGGCTGGGGATCGTCGCCCATCACCGTGACTCGCTGGATGACGCGCTCGCCCTCGAAGTCGTTCAGCACCCGGTGCTGGGTGCAGCGGTTGTCCCACATGGCGATCGTGCCCTCGCTCCACGCGTAGCGGACGGTGAAGCGCGAGTCCGTGGCCCAGCGGGTGAGGAACGACAGCAGCGCGTCGCTCTCGGAGTGGGAGAGCTCGACGATCCGCCGCGTGAAGTGCTCGTTGACGAAGAGCGACTTGCGTCCGGTCACGGGATGGATGCGCACGACGGGGTGGATGGCCATCTGCTCGGGCCGGTCGTGGGGGTGGGCGTCGTGGAGCGCCGTCAGGCCCTCGCAGAACTCGCGCATCGGCGGCGAGAGCTCCTCGTAGGCCTTGTACATGTTCGCCCACAGGGTGTCGCCGCCGACGGGGGGGCTCTTCTTCATGTGGAGGATCGCGATGACGGACGGCTGGGCCTGGCAGCTCAGATCGCTGTGCCATTCGTCCGCGATGGCACCGGCGCCGCCGTCGGCACGCAGCTCGAAGAACTCCGGGCGCTCCGCGTCGAGGCTCAGATTGGGGTGCGCCTCCAGCTCGCCGAAGAGACGGCCGAAGGCGATGTGCTCGTCCGGGGAGAGCTTCTGCTCCGGGAAGAAGAGTACGAGGTGCTCGCTGAGGAGGGTCCGCACCACGTCGGCCTCCTCCGGCCCGGCCTGGGCCAGGGACAGGCCCCGGATCTCGGCTCCGAGCGAGCCCGAGAGCTGCCGTACGTCGAGAGCCGCCGTCTCCAACGCAGTCGTCATCGCGGACCTCCGTCCCCCGCCGCCGCATTCTATCCCGACCCGCAGCGGCGCGTCACGAGGGGTTCGCGGTGCCCGTAGGGGCCGCGCTCGGCTCGATCGCAGGGCGGCCCCGGCGGTCGGGCGGGCGGTTGCGGGCGACTGCGGTACGGTCGAGCCCTGGAGGCCCCCCATGGTCGTCAGCGCCTTCGCCCTCCTGCTCGGAGCGGTCGCCTGGACGTTTCTCGAGTACGTGCTCCATCGCTGGCTCGGCCACGATGCTCGAACGCGCCCCAACCCGTTCGCCGCGGAGCACGTGCTGCACCACAGCCGGGGGAACTACTTCGCGCCCGCCTGGAAGAAAGGGCTCTCGGCGCTGGGGGTGGCGGGACTCTTGATCGGCCCGAGCGTCCTTGTCGCCGGGCCGCTCGCGGGGGCGGCCTTCGTCGCGGGCCTCGTCGCGATGTACCTGGCCTACGAGGTGCTGCACCGGCGCGAGCACACCCACCCCGGATGGGGGCGCTACGCGCGGTTCCTCCGCAGACACCATTTCTGTCATCACTTCACCGATCCGAGCTGCAACCACGGGGTCACCAGTCCGGTCTGGGACTGGGTCTTCGGCACCCTGCGCGAGCCCGGGCGGATCCGCGTTCCGCCCAGGCTGGCGATGGACTGGCTGCTCGATCCGGCTACGGGAGACGTGCGCCCGGCGTACGCGTGCGACTACGAGCTGATCCGGAAGGGCTGAGCCGCGGCCCCGGCAGCGGACGGCCTTCGATCTGGTAGGCTGGCCGGGTCGAAAGGACGGCCCGTGCTGCAGCTCTTCGTCCCCCTCGCCCTGGCTGTGCTCCTCGCAGCTCCCGTTGCGGCCCAGACCTCCTTCATCGCCTTCGAGAGTGGTCCGGTGCGGCCCCTGGCCCTCTCTCCCGACGGGACCCGTCTCTTCGCGGTCAACATCCCGGACAACCGCCTCGAGATCTTCGCGGTCTCCGGCGGGGCGCTGAGCCCGCTCGAGTCGGTGCCGGTCGGCATGGAGCCGGTCGCGGTCGCGGCGCTCAGCAACAGCGAGGTGTGGGTGGTCAACCACCTCTCGGACAGCGTCTCCGTCGTGGACGTGGCGTCGAGTCCGGCCCGGGTCGTGCGCACCCTCCTGGTCGACGACGAGCCCCGGGACATCGTGTTCGCCGGAACCAGTCAGACCGGGGGCACCCACGCCTTCATCACGACGGCGCGCCGCGGGCAGCATCGCACGCATTCCAGCATCGCAGGTGTTCCCGGGGCCGGCGACCCGCTGCTGACCACCGCCGGGGTCCCGCGCGCGGAGGTGTGGGTCTTCGACACGAACGATCTGGACCAGGGCGCGCCCGACCCGACCCTGGGAGGCGTGCCGGAGCGCATCCTGACCCTGTTCGGAGACACGCCGCGCGCCCTGGCGACCGACGGCAGCACCGTCTACGTGGGCGTGCTCAACTCCGGCAACCGCACCACGACGGTGTCGGAGGGCGCCGTCTGCGACGGCTTCGGCACCACCGCCTGCGCGGGGGACGGCATCACCTCTCCGAA
>JANQFA010000178.1 GCA_028278065.1 Myxococcota bacterium
GTGTCGACGCGATCTCGTGATCGCTGGTCCAGTCGAGCTCCAGGCGCGGGCGCCGCGCGGGATTGCGGTCGAGGCCGATGTTGCCCGAGAACATCTTGACGCTCGTTCCCCGCGTATCTTCGTCGGCGTCCGAGAGCTTGAGCAGGAGCTGCAGAGGAAGCCCCGAGAGCAGGCGCCGCTGCACGTACTCGGTCAGGGCCGCGGACTCGAAGAGCACCTCGCGGGTATCGCGCTCCACCTCCACCTCGGCGAGGGCCTGTGCCCCGGTGTCGGCGCCCGGATCCACGTCGGAGGCGAAGCTGGCGCCCGGCAGACCCCAGTCCTTCTCGCCGTGTCCGGCCTCGCCCCACCAGACCTCGCCCTGCTTCGGAGGCGAGAGGTTGTCTCCGCGGGTCCCGCCCGCGCCCGGCTCGAAGTCGGGCTTCACCTCGTAGAGGAGCAGGGTCACGCGGTCCTTCAAGGGCGCGCCCTCCTCGACGGCGATGCGGAGCCGCGCCGACGCGACGCGCGCGCCGGGCGGAAGCGTCAGGCCGCGCCACTTGTGAAGCGTGCGAAAGAGCTCGTACTCGCCCCAGCGCACGCCGCCCTTGAGGCGGCCGGCTCGCACGTGAAACTGCCCGGGCTGGTTCCAGCCGTAGCGGAAGCGACCGTCGAGAAAGCCGCGCAGGTCGTTGTCCTCCATCCCCTCCCACACGGTGCCGTTGACGAAGACCGAGCGGTGCAGGGTCGGGCCGGCCGCGGGCACGGCGACGGGCGCGGCCGCGAACGCGGAGATGCGCAGCTCTCCGCGCATGCTCACCGGAGGCTCGGCGGGCCCCAGATCCTGCCCGCAGCCCACCGCCAGCCCCGCAGCGACGAGTGCGGCCCCGCCGAGGAGCCGCCTAGCGAAGGACCGCGCGCTCAAGCAGGAACTCCTCGACCGCGTCGGCCGCGATGCGCTGGCCGGCCGGCGTCCAGTGGGGATCGTTCGGGAACTTGATCTCCCCGCGCGGCCGCCCCCGGAAGGCCGCGTCGAGCGGGCCATAGGGTACACCGAGGTCGCCGAGGGTGCGGGCGAGAGCCTCTCGGATCGACTCGGGCGCCGGGTTGCTCACCACCACCAGGCGCGCACCGATCTTGCGACAGCCCTCGTGGAGCCGGCGCAGGAGCGCATCCGTGAGCCGCATGTCGGCGGCGACCTCGCCTCGCGCGGGAGCGATCCCCGCCGCGCGCACGGCCGCGACCTCGCCGACGTCGACCAGCTGGCGCACGGCCTGGAGGCGGTTGAAGAGGAAGGAGGTCTCGCGCAGCCAGCGCTCGACGCGCCACGGGAGGGACATCTCGGGGACCGGCACGTGGCCGAGCACCAGACCCTCGGGAGCGAGGCTGAACTTCGGCTTGGGGTAGCCGTAGCGGCGGTCGTCGGCCGAGTCCTCCACGTCGTTCGGGTGGAAGTGCAGCAGGACCACGTCCGGACGGAACGCCGCGCCGCGCTCCTCGAAGAAGAGGAGCTGCTGGTCCGTGCCGTATCCCGACACGGCCGTGTTGAGGATCTCCCAGCCGGGATGGCGCTCCTCGACGAGGGTCCAGAGGATCTCGTCCTGCTCCACGCCGAAGCCCCACGCGAACGAGTCCCCCAGCACCAGCATCCTGCGCCTTCCCGGAACCCGTCCCAGCGGCATGACCTCGTCGCGGAAGCCCTGCGCGCTGATCTCCACGTGCACCTCGAAGTCCGGATGGCGCAGGGCGCCACTCTGGCCGGGCCGGTGGGCCCAGCCCAGCAGCGGGTCGTGCTGCCAGAAGCTGCGCTCCGCGTGCTGGGGTGCCCACTGGGGCGCCAGCAGCCGGGCGGCTGCCTCCGCGGCGAAGAGCGCGATCCCGGTGCCGAAGGCCACCAGCCCGAGGCTCGCCAATGCGCGCAGCAGGGCCCCCACGTTCAACCCGGCGCCGGCGCCCCGGTGTGGCGGAGCACCCAGTAGCTGAAGTGGGGATCGGCACCGAGGAAGTGGGCCGTGGTCTCGAAGAGCGCAGGATCGTCGAGGAGTCGGAAGCCGCTGGGGAAGCGGGGACGGTTCGCGGCGGCGTAGCCGTAGAAGACGTAGAGCGGTCGCCCGTCCGCGCGCGCGCGCGCCATCGCCTCGGCGATCTCCTCGTCGCCGTGCACCTGCACGATCCAGGGATCGTAGATGTCGGTCACATCCGCCCCGGAGGCGTAGCCGAGGCGCACCACCGAGGTCGGCGCGATGCCGGCCTGATGGGTGAGGTAGGCCCCGAGCTCGCGCATCGGCGCGTACGGCCGCTCGCGCAGCACCCCGTTGCGAGGCTCCACCAGCGCGTGGAAGCCCGCGAGCGTAGCGGCCAGCCCCAGCGGAACGGCAACGCGCCCGACCCGCGGCGCAAGCGCCGTCGCGAAGCGCAGCACGCCTTCCGCGCCGGCCGGCGCGAAGACCACGACCGCCACGACCGCATAGAACACGAAGCGTTCGTGGAAGAAGAGCGCGCCCAGCCAGGAGACCGCGATCGCGGTCGGGGCGGCCAGGCCCAGACCCAGCGCGACCCAGCGCTCGGGCGCGCGGCGCGAGACGAGACGCGCGAAGCCCAGCCCCGTGAGGAGCGGAATCAGCCCGAAGACGGCGGGCGCCACCCACGGCGACTCGGCCGCGAGCGAGTGCAGACTCGGGAAGCGGGCGCCGTCGGCGTCGTCGCGGCCGTACTTGCGCGGCAGGCCCGAGAAGACCAGGCCCGCCAGCGACTCGAGCGCGCGCCGCTGCACCACGCGACCCTTCGACGGCTCGTGCACGTCGGTCCAGAGCGGGACCTGCGCCAGGTTGGGCGCGAAGACCTGCAGCCAGAGCATTCCCACCAGCAGGTGGGCGACGAAGAAGCGGCGCGCTCCGGCCCGTCGCACCTCCCTGGGCCCGTCACCGCGCAGGATCCCGACCAGGCCCCACAGCCCCATCGAGAGCACGAAGAAGACCGTGAAGGGATGGCTCCACAGCAGCAGGAGCTGCAGGGCGCCGTACGCCAGCAGCGCGGGCCACGAGCGGCCGCGCAACACCCGCACCAGCAGGAAGCACGAGGCCAGGACCAGGAGGCCGATGAAGCCGTAGGCGCGCAGCTCGGGACCGTGCTCGACGTGCCAGGGATGCAGCGCGAGGAAGAACGCGCCGGCCACACCCGCCGCCGGCGAGACCCAGCTGCGCAGCAGGAAGGCGAGGACCGCGATCGAGAGCAGCGCTGCCGCGAAGGCGGGGCGGCGCAGCGCGAACTCGTCGAAGGCCCAGGGCGGCGCCCCCGCGCGAAGCCGCCAGAGCTCGTTGGAGACACGCGCGGCCGCGCTGTAGAGGACGTGGTTGGTGGGCTTCTTGTAGTGGAAGAGCGTCCAGTGCCAGCGCACCTGCCGGAACTCGAGGCGCTCCGGATCGTCGGGCAGCGGCTCCCGGTGGCCGACGACGGCGCGCTTCACCGTCCAGGCCTCGTCCCACCACAGGCTTCCGTGGGCCAGCTCCCAGCGCTGGAAGGCGCCGAGGCCCATCGCCAGCAGCACCAGCAGCCAGAACCCGACGCCCGGCCGGCGGGTTCCGCGTTCCGTCGCAGCGGACGGATCCACCGGCTTCGCGCTCCAGTGCGGGGCGCTCCGGGCCAGCAGGAGACACAGCACCAGGTTCGGGATCGCCATCCACCAGCTCGCGATGAGGATCGTGTCCACCATGCTGCGCTCGCGGGGCGCGAAGAAGCCCGACCCGGTCTCCGAGCCCAGCACCGTCGGAGCGAGGCCCACCAGGAGGAGCGCCAGGACGGCGGCCGCGACGAGGAGGAGTCGGCGGGCCACTAGCCCCGGCGCGCCCGCACGGCTTCGGCGAGGCCGCGCAGGACGGGAACCGTGGTCTCCCAACCCATGCAGGCATCGGTGATGCTCTGACCGTAGGTGGGCTCCGCCTTGGGATCGTACTTCTGGTTCCCGTCCACCAGGAAGCTCTCGAGCATGAGGCCCATCACGTCGTCGGCGCCCTCCGCGAGCATCCGGCCGACGTCCTCGGCCACCCCGGGCTGGCGCGACCAGTCCTTGGCGGAGTTGCCGTGGCTGCAGTCGACCATCATGCGGCGCGGGAGGCGGGCGCGTTCGAGCAGGGTGCGCGTCGCAGCGAGGGTCTCGGCGTCGTAGTTGGGTCCGGCCGCGCCGCCGCGCAGGATCACGTGGGTGTCGCGGTTCCCGGCCGTGCCCACGATGGCCGCGACGCCCTGCTTGGTGACCGACAGGAAGTGGTGGGGGTGCGCAGCCGAACCCATTCCGTCGATGGCGGCCTGCACGCCTCCATCGGTGGCGTTCTTGAAGCCCACCGGCATCGAGAGGCCCGAGGCCAGCTCGCGGTGCACCTGGCTCTCGCAGGTGCGGGCGCCGATCGCGCCCCACGCCACCAGGTCGGCGAAGAACTGCGGCGTGATGGGATCGAGGAACTCGCAGCCCGCCGGGAGCCCCATCTCGTTCACCTCGCAGAGAATCCGGCGTGCGTGTCGGAGCCCCTCGTTGATCACGAAGCTCTCGTCGAGGTGGGGGTCGTTGATCAGTCCCTTCCAGCCCACGGTCGTGCGCGGCTTCTCGAAGTACACCCGCATCACGATCAGGAGCTCGCCGCCGAGCTCGTCGGCCAGGGGGTGGAGGCGGGTCGCGTACTCGATGGCCGCATCGGGGTCGTGGATGGAGCAGGGCCCCACCACCACGAGCAGGCGGTCGTC
>JANQFA010000181.1 GCA_028278065.1 Myxococcota bacterium
AGTAGGAGAGCGGATGAAGTTCGCGTTGCTCTACGAGATCCAGTGCCCGCGCCCCTGGGGCGCGTCGGCCATCGAGCTGCAGGGCTTCGGAATCGACCCCGCCGAGACCCGCGAGCAGTGGGACGAGGCCCTGCGCATGATCCCGAAGATGTGGATGGAGGAGGAGTTCTCCTGGGACTCGCCGCGCTTCCAGATGCCCGCGCGGAACGTCCTCCCCAAGCCCCGCCAGAGGCCGCATCCTCCGCTCTGGATGTCGGGCACCCAGCCCGACTCGGCGGTCCTCGCCGGAGAACGGGGAATCGGGTTCATGCACTTCTCCATGTCCGATCCGATCGGCATGGACCAGAAGGTGCGGGCCTACCGGGAGGCGATCGCGCGCGCCGAGCCGGTAGGGGCCTTCGTGAACGATCAGTTCGCCGCCTTCACCTGCATGTTCTGCGGCGAGGACGACGAAGACGCGCGGAGACGCGCCGAGGAGCCCGTGTGCTGGTACACCAACCTCGTGGATCGGCACTCGGCCATCGTGGGCGGGCCCGAGCGCTGCGTGGAGTCGGTGCGCTGGTACGAGTCCCAGGGCGTCGATCAGATGATCCTGCTGGTCCAGGCCGGTTCGCTCGGCCACGACGACATCTGCGACTCCCTGCGGCGATTCGGCCGCGAGGTGATTCCGAAGTTCCGCTAGACGACGAAGCCGAGGTCGATGAAGGCCGGCGCGGCAGGGGCTCCAGAGTCGGCCTGCCAAACAGGCGACCTTCCAAGGGAATCCGGCGCTCGGGATGCGCCGGGACGGTGTATGCTAGGCGCCGACTGCGCGCAAGAGACGGGGGAACCGAATGACGCGATGGCTGCTCTCTGGCCTGGCCCTGCTGGCCCTGGCCGCACCGGCCGGTGCCCAGCTCACCACGCTGGACGAGGTCAAGGATTGCATGGATCTCAACATGCCGGACGCCTCCAGCGTCCAGACGGTCGTCATGAACGCCCACGACCGGATCGGCTCGGTGACACAGTCACGGGCCAAGATCTACTGGCGCAAGTTCGATGGCGGGCTCTCCAAGGTCCTCGTGCGGCTGTCCGATCCCCCGGAGATGCGCGGCGCCGCGATCCTGATGGAGGAGAAGGAGGGGACGCGCAGCGACATCTTCATGTACCTGCCCGAGCTCGATCGAGTGAAGCGCGTCACCGGCCACATGATGTCCGGCTCCATGTTCGGAACCGACTTCAGCTACGAAGAGTTCGAGAGCCTGCAGGGTCTCGACAACACTGACTTCGAGCAGACGCTGCTGGCCTCCGAGGAGCTGGATGGACGCTCCGTATACGTGATCCAGGCGATGGCCAAGGAGGGGCTCGAGGAGAAGCCCAACTACCACCACACCATGACGTACGTGGACCACGACACCTGCAATCCGCTCAAGGTCGAGTTCTACGAGCGTCCCGAGAAGGTCCGCAAGCGCATGCTGGCCGACCCGCGGCGGATCGAGAAGCGGGGCAAGCGCCACGTGATGAACCGTATCGAGATGTTCGACCTGCGCGACGACACCCGGACCGAGCTGGAGATCGAGGACATCGACTTCGACGCGAAGGTCAGCCGTTCGCTCTTCTCGACGCGGGCGCTCGAGCGCATGGGCGGCAAGACCTTCTAGCCTCGTCCCGGAGGACGCTTGGAACGCTTCGCCGGTTTCGTGACCCGGCACGCCTGGGCCGTGCTCGCGGCCCTGCTGGGGCTGACGGTCCTGTCCGTCGCGCAGATCGTCGACTTCGGCACCGGCGAGGTCCAGATCCGCTTCGACCCCTCGACGGGCGCGCTCTTCCCGAAGGAAGACCCGGCGATCGACTACTACCAGTACGTCCGCCGTCTCTTCGGTAGCGACGAGACCCTGGTTCTGGGCGTGGTCGCGGACGAGGGGATCTTCACGACCGAGCACCTCGAAGCCGTCGTGCGGATGACGGACCGGATCGAGACGCTGGAAGGCATCCACCACGTCACCAGCCTGGCCAACGCGATCAACATCCGGGCGGAGGAGGGCGAGCTCGAGGTGGCGCCCTTCATCCGTGACGTGCCCACCGACCCCGAGGCCCTGAAGCGGATCCGCAGCGAGGCGCTCGACAACCCCATCTACGCCGGAAACCTGGTCAACCGGCGGGGAACGGCGACTGCGCTCTTCATCTACCTGGACGAGATGAGCGACGCCGACTTCCTCGCCCGGGGGCTCGACCACCAGATCAACGAGATCGCCGAGGAGGAGCGCGGTACGGCGCGCACGATGCTCGCGGGCGGCGCGGTCGTCAAGGCCGAGAACACGCGGATCGGACAGCGAGACATCCTGGTCACCACCCCGCTCGTCGCGCTGGCGATGGCGCTGGTGGCGCTCTTCGCCTACCGCTCGATCGTCGGAACGCTGGTGCCGCTGATCACCATCGGGCTCGCCGTCGCCTGGACCATGGGACTGATCGCGTTGCTGGGGCGACCCCTCAACATCATCACCCTGACCGTTCCGGCGATCGCCCAGACCGTGGGTTTCGCGTACGCGATCCACATGACGTCCGCCTACTACGACGTCCTGCGCAATCGGGGCCGCGGCGGCGGCGGCGCGCGGGGCGATGCGTCGCGCGACGCGCTGGCGGAGGTGGCGCTGGCCGTTCTGCTCACCGGCCTGACCACCGCGGTGGGCTTTCTCGCCCTCACCCTGTCGCCCCTCGACGCGGTTCGCGAGTTCGGACTCTTCTGCGTGGCCGCGGTGGCCTTCTCGGTGGTGGCGGCCCTGGCCTTCCCGGCCGCCGTCCTGTCCATCCTCCCCGAGCCGAACCTCGCGCCGGGACCGGGGCGGGAGCCGCGCGATCGCATGGGCGACTTCTTCGAGCGGCTGGGGCGATTCGACCTGCGCAACCGGCGCACGATCATCGCCATCGGGGCGGTGGTCGCGATGGTGGCCCTGTACGGAGTGACCCAGATCCGGGTGGGAATGGACCAGGTGGGCGTCTTTCCGCCGGGCCATCCGGTTCGTGAGAACTTCTACGCCATCAACGACGAGCTCGAGGGCTCGAGCCTCTTCTACGTGGTTCTGGAGGCCGACTACCGGGATGCCTTCAAGGAGCCGGTGAACCTCCAGGAGCTGGCCAAGCTGCAGGCGTGGCTGGCCGCCCAGCCCGAGATCGGTGGCTCCACCTCACTGGTGGACTATGTCAGCCTCATCAATCGGGGCTTCCACGACAACGACCCGGCCTACCTGCGCATCCCGGAAAGCAAGCGCCTGGTCAGCCAGCTCCTCTTCTTCGGCGGGAACGACGAGCTCGAGAAGGTGGTGGACTCCCGCTACCAGACCACCAGCGTGGTGGTGCGCTCGAAGGTGATCGATTCGGGCGACATGGGTGAGCTGATCGGCCGCATCGAGGAGCACCTGGCCACGCTGCCGGATCGCTTCTCCCCGCGGATCACCGGCAACGGCGTGCTGGTCACGCGCATGCTGGACGATCTCTCGAGGGGGCAGGCGGTGTCCCTATCGATGGCCTTCATCCTGATCTACATCATCCTGGCCATCCTGTTCACGTCGTTCAGGGTGGGTGCCCTGGCGCTGGTGCCCAACGCGCTTCCCGTCGTCTGCTTCTTCGGGACGCTCGGGCTCACCGGCATCACCCTGAATCCGTCGACGAGCCTGGTGGCCTGCATCGTCCTCGGCATCGCGGTGGACGACACCATCCACTACCTGGCGCGCTTCAACGCCTCGGCCAAACGCCTCGCCGACGAGGATGCCGGCGCCGTGGACGCGCTGCGTGCGGTCGGGCGGCCGGTGACCTTCACGACCACGGCGCTCTGTCTGGGCTTCCTGGTCATGTGCACCAGCGAGATGGCGACCCAGGTGCAGTTCGGTGCGCTCACGGCCTTCACCCTCAGCCTGGCCTGGGTGGTGGACGTCACCCTGACTCCCGCGCTCTCGTCGCACCTCCGCATCGTGAGCCTCTGGGACATGCTGTCCCTGGACCTGGGTCGCGACCCCGCCCGCTCGATCCCGCTCTTCAGGGGGCTCCGCAATTCCCAGGCCCGCATCGTGGCACTCATGACGAGCATCCGTCACTACGTGAAGGACGAGCGCCTCTTCGCGACCGGCGAGCAGGGCGACGACATGTACGTGGTGCTGGACGGCGAGCTGGCCGTCTGCCTCCAGACCGACCGGGGCCTGGTCGAGGTCGCGCGGCTCACCCGTGGCGACGCGGTCGGCGAGGTGGCGCTGTTCTCGGGAATCCGCTCGGCCGACGTGGTGGCGCGCACCGACGTGCGTCTGCTGCGCTTCACCCAGAGTGAGCTGGAGCGGCTGCGCAGGCGCTATCCGCGCATCGGCGCACAGGTGCTGGGCAACCTCTCCGAGATCCTGGCCAACCGGCTGATCGAGGCCAACAAGGCACGCGCGGAGGACGCCTAGCTCGCTCCCTTCACGTAGCTTCCGAACTTCTCGAGCGCTTCGTCCATCTGCTCGGGACTGAGGAGGACGGGCTCGCCGGTCTGCAGGGCGAGGATGTACTGGCGGGCGAGGGCCTCCACCTCGACGGCGAGCCACATGGCATGGGCCAGGTTGAAGCCGCAGGCGATCATCCCGTGATTCGCCAGCAGGCAGGCCATCCTCCCATCGAGCGCGGCGACCGCATGATCGGACAGCTCCTGGGAGCCGAAGGTGGCGTAGGGAGCGCAGCGCACGTCGTGGCCACCCGCCACGGCGACCATGTAGTGCACCGGCGGGATCGCCAGCCCGCGGATGGCGAGGGCGGTGCAGTGGGGCGGGTGAGCGTGAACCACCGCGTTGACGTCCGGCCGCGTCTTCAGGATGTCGAGGTGGAAGCGCCACTCGCTGGAGGGCTTGAAGGCACCCTCCCAGGAGCCATCGAAGCCCATGGAGACGATCATCGCGGGCTCCAGGCGGTCGTAGGGGATCGCGCTCGGCGAGATCAGGAAGCCGTCGCCGCAGCGGGCGCTGACGTTGCCGGAGCTGCCCTGGTTGATTCCGGTCGCGTTCATCTCGCGGCAGCGGTCGATGATCTCGCTGCGCAGCGCTGCTTCGTCCACCTGGCCCATGCCCGCCCTCCCGGTCCGAAGGCTAGCAGGACGGGTGCGGGTCCCCCGCGGCCGCGCGGTGCTCGGGGAGGCGGACGGTCACGGTCGTCCCGCGGTCCGGCTCCGAGGTGGCCCAGATCTCCCCGCCGTGGTTGCGGACGATCTGGTAGGAGATGAACAGGCCCATCCCGGTCCCCTCGCCCACGGCCTTGGTGGTGAAGAAGGGGTCGAAGATGTGCTCCATGGACTGGGCCGGAATACCGCAGCCGTCGTCGTGGATGCGGACCAGGACGCTGTCCGGCTCCCGGTCGGTCTCCACCCGGATGCAGCCGTGCCCGTCGGTGGCCTGCGCGGCGTTGAGGACCAGGTTGAGGAAGACCTGCTTCAGCTCCTGGCTGGCGCCCGCGGCGTCGGGCACGTCGCGATAGACGCGCTCCACCTCGACGCGTCCCTGCAGATGGGGCGAGGCGACGCGCAGCACCGCGTCGAGCAGCCCGCCCAGCTCCACGGGGCCGCGCTCGCCGCCGCCGGCGTGGGAGAAGGCGTTTACGTCGCGGACGATCGCGCAGGCGCGCTCGACGCCCTCCAGCGACTCCTCGAGCAGCTCGTCCGCCTCCGCAGCGATGTACTCCAGCTCGGCCTCCGCCGGGCCCTTGGCGATCCGCGCGCAGTGCTCGCGGAGCAACGTGAGGTTCGTGCGCACGAAGGCCATCGGGTTGTTGATCTCATGGGCGATCCCGGCTGCGAGCTGTCCCATCGAGGCCAGGCGTCCGGCCGTCACCACCTGGCTGCGCAGCTGGATCACCTCGCGGCGGTCTCGCACGACGACCACCAGCGCGTACTCGAGGCCCTGGCGGTCGCGGAGGATGCGGGTGGAGAGGGCGACGGGGATGGGCGATCCGTTCGCGCCGATCAGGTGCGTCTCCTGGAGGTGGACCTCGCGGAGCGGCTCGATCACCTGTGCCTCCAGGTGCACCTTCAGCGGGTCTCCCTCCAACGTACCCGACGGCCGCCCCAGCAGTCGCGACAGGCCCTCGCTGGCCGAGCCGATCGTGCCGTTGAGGAAGACGAGCGCGACACCGTCCGGGAGTGCATCGACGATGTCCCGCGTGGAGGTCCCGCGGGCCAGCGGCGATGTGCCGTGGCGGTGGGTGGTGACCGCGACGAGGGCGCCGAAGCAGGCGAAGGCGAGCGTCCCCAGGCGGAGCGTGGGCAGCCCCAGTGTGGGGAGCACGATGTTGGTCAGCGGCACGAGGAGCAGGGGCAGGGCGACGCCGACGGCCAGCCAGCGCGCCTGGGCGCGGTCCGAAGGCGAGGGGGAGCGGCTCACGGTGCGCAGGCCGACGACGGCGATCGGGACGACGTGGGCGAGCGTGACGGCCAGCAGGACCAGGAGTCCTGCCTGGGGCTGCGTCTCCCAGGCACCGCCGGACCCGCGCTGCATCGGGCCGATCAGCCAGGGGGTGAAGCAGGCGCCCGCCACGAAGAGCACCCCCACCGCGTACGAGGCCGGGAGCAGCTTCAGGGCGGTCCGCAGGGGCGGCACGTGGACGCACGCCACCATGTGTACGGTGAGCGGTCCGATGAAGCACCAGCCGGGCGAAGAGAGCCGTGTGGCGAGACGCGCCACCTCGGGATCGGGCGTGAGCGCCCGCACCAGGTCGAAGATCGCCCACCAGCCCGCGCCGGCGATCATCAGGCCCGCCAGCCGGTTGGCCGGATGGTGCGGGTCCCTGGCGACGAGGGCGGCGGCGGAGCCGGCCGCGATCACCACCGCGGCCAGGGCGATGTAGAAGGCCGGATTCAAGGCGGTCCTCCGCGCTCTCCATCGGCCGATCGCGGGGCCCCGTTGAGCGCTCCCGGCCCCATCCCGGCGCCCGTCGACTATCCTCCCAGCCCCTGTGGAGGTCTCCATGTCCGAGCCCGTTCTTCTCGTCGACAAGCGCGACGGGGTCGCCACCCTGACCCTGAACCGTCCGCGCGCCATGAACGCCCTCTCGCGGGAGCTGAGGGGGGCCCTGGCCGGAGCCTTCCAGGAGATCGCGGACGATCCCGAGACGGGCGTCGTGATCCTGACCGGCGCGGGCGACCGCGCGTTCTGCGCGGGGCTCGATCTGAAGGAGCTGTCCGGGGTGGGCGACGAGGGCGGCGACGCGGCCGGGATGCTGGCCGGCGGCGAAGACGTGATCGGGGCGATGGAGGGGCTCGACCGTCCCATCATCGGCGCCATCAACGGCGTGGCGGTCACCGGGGGCTTCGAGCTGGCGCTCGCCTGCGACGTCCTGATCGGAACGCCTGCCACGCGCTTCGCCGATACCCATGCGCGCGTCGGCATCATGCCGGGCTGGGGTCTGTCCCAGAAGCTCTCGCGTCTGGTCGGCATCCAGCGCGCCAAGGCGCTCTCCTTGACCGGGAACTTCCTGGGGGCCGACGACGCCCTGGCGTGGGGCCTGCTGACCCGCGTCGTTCCCCAGGAGTCGTTGATCGAGGAGGCCCGCGCCCTGGCGGCCGACATGCTCTCCTGCGTGCCCGAGGTGATGCGTGCCTACAAGGCCGTGATCGACGAGGGTTTCGCGGGCACCTACGGCGATGGGCGCAGGGTCGAGACCCGCGCGGCCCGCGCCCACGCCGCGGAGGTCACCCCGGACGCGGTTGCGAAGCGGCGTCTCGCCGTGCAGGAGCGCGGCCGCGCCCAGGCGGGACGCGACTGATGGCGGCTCTCGCCGAGCTGGGCGGGCGCGCCGTCGCCGTGATCGGCGAGGGTGTCGTCGACGTCGGGCGCGCGTCCGATGGCCGCCTGTCGGCGGATCCGATGGAGGTGCTGGCCGGCTGGGACGGCTTCGTCGACTGGGCCTCGGGGCTCGGCGCGGGCGACGCGGACGCGCCGCTGGACCCCGGGGCGCTCGGTCCGCCGGTTCCGCGTCCGCGCAAGGTCTTCGGCGTCGGCCTGAACTACCGCGACCACGCCGAGGAGGCGGGGCTGGAGGTGCCGAAGGAGCCGCTCATCTTCACCAAGTTCCCGAGCTGCCTGGCCGGACCGCGAGCGGAGATCCCGCTCACCTCCGATCGCGTGGACTGGGAGGTGGAGCTGGTCGTCGCCGTGGGACGCGGAGGTCGCGCCATCCCCGAGCGCGACGCTCTGGGCCACGTGGCCGGCTACTGCGTGGGGCAGGACGTCTCGGATCGGCGGGCCCAGTTCGCGGGTCGTCCGCCCCAGTTCTCGATGGGGAAGAGCGCCGACGGATTCGGCCCGTTGGGGCCCGCGCTGGTGTCCGCCGACGTCATCGGCGACCCCGGCGACCTGCGGCTCACCTGCGACGTGTCCGGCGAGCACATGCAGGACGGCACCACCCGCGACCTCATCTTCGCGGTGCCGGAGCTGGTCTCCTGGCTCTCCCGCCACCTCACGCTCGAGCCCGGCGACCTCGTCTTCACCGGAACGCCGGCGGGTGTCGGTGCGGTGCGCGAGCCGCGTCGCTACCTGCGGGACGGGGACGTGGTGGAGAGCGCCATCGACGGCCTCGGCGTGCTGCGCAACCGCTGCACCGGGCCCTGAGCCCCACCGGGAGGAGCGACCTCTTGGCCTACGAGACCCTGGAGCTGGAGCGCGAGGGCCCGGTCCTGCGGGTCTGGCTCAACCGTCCAGAGAAGCTGAACGCGATCGATCAGACCATGCTCGAGGAGATCGAGGACGTCTACCGCTCCGTGGACCGCGCGTTCGAGACCCGCGTGGTGGTGCTCGGCGGGCGCGGTCGCTCCTTCTGCGCGGGCGCCGATCGGCGGCCCGGCGGTGTCGCCCGGCGGTCCGATCACGAGCCCACCGAGCGCGAGCGCCGCTGGATGGGGCAGGTGGGTCGCCGCGCGTGCCTGGCGATCGAGGAGTGCGAGGCCCTGACGCTCGCCCGCGTCCACGGGCACGCGCTCGGCGGCGGCGCGTGCTTCGCGCTGGCGTGTGACTTCCGGCTCGCCGCCGCCGATGCCAAGATCCGCTATCCGGAGGTGGACATCGGGATGCCGCTCTCCTGGGCAGGGGTCCCCCGCCTCATCCAGGAGGTCGGGACGGCCCGCGCCCGAGAGCTTCTCGTCCTGTGCACCGAGATGGACGGCGCGCGGGCCGCGAGCTGGGGCTTCGTGCATCGGAGCGTGGCTCCGGAGGCCCTCGACGGGGAGGTCTCGGCCTGGGTGGACGCGCTGCTGGCCAAGCCGGAGAACGCGGTCCACCAGACCAAGACCCAGCTGCGCGCCTACGGCCGCCTCTTCGGCCTCGGCGAGTTCAGCGAGGGCGACGGCGACATGATCGAGGTGGCGTTGCGCCGAGCGGGCGACCGGTTCCGCATGGACTAGGTTCTGGCTACGGGAGGTTGCTCCAGCCCGGGACTCGCGCCGCGGCCGGGAGCAGCAGCCAGGGCTCTCCGGAGGAAGAGAAGAATGGGCGTCCTGGAAGGCAAGGTGGCGATCGTGACGGGCGCGGGCCGCGGCATCGGGCGCGAGATCGCGCTCGACTTCGCAGCCGCCGGTGCCCGGGTGGTGGTGAACGATCTGGGCGCGGCGCCGGACGGGAGCGGCGCCGCCCGGGTGGCCGACGAGGTCGCGGAGGAGATCCGGGAGCGGGGCGGAGAGGCCGTCGCCAGCGGCGACTCGGTCGCCAGCGTCGAGGGAGGGCACGCCATCTTCCGGGCGGCGCTCGACGCGTTCGGGCAGGCCGACATCCTCGTGAACAACGCCGGCATCCTGCGCGACCGGACGATCTTCAAGATGGAGGAGGACGACTGGGACGCGATCATGGCGGTGCACCTCAAGGGCCACTACGCGTGCACCCGTCCCTTCGCCCGCTACATCCGCGAGACCGGACGCCACGGCTGTCGGATCCTCAACTTCTCCTCGGTGTCGGGACTGTTCGGGAACTTCGGGCAGTCCAACTACGGCGCGGCCAAGGCCGGGATCGCCGGCTTCAGCCGCGTGCTGGCGCTCGAGCTCGCGAAGTACGGATGCACGGTCAACACGATCTCGCCGGGCGCCGCGACGCGCCTCACCATCCCGCTGCGAGAGGGCCGCGGGGACACGGTCGACCCGAGCGACCCGACCGTCGGCCCCCAGCAGGTCGCGCCGGTCTGCACGTGGCTGGCTTCTCCGGCGGCCCAGGACGTGACCGGTCAGATCATCAACGTGATGCGGGGCACCGTCGGGATCATGCAGCAGCCCGCGATCATCCGGTCCTTCAAGGTGGATCGACTGTGGAGCCAGGACGACCTGGACCGGGTGATGCCGGTGCTCCTCGACGCCAAGCGCGCCCACGACGAGCGGGTGGAGAAGGAGGGCGCGCCCGAAGATCTGGCGGTGGACGGATGAAGTCGGTGGCGGCGCGCTACTGGATCGCCCAGATACCCGGCTGGGGCGCGACCGCCCTGATCCTGTTCGCGGCCTGGCGCTTCTTCGGCCTGCCGGGCTGGGCGGCCGCGGCGGGAGTGGCGCTGGTCGTGCTGAAGGACGTCGCGCTCTATCCCATGTCCAAACGGGCGCTCGAGTCCCGGCCCCACAACGGCAGCGGTGCCCTGGTGGGGCGGCGTGGTGTCGCGGAGGCGCCCATGGCTCCCGGCAGCGAGGGTCGCGTGCGCATCGGTCCCGAGGTGTGGCGCGCCCGGCTCGCCGTGGATGCCTCGCCCGTCGAGGCCGGAGCCCACGTACGGGTCGCGTCCGTCAACGGCCTGCTGCTCCAGATCCGCCCGGACTAGGCAGGGCGGGGCACCGGCTCAGACCTCTTCCAGCACCAGGAGCTCGTCGACGGTCTGGCGGCGGCGGATGAGGCGGGGCTCGCCGTGCTCGAGGAGGACCTCGGGCGCCAGGGGGCGGCTGTTGTAGTTGCTCGCCATCGAGGCGGCGTAGGCGCCCGCGTCGCGCAGGACGACCAGGTCGCCGACGCGGGCGTCGGGGAGGGCGCGGGGGGCCACGAGGCCGCCCTCCTCCTGGGTGAAGACATCGCCGGACTCACAGAGCGGACCGCCCACCGCGGTGGGGTGATATGGGCCGAGCATGGTCTTGCCGTCGCGGATCACCGAGATGTCGTGGTGGCTTCCGTACATCGCCGGACGCACGAGATCGTTGAACCCGGCATCGAGGATCCAGAAGCGGTTCTTGCCCTGCTCCTTGACCGCGTGCACGCGCGCCAGGAGGACACCGGACTCGGCCATCACGTAGCGACCCGGCTCGATCTCGAGCTGAACGGGGTGCCCGAGATGCTCCGCGATGCGCGCGCGCGCCTCGTCCCAGAGCCGGTACAGCTCGGCCACGTCGATGGCGTCATCGCCGTCGCGGTAGGGCACCGGGATCCCGCCCCCGCCCGAGATGGCGCGGACGTCCCGCCCAGCCGCCTTCACCTGAGCCACCATGGCGTCGCAGACCTGCTTGAGGTGGGCGAAGTCGGTGCCGGAGCCGATGTGCATGTGCAGGCCCACCAGCTCGAGCTCGCACGAGTCGATCACGTCGAGGGCCTCGCCGAGACCCTCGTACCAGATGCCGTGCTTGCTGGCGTCTCCCCCGGTGTTGGTCTTGCGGCTGTGGCCGTGGCCGAACCCGGGATTCACGCGGATCCAGACGGCGTGGCCCCGGCGTCGCTCCCCCAACCGACGCAGCATGTCGGTCGATCCCGCATTCACCGGAATGTCGAGCTCGGTGACACAGTCGAGGGTCTCGGCGTCGATGAGGTCCGCCGTGTAGACGATCTCGGCCGGCTCGCGGCCCGGCCGAAAGCCCGCGCGGACGGCGCGCCGGATCTCGCCGAGCGAGACCGCGTCCACGAAGGCGCCTTCCTCGCGCACGATGCGCAGGAGATGGGTGTTGGAGGAGGCCTTCTGCGCGTAGCGCACCACGTCGAACGAACGCAGCGAGCGGATGCGCGCGCGGATCGTCGTGGCATCGTAGACGAAGCAGGGAGTGCCGTGGCCTTCGGCGATCGCCTGGAGGGCGGCGGGATCGAAGGGCTCCATGGAGAGGCAAAATAGCACAGTGCCGTCGCGCGGATCCGGGCCGGACCGGGTCTCTCTCAGCGGGGCTGCGTCTCCCACCAGGCGTCGAGGATCGCGCGCAGACCCTCGTCGGTGTTGCACGTGGGATCCTCGAGCACGCACTCGGTGAGGTGTTCGAGTGCGCGGCCGACCGCCCGGCCCGGGCGGCAGCCCAGATGCTGCATCACCGCCTTGCCGTCGAGCGCGAGGTCGCGGCGGCTCAGGGCGAGCGCACCCTCGCGACGGATCCGCTCCCAGGTGGCCTCCAGGTCGGCGAGGCGCTCGAGCGCGGATCCTGCGGCATCGCACTCCGCCAGCTCCGCGCGGCGCAGCGCGACGAGGCGCTTGAGGTCCTGCTCTCCCACACGACGCAGCAGCCGACGAACCACCGCGGGGCTCTCCGGCGCTCCGGCTTCCTCGACGGGGTGTACCGCCAGCAGGCGGGCGACGCGCGTGGCCAGGCTGCGCGGGAGTCGCAGGCGCATCAGCACCGACTCGGCGTTGGCGTCGCGCAGCCAAGCCGTCGTGCGCAGCACCGGGTCGGTCGGCAGCGCGGCCACGATGCGTGCGGCGTCGCCGCGGACCCCGGGCGCCAGTCGCGCCTCGATTCCCGTGCGACGCAGGAACGCGAGTCCGCGCTCCGGGTGGGGCGCGGCGAGGAGCCCCGCGATCTCGTTTCCGAGGCGCTCCCGCGCCACCCCCTCGAGCGCGGGTGCCGACTCGCAGCAGGCTTCCTCGAGCTCGACGTCCACCGCGAAGTCGAGCTGCGCGGCGAGCCGTGCAACCCGGAGCGCGCGCAGCGGGTCCTCGGCCAGCCGGGAGCGCGGGTCGCCGACGGCGCGCAGCCGACGCGAGGTCAGGTCCGCGCGTCCGCCGAAGGGATCGAGGATCTCCCCGGTCGCCGGCTCCAGCGCCATCGCGTTCACCGTCAGGTCGCGTCGCGCCAGGTCCCCGCGGAGCCCGGCGCCGCCCCGGAAGCGGGTCACGTCCACGGGGCCGCAGGGTGTGGGGACCATCACGGTGCCGTGGCGCAGTCCGATGGGAACCGCGCGGGGGACGAGCTCGAGCACGCGCTCGGGCGGCGCGGACGTGGCCACGTCGTAGTCGTGCACGGGCGCGCCGCGCACCAGGTCGCGCACGCAGCCGCCCACCAGCACCGCCTCGTGGCCGTCGTCGACGAGCAGGCGGACCAGCTCCGTGACGGGCTCGGGAAGGGCGGCGCTCGGAATCGTCCCCGAGCCGCGCGCGGACACCTGGGCCATGCCGGGCACTGTAGCAGCGGGCCGTGCCGTCCCGGCGCGGGGGAGCCCTGTCGGCCTGCGATAGACTCAGGGCTTTGCGAGGAGGAAGGTGCGTGGGAAGCGAGATCGGTTTCGGCAGCAACGGGGAAGATGTCCGGGCGTACCTGGCGGTACCCGACTCGGGCCGCGGCCCCGGCGTCCTGGTGCTCCAGGAGTGGTGGGGGCTCGTCGATCACATCCGGGATGTCTGCGATCGCTTCGCACGCGAGGGCTTCGTCGCCCTCTCGCCGGACCTGTATCGCGGTGAGAAGACCTCCGATCCCGACGAGGCGGGACGGCTCATGATGGACCTCGAGATCCCGCGGGCCGCCCGCGACCTGGACGGCGCCGTGAAGGCGCTCCTCGATCGCGACGAGGTGGACGGCTCCCGGCTGGGAGCGGTCGGCTATTGCATGGGCGGCCAGCTGGCCCTCTACGCGGCAACGCGCAACCCCCGCATCGGTGCCGTCGCCGACTACTATGGCGTGCATCCCAACGTCACCCTGGACTTCTCCGAGCTGGAGGCGTCCGTGCTCGGCATCTTCGCCGAGAAGGACGAGTTCGTTCCGCCGGAGGTCGCCCGCAAGCTGGAGAGCGACCTGCAGTCCGCCGGGAAGCGGACCGAGTTCCACATCTTCGACGACGTGGACCACGCCTTCTTCAACGACACCCGACCCGACGTCTTCGACGCCAATGCGGCCGCGGAGGCGTGGCGCCTGACGCTGAACTTCTTCCGCGCAGAGCTCGCATGAGCGACCGCGCGCTCGTAGCGAAGCCGCGGACGGAGGCCGGGCTGCGCTGGCCGCTGCCGTCCCCGCTCGCCGAGCTGCGCGACGACGTGGATGCACGCCTGGCGCGCCTCACGACCGAGCTCAACGAGTACGGATTCGATCCCTTCGGGCTCGACCCGGAGTGGGGCAGCTCGCTGATGCTCGGAATGGGTGTCCTCTACCGCTACTGGCTGCGCGCCGAGGTGAGCGGGATCGAGAAGGTGCCCAACGGCCGCGTGCTGCTGATCGCCAACCACGCGGGCAACACCTTCGCCTACGACGGCGCGATGCTGGCGTCGTCGCTCTTCTTCGACCACGAGCCGCCACGCCTCGTGCGGGGCATGGCCGAGTACTACCTGCCGACGATCCCCTTCTTCAACGTCTTCATGCAGCGGTTCGGCTCGGTGGTGGGGACGCCGCGCAACTGCGTGCAGCTCCTCGACCGGGAGGAGGCCATCATGGTCTTTCCGGAGGGCGAGCGCGGCTTCCTCAAGCCCTACCGCAAGCGCTACCAGCTCCAGCGCTTCGGGCTGGGCTTCATGCGGCTGGCGATGGAGACGGCCACCCCGATCGTCCCGGTCGGGATCGTGGGCGCCGAGGAGCAGTCGCCGGGCCTGGCCCGGGTGGAGTGGCTGGGACGCCTCATCGGAGCTCCGGCCCTGCCCATCACCCTGACCTTCCCGCTCCTCGGACCGCTGGCCCTGGTTCCGCTCCCGGTGAAGTTCCGGCTCCACTTCGGCGAGCCCATGACGTTCGAAGGCGATCCCAACGACGAGGACGCCGCGGTGGAGGATCGCGTCGACGTCGTGAAGGACTCCATTCGGGATCTGATCCAGGAGGGGCTCGACGAGCGGGAGGGATGGTTCCGCTAGGCGCGCCCCCGAGGGAAGATGAACCTCCCGGCGCGCTCGTGCGTATACACGGGCAAGCACGAGGAGGACATCGTGGGAGAGGCGCGCAAGGGACTTCAGAGGTCGCGGGATCGCCGCATGATCGCGGGCGTGTGCGGAGGGCTGGCCGAGTGGCTGGGCTGGGACGCGACGCTCGTCCGCATCCTCTTCGTGGCGGTATCGCTGCTCTCCGCCGCGTTCCCGGGGATCCTGGTCTACGTGATCCTGTGGATCCTCATGCCGGAGCGGGCCGACTAGCGCCGGGCCGGACGCGGCGGAGCGGGCGGTTGCCCCCCGGACGGGCGCGCGTGCTGCACCCGGCGCAGATAGGCGTCAGGCGGCAGGAAGGCGAGGTACCAGAGCACGGACGTCGCGATACCGGCGAGCGAGGTGACGAGCAGCGCCGAGGGGTCGTGCAGCACCATGCCACCGCGCCAGGCCAGCCAGGCGATGTGCGCCCCCAGCACCCCAGCGGTGAGGCCGGAGAGGCCCCAGAGCCGCACCCGGTCCACGACGACGGGATCGGCCAGCCCCAGGGCGAGTCGGCGTCGAAGCTTCGCGTGGTAGGCGAGGCTCTCGATCGCCGTCCAGCCGAACCCGCCCGAGAGGGTGAGGCAGATCGCGATCGTCCAGGGGCGCGCACGCGGCAGCACCTCCTGCATCGTTCCGCCTCCGGACGTCGCCCAGAGGAGACCGGCGCACTCCAGCGTCGCCAGGCCCGCGGCCAGTGCCACGACGGCCGCCGCCCAGCGGTCCGCGGGTCGGAAGACCTTCCAGGTGAAGGCGTAGACGAGCCCGATGCCGGCG
Source organism: Myxococcota bacterium (assembly GCA_028278065.1). Classification (GTDB taxonomy): domain Bacteria; phylum Myxococcota_A; class UBA9160; order UBA9160; family JAFDET01; genus JAFDET01. The sequence goes on from JANQFA010000181.1 coordinate 15,790, forward strand.
GCCGTGGTGCCCAGCCCGATCCCGAACAGGGTGGTTCCGGCCGGCGTCCCCATCAGTCCAGGGAGCCGCCCCAGGGCGCTGAAGGGGTGGGCCAGCACGGCCAGACACAGGAGCCCCATCCCGGCCAGGAACTCCGGGGCGCCGCGGGTGCGGCGGGCCAGCGCCACCAGGCGGGCACCCACGACGGCTCCCATCAGCAGGAAGCAGCCCAGCGAGGCGAGTCCCAGCAGACGCATGCAAAACCCCGTTCCTGCCCGTTGCATCGACAGGGCCGGGCCGTCCCTTGAGTCTCGCGTCCGCCTCCCTTGACGCCGCACGGGCCGGCCTGCATCCTGGGTCGGATTGACATCCCGATCAACCGGAGAACCTCCCGACATGGCTGATGAAAACGCACCCGCCGGGCCGCTTCCCGTCGTCGACTGGCTGAAGCTCCCCGCCGACGGGGATCCCTATCTCGAGTCCCACGTGTGCTCGCAGTGCGGCGCCCACTTCCTGGGCGAGCGGAAGCACTGCTCGAGGTGCGGCGCGCGCGACAGCATGACCCCGAACCGGCTCTCGACCCGCGGCGCGCTCTACGCCTACTCGATCGTGCACCGCTCCTTCCCGGGGATCGAGGTGCCCTACGTCTCGGCCATCGTCGATCTGGAGGGCGGCGGCACGGTGAAGGGCAACCTGATCGGGGTCGAGCCCGACCCGGAGAAGATCGCCTTCGGCATGCCCGTCGAGGTCGTGTTCAAGGACGCCCTCGGTCGCAAGGACAAAGAGGGCAACTCCTACATCAGCTACTTCTTCCAGCCCGCCCAGGGCTGACCCAGGAGCGAATCATGAGCGACGTCTACATCCTCGGAACGGACATGATCAAGTTCGGTCGCTTCCCGGAGCGCAGCGTTCCGGAGCTGGCCGCGGAGTCGGCCCTCGGTGCGCTCGACGACGCCGGCGTGACCATCCAGGACATCCAGGCGCTCTGGTCCGGAAACCTGGGGCAGGCCGCTGCGATGGTAGGCCAGCGCACGCTCCAGGAGATCGGCCAGACCGGAATCCCCGTGGTCAACTGCGCCAACGCCTGCGCGACGGGAGCCACCGCCTTCCGTGACGCCTGGCTGGCCGTCAAGGCGGGGGTCTACGACCTCGTCCTCGCCGTGGGCTCGGAGCAGATGGGCCGCGGCCTGCTCGGCGGCGCGGGCGGGGGCAAGGGCATCCCCAAGGAGGGCCTGCTCGGCTCCGGGACGATGCCCGCGGTCTTCGCCGAGGCCGGCATGGAGCACTCGCGCAAGTACGGCACCACCTTCGAGCAGTTCGCCAAGGTCTCGGTGAAGAACCACCACCACTCCACGCTCAACCCGAAGGCGATGTACCAGATCGAGACGCCTCTCGAGACGGTGATGAACGCCGAGATGATCGCCTACCCCAACACCAAGCTCATGTGCTCGGTGAACGTGGACGGCTCGGCCGCGGCGGTGCTCGCATCCGAGAAGAAGGCGAAGGAGCTCGGCATGGGCCGGGCGGTGCGGGTCAAGGCCTCGGTGCTGACCAGCGATCCCTGGCAGGAGCGCGATCTGGTCATGCCCGACGTCAACACCTGCACGCGCGCGGCGGCCAAGGCCGCATACGAGATGGCGGGCGTCGGCCCCGACGACATCAACCTGGTCGAGCTGCACGACTGCTTCGCCACGGC
>JANQFA010000208.1 GCA_028278065.1 Myxococcota bacterium
AACGCATCCAGCGGGCGGCCGTCAGCTACGAGCGCGCCATGGCCGAGGAGTTCGGTCGCGAGCACGATCACTTCCGCCTCCTCGGCCAGGACAACCTGCGGCGCTACCTGCCGGCGGGCCCCCTGCGCATCCGGGTGGATCCTCGCGACGGGTCCTTCCAGCTCGTCGCGCGCGTGCTCGCGGCGCGCGCGGCGGGCTGCGCGATCACCGTCAGCACGCCTGCGGAGGACGAGCGCGCCGACGTAGCGCTGCTGCACGAGCTCACCGAGTCGTGGGCGGCCGCCATCGAGTTCGTGGAGGAATCCGATGAGGCGCTCGCTGCCGCGATCGGGCGCGGGCAGACCGAGCGGATCCGGTACGCGGACTTCGCGCACGTCGGCGACCCGGTGCGCCGTGCCGCCGCGGCCGCGGGCCTCCATCTGGCCACCGCCCCGGTTCTCGGCGTGGGTCGCATCGAGCTCCTCCACTACCTGCGCGAGCAGACCCTGTGCGTCGACTACCACCGCTACGGAAACCTGGGGACCCGGGCCGGCGAGCCGCGCGCCGAGGTGCGCTGATGGGCGCGAATCTCGCTCGCCGGCTGCTCGTCAGCGGGCTCGTCCTCGGCGGGCTTCTCGCCCTCACCTTCTGGCAGCGTCACGTCGTTCTCGCCTACGGCCTCGCCGTGCTGGGCACCCCGGCCCTCTCCGAGCCCGGGGAGGAGGGACCGGGCGTCCGCTGGCACGACGACTACTTCACGGTGCAGGCGCTGGATTCGCGCACCTTCGCGATCGGCGAGCCGCGCTACCACCAGCAGACCTACAGCTACCTGATCGTGGGCGACGAACGCGCCGTGCTGTTCGATGCCGGACCGGGCCTGCGCGACATCCGCCCCGTCGCGGAGACGCTCACGGATCGGCCGATCACGTTCGTTCCCTCCCACTTCCACTACGACCACGTCGGCAACCGCGTGACGTTCGAGCGGGTCGCGGTCGTCGATCTCCCGTACCTGCGGGAGCGTGCGCCGGACGGTCGCCTCCGTCTGACCTTCGCCGAGCACATGGGCGCGGCGGAGCGGATCGAGGCACCGACCCTGGTCGTGGACGAGTGGCTGCCCCCCGGCTCCTCCATCTCGCTGGGGGACCGGGTGCTGCGCGTGCTGCACACGCCCGGCCACACCGAGGACTCGATCTCGCTCCTCGATCCGGCGTCCGGACTCCTGTTCAGCGGCGACTTCATCTACCCGGGTCCGCTCCTCGCCCTGCTGCCCAACAGCGGAATGGGGGACTACGTCCAGGGCGCCGACACCGTGCTGGTCTCCGCGCCGGAGCACAGTCGCGTCTTCGGCGCCCACCGCGTGGCGCCTCCGGGCGCGCCCGAGCTGACCCTCGCGGACGTCGAGGACCTGCGCGCCGCGCTGCGCGCGATCCGGACCGGAGAGCTCGCCGGCTCGGGCATCTACCCCGTGGTCTACCCGATCAACGAGCGACTCGAGCTGTGGGCCGAGCCGCGCTGGCTGCAGCGCTGGCAGCCGCGACACCCCGCCCCGGGCCCCCGCTAGAGTCCGCCCGGAGCTCAGGGGAGCCCGACCCCCGGGACGTCGACTGCGACGGTCTCGATGCGCCCGGCGCGCGTGTCCGTCCTGGCCGGATCCGAGTCGGCCGCCGTGCAGATGAAGAGCGTGCGCCGGTCGGCCCCGCCGAGCATGCAGGCGAACGCCTGGTGCTCCACCTCGATCCGGTCGCTCACCTCTCCGCCCTCGAGCACTCGGAGCACGCAGCCGCTGACCGGCGAGGCGACCCAGATGCCGCCCTCCGCGTCGAGACAGATCCCGTCCGGCAGCGCCCGCTCGAGGCGAGCCCACTCGCGCCGGCCACCGAGAGAGCCGTCCTCCGCCACGTCGAAGGCGGTCAGGCAGGCGCCGAAGGTCTCGCCGATGACGAGCGTCCGGCCATCCGGGGTGATCACGGTGCCGTTCGGGAAGCGCAGGTCCTCCGCCGCGACGTGCACGCTGCCGTCCGGATCGACGCGGATCAGGTTCGTCGGTCGGGGCTCTTCGCCGGCATGGAGGTCGAAGCCGAAGTTGCCCACATAGGCGCGTCCCCGCGCGTCGACGACCATGTCGTTGCAGTGGCACGGCGCCAGCGCGGAGAGGTCCGCCACCGGAACCAGGCCCTCCGGATCGAGGCGCAGGAGACGACGATCGCGCATCGACACCACGAGAAGCCGCCCGTCCGGCGTCCAGCCGAGACCCGAAGGATCCTCCGGCACCTCCACGATCGTCTCCACGCGGCCGTCCGGGTCGACGGCCAGGACCTTCTGGGAGTGCATGTCGGAGAACCAGAGACGACCTTCGTGCCAGCGCGGTCCTTCCGGGAATCTCAGCCCGTCCACGAGGATCTCGGTATCCGGCATCCGGGGTCTCCTCGCGGCTAGAGCTCGATCGGAGCTCCGCCCTTCTCTCCCGAGCGGTAGGCGGCGTCGATCACGATCTGGTTGAGGCGGGCCTCGTCGAGATTCGGCCCGGCGGCCACGCGATCCTCGAGCGCGGCATCGAAGAGATCGAGGACGCGCGGGAACCACGCGGCGTGGTACGAATCGTCGGGTGCATCCCGATCGACGGGCCAGAGCCGCTCGCCTCCGGCGTCGGAGCGCACGCGCACCGTCTGCCCGTCGATGCGGAGGGAGCCCGTCTCGCCGCGCACCGACACCTCGGTGCGGCGGCGCTCGCCTGCCCAGGTGAGGCGCAGGTGGGCCACTCCGCCCCCCGCATACTCCACGTCCGCGTGCGCCGTGTCCTCCACCGAGGCCTCTTGCCAGCGCTTCGTCTCGATGGTGGCCGAGACGCGGACGGGTCGCGGCCCGCCGAGCAGCGCCCGCGCCACGTAGAGCTGGTGCCAGCCGTGGTCCACCAGGATCCCGCCGCCGGCGATCGCCCGATCCAGGCGCCACGAGGCGCCGCCGCCGCTCGCGGGCTCGACGCGCTCGGTGACGAACTCGACCTCGCGCGGCTCCCCGATCGCACCCTTGTCCACCGCCTCGCGCGCGGCCCGGAAGACCGGCGCGTGGTGCCAGTTGTGCACCACCACCAGCGCCACCCCGGCGGAGGCGCAGACCGCCAGGGCCCGCTCGGCTTCGGTCGGATCGAGCGCCAGGGGCTTCTCGACGAGTACGTGCAGACCGGCCCTCGCCGCCCGCTCGATCGCCGCCAGGTGATGGGCGGGAGGCGCGCACACGTCCACGAACTCGATTCCGCCCGCCTCGATGCAGGCGTCGAGATCCGCGTGGACCGCCGCCGCATCGCCAAGCGCCGCTGCCGCGCGCTCGCGACCCTCGGGCAACGGCTCCACCACGGCCGCCACTTCGAAGTCGGGATGGGCCGCGTAGCCCGCCAGGTGGCCGTGCTCGGCCACACCTCCGAAGCCGACGATCGCCCCGCGCCGGGGCAGGCTCACCCCGCGCCGGGGAGCGCTCACCCGGGAACGACGTCCGTCAGGACCGACTCGAGGATGTCGAGGCCCGCGTCCGCCTCTTCCTCGCTGATCACGAGCGGCGGGTTGATCCGTACGCGCGCGCCGTAGGCCATGATCAGGAGGCCGCGGCGCACGCACTCGGTGTAGATCTTCTGGGTGAGCTCGCCGCCCAGAGGCTCCTTGGTCTCGCGGTCCGCCACCAGGTCCAGGCCGATCAGGAGCCCGCGCCCGCGCACGTCGCCGACGCAGGGGAAGCGCTCTCTCCAGGTCTCGAGGCGCGCCAGCATGTGCTCGCCCACCCGACGCGAGTTCTCGACCAGGTCCTCCTCGAGGATCGTCTCGATGGTGGCGAGCGCCGCCGCGGCGGCCAGGGGATTGCCGCCGACCGACGAGGAGCTCGATGACGGCTTCGACCAGGGGTGCGAGTCCTGGGCGATGTCCTCCGTGGCGACGACCGCGGTCACCGGGAAGCCTCCGCCGAAGCCCTTGCCCAGGGTGATGATGTCGGGCTGCGCGTCGAAGTGCTCGAAGCCGAACATCTTCCCGGTGCGCCCGAAGCCGGTGATCATCTCGTCCGCGATGAAGAGCGCGTCGTGCTCGCGGGCCAGCTCCTGCACGCCCGGGAGGAAGTCGTCGGGGGGTACCACGTTTCCGGCGGTGCCCTGGATGGGCTCGACGATCACCGCCGCGATGGACCCGAGACTGGTCGCCTCGATCTGCTTGCGGGCCAGGTCCAGGGTGACCGCGCTGACCTCGGCCGGATCGAGGGAGTCGATCACCGGCCGGTAGGGGTCGGCGTAGGGAACGCCGAGCGCGCCGGGCGCCAGGGGTCCCCAGCCCTGCTTGAAGGGATCGCCGATCATGGGCAGGACTCCGCCGGTCTTGCCGTGGAAGCCGCCCCAGAACGACACCACCTCGAACTTCCCGGTGTGGGCCTTGGCCAGTCGGATCGCCGCCTCCACCGCCTCGGAGCCGCCGGAGTAGAGCTGGACCCGCCGCAGCTCCTGGGGGAGGACGGAGGCCATGAGCTCGAGGAGCGCCAGGCGCGGCGCGCTGGCGAAGGAGCCGATCGAGATGCGCGCCGCCTGCTGGGCGATCGCGGCGACCCAGCGCGGATGGCTGTGCCCGAGGCTCGCCACACCCACACCCGCCATGAAGTCGAGGTAGTTGTGGCCGTCCACGTCGTGGAGGACGCAGCCCTCCGCCGAGTCCATTGCGATGCCCGCCAGGGTGGCGAGACGCTGGATTCCGGGAGCGATCCGCTCCTGCTCCTCGGAGAAGAGCTTGCCTGATTCGGGACCGGGTTCGCGCCGCTCGGTCATGGGGGCGTTCTCTAGCATTGCGGATACACCGCCGCCACCAACCCTCCGGTTTTCCTGCTGTTTCGGGTGTTTCGGCGGATCGGGGCAGGTGCCCGATCGGATCCCGCGGGCCGTATCGGGGGGGACGCGTCGGGCCCCGTCACGCACGCTCCGCAGCGCGTCGCTCCTTCCAGGCCTCCCAGCGCGGATCGATCGCGCTGTCGCGGCCCGAGAGCTCGACGTGCACGACGCGCGCCGGATCGAGGATGCGTGCCACGTCGCGTCCCTTCTGCAGGAGGCGCAGGCTGTCGCTTCGCACGTCGCTCACGTAGCCCTCGAGCTTCTCGCCGTCGTCGAGGGTGAGCGTGACGTCGCCCCGGTAGTCGAACGCGGTGCGCAGCGCCTCGCTCGAGGCGGACGACGACCAGCCACGGGTGGGCGCCTCGTCCACTTCGGCCGGGCCGACCGCGCGCTCGGGGGCGTCGCCGGGGGCCGGCACCCGTGGACCGAAGAGGGTCGCGCGCACCATGGCGGCGAACCCCTTCCAGGAGGAGAAGCCCTCGGCGACCGAGGACGCCTCGAACCCGCTGTGCACCATGCAGTCGCGACAGGCGGGATTGCCGCTGGCACGGCCGTACTTCGACCAGTCCGTGCTCTCGAGGAGATCGTCGTAGCTCCGTGCGTAGCCCTCCTGCAGCAGGTAGCAGGGCTTCTGCCATCCGAAGACCGAGTAGGCGGGCATGCCCCAGGGCGTGCACTCGTAGTCGCGCGTTCCGGTCAGGAACTCGAGGAAGAGCGGGGACTGGTTGAAGCGCCACTGCCGGCCGCCCCGGCCCGCCGCGAAGATCCGCCGGAAGAGCTGCACCGTGCGCTCCCGGGCCAGGAAGTGCTCCTGGTCCGGTGCCTTCTCGTAGGCGTAGCCGGGCGAGACCATCATCCCCTCGATCCCCATCTCCATAGCCTGATCGAAGAACTCGGCCGTGCGCTCGGGATCGGCGCCATCGAAGAGGGTGGTGTTGGTGGTGACCCGGAAGCCGCGCTCCAGGGCCTTGCGGATGGCCGAGACGGCCTTGGCGTAGGTCCCCTCGCGGCACACCGACTCGTCGTGCTCCTTCTCCTGGCCGTCGAGGTGCACGCTGAAGGAGAGGTACTTGGTGGGCTCGAACAGATGCAGCTTCTCCTCCAGCAGCAGGGCGTTGGTGCAGAGGTAGATGTACTTCCTGCGCTGCACGAGCCCCCGCACGATCTCCACGATCTCCGGATGCAGCAGGGGCTCGCCGCCGGGAATGCTCACCACCGGCGCCGGGCAGGAGTCCACCGCCGCCAGACATTCCTCGACCGAGAGGCGTCGCTGCAGGACGTGCTTCGGATATTGGATCTTGCCGCAGCCGGCACACGCCAGGTTGCACTGGTAGAGCGGCTCCAGCATCAGCACCAGCGGGTAGCGCTCCACGCCGGCCAGGCGCTGACGGAGGAGGTAGCTCCCCACGGTGACCATCTGGGAAACGGGAACGGGCAAGGCGATTCTCCTCTAGAGGGCCGCGTGCCACTCGCGCGGCGCGGGAGCCGCTGCGAGCGTACCGGGAGCGACTGCGGCGGCCCAGCGCCGCAGTCCGGGTGCCAGGGTCGAGAGACGCCCGAGGGCGTGGAGTCCATGTCGCAGCGAGGCGGGTCGGAAGAGCTCGTGCCGAGGCGTGTCGACCACCACCCGGACCACACCGAACGGACGCCCGGCGGCGGCGGCCGCCAGCCACCACGACTCCATGTCCACGGCGCGGACTCCCGCGTCCGCCAGGGACAGGCGCTCCGCGCCGCGGACCATGCGGCGCGTGCACTGGATGGGACCCACGCGGACCCGCAGCCCCAGCCCGGCGAGCCCTTCGTAGAGCGCGTCCGGGTCGAGCCGGCGCAGCCCGCCGTCGGGGCTGCGCAGCTCCGAGGCCACGATCACGTCGCCCGGCTCGAGGCCGCTGTCGAGTCCTCCGCAGAGGCCGGCCACCGCGATGGCGGGGGCGGCGTCGTCGCGCAGGGCCAGCGCGGCGCGCTCGGAGCGATCGGGCCCCATCCCCGTCCGCACGACGCGCAGGCCAGCGGCACCGCGACGCAGCGCGCCCGCCTCGACGCGCAGGGGAGCGGCCACCACGAGCCGCGACGACGGAGGAAGGAGTGTCACGATGCGTGCCTCCTCAGGTAGCGACCCAGCGCCATGACCGGGAAGTTCAACCTGTACTGGTGGTAGCGGATGTAGAAGTCGCCGGGGAACCCGGTTCCCGTGAACTCGGGCTCGTCCCAGTCGCCGTCGGCCCTCTGGGTGCGCACCAGCCAGCCGATCGCCTTCTCGATCACCACCGGCGAGCCGGCGCCGTCGAGCAGCGCGAGGAGCGCCCAGGCGGTCTGCGACGCCGTCGAGACCCCCACCCCGCGCCAGGCGGGGTCCTCGTAGGAGCGCAGATCCTCGCCGAAGCCGCCGTCCTCGTTCTGGCAGTGCTCGAGCCAGCCGACGGCCCTGCGGATGGCGGGGTGGGACGGATCGAGGCCGGCGCGGACCAGCGCGGGCACGACGGCCCCCGTGCCGTAGATGTGGTTGGCGCCCCAGCGCCCGAACCAGGAGCCGTCCTCCTCCTGCTCCCGCAGCAGCCAGTCCACCCCTGCGCGCGTGCGCGGATCGGCGGCCAGCCCCTCCTCGGCGAGCGCCTCGACCACGTGCGCGGTGACGTCCGCACTGGGCGGGTCGATCACCTCGCCGAAGTCGCAGAAGGGAAGCTCCTCGCAGAGCGCACGGGTGTTGTCCACGTCGAAGGCACCCCATCCTCCATCGCGACACTGCATCCCGAAGGTCCACTCGACCGCGCGCCGCAGCGCCGCCTCGACGGCATCGGGGCGGGGGTGCTTGACGGCGCGCAGCGCCATCACCGCCTCGGCGGTGTCGTCCGTGTCCGGGTAGTTGTCGTTCTCGTACTCGAAGCCCCAGCCCCCCGGCTCGAGATCGGGACGGCGCACCGCCCAGTCCCCGCGGATCCTCACCTCCTCGTCGAGGAGCCAGGCCCCGGCCTTGACCATGGCGGGGTGGTCCGCGGGCACGCCCGCATCGCGCAGGGCCACGAGTGCCAGAGCCGAGTCCCACACCGGCGACTGGCAGGCCTCCAGGCGTCGGAAGTCGCCCTCCACGATCGTGAAGCCGTCCAGCCCGGCGAGCCCCTTCTGCATCACCGGGTGGCTCATCGGGTAGCCCAGCAGGTGGAGCGCCATGAGCGAGTAGACCCAGGGAGGCTGGATGCCACCCCAGCACCCGTCCGCTTCCTGGCGGCGCAGGATCCACTCCGCGCCGAGTGCCATGGCGTGCTCGCGCAGCTTGCGGAGCGGGCGCCGCTCGTAGAGGTGGAGGGCCTTGTCCAGGCGCTGCAGGCGCCCGCCCCAGCTCCCGAGCGGCAGCTTCTCCTCGACGCGGCGTCCCGTCTTGAGCTCGTCGACGCGGAAGCCGAGTGCGCGCTGCGGGCGATGCGCGGCGACGATGGTGAGCGGGACGATCGTCTGCCTCGCCCAGCAGGCGAAGTCGTAGATGTTCAGCGGGAACCACCGGGGGAGCAGCATCACCTCCGGCGGAAGGGCCGGAAGGTCGTCCCACGACCACTCGCCGAAGAGCGCCAGCCAGATCCGCGTGAATACGCGGCTGGCCTCGATCCCGCCCAGGTCGCGCGCCAGCGCCGCGGCCTTCAGCATGTGCTCGGCGTCCGCGGGGTCTCCCGCCAGACGCAGCGCGGTGTACGCCTCCACGGTCGCGGAGAGCTCGGGCGGGCCTCCGTGGAAGATCGCCCAGCCGCCGTCCTCCCCCTGCTTGGAGCGGATCCAGTTGGCGGTCAGCGCGGTCGCCCCGTCGTCCTCGATGTCGAGGAAGCGGCGCAGCAGGAGATCCTCGGCCTCCATGGTCACGTTGGTCTCGAGCTCCGAGCGCCAATGACCGTCGTCGTGCTGCGTCTCGAGCAGGCGACCCACGGCCCGATCCAGGGCTCGGCGCGCGTCCTCGACCTCAACCGTCATCTCGGTATTCCCCTGCAACAATCTGGAATTCCTCAGAAAAGAGACTCATGCCGCAAGCCTGCCGGGGGTTCCGGAGCGACCTGCGGCCAGGAGCGCCTCGCGCGCCGCGAGGAGGCCGCTGCGACAGGCACCCTCCATCGTGGCCGGCCAGCCCGTGTCGGTCCACGCACCGGCCAGGAAGAGACGCGGACTCGCCGTGCGTACTCCCGGACGCAGCGCCGCGCTGCCGGGAACCTGACGGAAGGTCGCCGCACGCTCGACGGTCAGGAAGAACTGCTCGATGCGCGCCTCGCGGGAGGCGGGCAGCACGGCGTGGAACGCCGGCAGGAAGACCGCCTGCAGATCCGCTCGGGAGCGACCCACCCAGCGCTCGGCGCCGGACAGGGAGACGGCCAGATACTGGCCGCGCTCGAGGCAAGCCGCTTCGCTGCGATCGAACATCCACTGGAGCGGCGAGTCCACCGCCGCCAGGAAGGGCTGGTCCAGGACCGGGCGGTCGAAGACCACGTGCAGGTTCACGATCGGCGAGGCACCCAGAGCCCGCAGGCCATCGCGGTCCACTCCGGCGGCGTCGGGCAGGAGCTCCGCCGCCGCGTCGTGGGGAGTCGCCAGTACGAGGGCGTCGCATTCGACGCGCTCGCCGTCCACCCTCACGGCGGGTCGCACGGGGTCGTCCAGGTCGAGCGCGGTCACGGCGGCCCGCCTGGCCACCCGGGCGCCGCGCGCGCGGAGCGCCGCCTCGGCGGGATGCGCGTGCACGTCGTCCAGGGGCACACGGGCCCAGCCGATGTCCGCTGCATCGGCCTGCTCGAGGAGCCCCGTCTGGAAGACCTTCGCCGCCAGGACGAGCGATGCCTCGCGCGCAGAGAGATTCAGGGTCGCCCGCACGAGGAGGTCCCAGAAGCGCTCGATCGCGCGGTCGCTCTGCCCGGCGCGGGAGAGCCACTCGCCGAAGCTGCGGGCATCGGAGGCGGGATCCCCGAGATCGACCCGGCGCAGGCCGAGCGCCGCCGTCCCGGCGCGCAGGCGCTCGGCGAAGCTCAGGTGTCCGAAGCGGAGCAGGCTGGGCCCGAGGTGATGCGGCGCCGGAAGCGGCGCGCGCCGGATCCAATGCCGCGCCCCACCGGGCGCGACCACCGGGACGGCCAGACGCGACTGGAGATGGACGCGATCCTCGACGCCGAGCCGCGCCAGGAAGCCCCGGTACGCCGTGCAGCAGCGCAGGAAGACGTGCTGCCCGTTGTCGATGGCCAGGCCCTGCTGCTGCGTCGACCAGGTGGCGCCACCCAGGCGCGGACGGGACTCGAAGAGGGTCACGCGAGCGCCGGCGTCCGCGCAGGCGAGGCCGGCCTGCAGGCCGGCCAGCCCTCCCCCCACCACGATCACGTGGGGAGCAGTCACGCCGGTGTCCTCCCGGCGAGAAGCCCGCTGCGAGGCGCGGGTCGTGTCCGGACCAGGACCGGGCGACTCACGCCGGTGTCCTCCCGGCACGGAGCCAGACACGGAGGGCGTGCCGGGCCACCGACCCCTTCGAGGCGGTCACCGGCGTGGAGACGGTGTCGAAGCCCGCGCGCTCGATCGCAGCGAGGGTCGCCAGGCCGCCGCCCACGAAGCCTGCCACGGCCAGACGCCAGCGACCGCTCAGCGATGCGACCAGGGGCGTGCCCGAAGCCAGGAGCACCCGGGCCCGCGCGCAGGCCAGCGCGACCGCCCGGCGCAGCTCCGGCGCGGCCGGCGCGCCCTCGAAGTGCTTCTCCCTGCAGCCGACTCGATCGAGGTCCTCCTGCGGGAGGTAGACGCGGCCGGCGGCGAAGTCCTCGGCGACGTCCTGGCAGTGCTCGACGAGCTGCAGTGCCGTGCAGACGGCGTCCGAGGCGGCCAGGCGCTCCGGCGTCGCCGCACCGGCCAGGTGCAGCACCCATTCGCCGACGGGGTTCGCCGAGAGCGCGCAGTATCCGAGGAGATCGCTCCACGCCTCGTAACGCGCCACGCGCTGGTCCCTGCGGTTGGCCTCGACGAGGCGCAGGAACGGCTCGCGAGGCAGCGAGCTCTCCCGCAGGGTCGGGGACAGCTCGCGCAGCAGCGGGTGGCGCGCCTCGCCGTCCCAGGCGCGCTGCAGGTCCGCCTCCAGGGCGTCGAGCGCGGCCAGACGATCGCCCGGATACGCGTCGCCGATCTGGTCGGTCAGGCGCGCGAAGCCGTAGAGCGCGAGGAGGTCGCGGCGCATGCGCGCCGGGAGGATGCGCAGCGCAACCGGGAAGTTCTCCGCACCGGCACGTCCCAGGACCCGCCCGGGAGCCAGGCCGGGATCGTCGAGGGGACTCAGTCCTCCGCGACGTCCGGCAGCATGCGACGAGCCACGTCGCGCAGGCCCTGACTGCGGATCTCGGCCGCCCTGGGATTCGGATCGACGAAGGACAGCACCAGGTTCCCGTTCAGCAGCGACACCAGTGCCGCCGCCAGGCCGTGCGCCTCCTGCGGATCCGAGACCACTCCCTCCAGCGCCAGACACACATCCTGAACGAACTGATCGACCAGGGCCAGGAGCGGCTTGCGCAAGGACGCCCGCACCGCAGGCGACTCGAGGATCCAGCGCACGATCGGCTCGATCTCGTCGCGGTGCTGTGCGACGAACTCCTCGTACACCCCGAAGAGCTCGAAGATCTGCTCGCGCGGATGCTGCGCCTCGATGGTCGCCTTGAACTGCTCTGCGAACGGCACGAGCATGCGACGGAAGGCCTCCTGAAAGAGGGTCTCCTTGTCGCTGAAGTGCCAGAAGACGGCGGACCGGCTCACCCCGGCACGCTCCGCGATCGCGGAGATGCTCGTCCCGTCGTACCCGCTCGCCGCGAACAGGGCGATCGCCGCGTCGAGGATCCGACCCTGCGTCTCGGCCTTGCGCCCCGTCGGCTTGCGGTCGTCGGTGATCGCCGGAGCGTTCACGTCCACTCACCCCCTGCGATTCCCGACGTCTGCTGCAGCCGGGATCCGGGGTTCGCTCCCCGGCGACGGGGTGACGTTCACACAATGCGGCGCCGGGTACAACCCGAACGGCTGACCGCTCGCCCTGCATCGGTCAGTCCCCCGACGGCCCGAGGTCGGTCCCCCAAGGGCCCTCGACCTCGATCCAGCGCTGAAGCGCGGGTCCCAGGACGCGCGGCGCCCTGCGCAGGTCGGCGACGCCGCGCGCGCCCACCAGGAGCAGGAGCGCGCGGATGCCCTCCGTGAGAGCCTCGGCGGCACGCGCGACGCCCAGCGCGCCCTCCTCGTGGTAGGCGCGCAGGAAGGGAAGCGCCAGGCCGACCGCATCGGCACCCAGCGCGAGCGCTCGGACCGCATCGAGGGGCGAGCGGATCCCGCCCGACGCGATCGTCACCAGGCCGGCACGACGCGCGTAGGCGACGGCCGCCGCAGTGGGGATCCCCCACTCGCGCAGCGCTTCGCCCAACGCCCTCTGCCGCGCAGAGCCGCGTTGCGCCTCGACACCCGTCCAGGTCGTTCCGCCGCGCCCGGACACGTCCACCGCCGCCACACCCACGGCGCGCAGGCGGGCGAGCGCGCCCGGTCCCATGCCGCAGCCGGTCTCCTTGACGACGACCGGCACGGGGAGCTTGTCCACCAGCGTGGCGATGGCGTCCAGCGAGCCCCGGAAGTCGCGGTCGCCGTCGTCCTGGACCAGCTCCTGGGCCGCGTTGAGGTGCACGCAGAGCGCGTCGGCACCCACCCGTCGGACCAGCTCGCCCACCGCCGCGGAGCCGGACTCCCGCGCCTGCACCGCGCCCAGGTTGGCGAGCAGCAAGACGTCGGGCGCGACGTCGCGAACCGCGTAGCTCTCCCCCGCGGCCGGATCGATGAGCATCGCGCGCTGCGAGCCCAGACCCATGGCCAGTCCGAACTTCTGGGCCACTCCTGCGAGTGCGCGGTTGATCTCGCCGGCGCGGGGCGCGCCGCCCGTCATCCCGCAGATCACGATGGGCGCCAGGATGCGCCGGCCGAGCAGCTCGACCGAGAGGTCTACCTGGCCCCACGCCAGCTCGGGCAGAGCCTCGTGGAGCAGGTGCACGTCCTCGAGCAGCGTCGTGTCCCGCGCCTCGACGTCGCCCTCGGCGCAGATGTCCAGATGGGCCAGCTTGCGGTCGGCGAGCGGGTTCACGGACGCCCTCCCCCGCCGACGCCCAGCCAGGTGGCGGCCGCGATCGCCAGTCGGCGCGGCTTCGACAGCCGCACCGAGCGCTCGAGGCATGGGAAGCCCTGGCTCTGCAGCTCCTCGAGGAGCGTCCGGTAGATCCGGCCCATGGCTTCGGCCGGCCGCAGGACGGCGCGATCCCCTTCGGGAAGCGTCGCCGCCGCTCGTCCGTAGTAGATGCGCGCGCGCTCCGCGGTCATCGCCAGCAGGAGTCGCAGATCGTCGGTCATGCGCCCCTCGCTCAGGCTGGTGGCGTCGACGCCCATGCGCTCCAGCTCGCGGCGCGGCAGGTAGATCCGACCCGACGCGGCATCCTCGCCCACGTCGCGCAGCACGTTGGTGAGCTGGACGGCGATCCCCATGGCGCGCGCGTACTCGAGCGACAGGGGATCGACCGCACCCAGCACCCTCACCAGGAGCAGCCCGACCGTCGATGCGACGCGGTAGCAGTAGCGCTCCAGGTCCTCGAAGGTCTCGATCGGCTCGCCCCGCAGGTCCGACTCCACCCCGCGCAGGAGATCCTCGAAGACCTCCTGGGGGAGCGCGTAGCGCTCCACCGCATCGCCCAGGGCGATGCCCACCGGGTGGGTCGCCTTGCCGCGGTAGGCTCCCTCCAGCTCCTCGCGCCAGCGCGCGAGGAGCTGGCCGCGGTCACCGTTCACCGCCGGATCGTCGGCGATGTCGTCGGCCAGGCGGCAGAAGGCGTAGATCGCATGGAGCGCGCGTCGCCGCGGCCGCGGCAGCATCCAGAACGCTGCGGCGAAGCTCGAGGCCGAAGCGCGCACCACACCGGCGCAGTGCGCATAGGCCGCGGCCGTCTCGGGACCGATCGCGCGCTCAGTCACGGCGCGGGTCTCCCGCGACGAGCTCCGCGGCCGAGGCGGCGATCGCGTCCGCGTCGATCCCCACCTGCCGCCACTGATCGGCGGCGTCACCGTGCTCGACGAAGCGGTCGTCGATGCCGAGCCGCGTGAGGCGCGCCCCCGGAGCGCGCTCCGCCAGGAGCTCGAGCACCGCGCTGCCGAAGCCGCCCGCGCGCAGGTGATCCTCCACCGTGACGACCCGACCGCAGCGCTCGGCCACCGCCACCAGGAGCTCGTCGTCCAGCGGCTTGGCGTAGCGGGCGTCGACGACGGCCGCCTGGATGCCCTGCTCGGCCAGGGCTTCGGCCGCAGCCTCGGCGACCGGCACGGTCTGGCCCAGCGCGACCAGGGCCACGTCGGTGCCCACGCGGATCAGCTCGCCGCGGCCGATGGCGAGAGGCTTCGGCTCCGGATCCAGCGCCACCCCGCGCGCCGCCCCGCGCGGGAAGCGCACGGCGAAGGGACGGCCGGACTCGATGGCGGTCGCGAGCAGATGCTGCAGCTGGTTCTCGTCGCGGGGCGCCGCGATCACCAGGTTGGGGATCGAGCGCAGGTAGGCGAGATCGAGGACGCCGTGGTGCGTCGGGCCGTCCGCGCCCACGAGCCCCGCCCGATCGAGGGCGAAGACCACGGGAAGCTCCTGCAGCGCCACGTCGTGGACGATCTGGTCGTAGGCACGCTGCAGGAACGTCGAGTAGATCGCGCACACCGGCCGCTGGCCCTCGGCGGCGAGACCCGCCGCGAAGGTCACCGCGTGCTGCTCGGCGATCCCCACGTCGTACACGCGATCCGGGAACTTCTCGCCGAACGCGTCCAGCCCGGTCCCGTCCGGCATCGCCGCCGTGATGGCCACCACGCGCGGATCGCGGGTCGCGATGCGTCCCAACGCCTCCGCGAAGCAGGCCGTCCAGCTCGGAGGCCCGCCGCCCGAGGCTTGCCGTTCTCCGCTGGCGGGATCGAAGGGGGTCGTCGCGTGCCAGCGGAACGGGTCGGCCTCCGCCGGCGCGTAGCCACACCCCTTGCGCGTGCGCACGTGGAGGAGCGTCGGACCGGGCGCGTCGCGCAGCTCGACGAGCGCGGGCACCAGCTCGGCCAGGTCGTGACCGTCCACCGGGCCCAGACAGGCGACGCCGAGAGCACGCGCGTAGGCGGCGACCTCGCCGCTGCGGTGCAGCCCGCCGACGTTGGGGGCGATCGCCATCGCGTTGTCGTTGAAGACCACCCGCACGCCGGCACCCAGGTGGCCGGCGTGATTGAGGGCCTCGAACGCCATGCCCGCGGTGGCCCCGCCATCTCCGATCACCGCCACCACCTGGCGGGACTCGCCGCTGCGACGGGCCGCCTCGGCCATGCCCAGCGCGGCCGAGATCGAGGTGCCCGCGTGGCCGGCACCGAAGACGTCGTACACGCTCTCGCTGCGGCGCAGGAAGCCACTGGGGCCGTCCGCCTTCTTGATGCGGCGCAGCGACTCGCGGCGACCGGTGAGGGCCTTGTGGCCGTACGCCTGGTGGCCCACGTCCCAGATCAGCCGGTCGCGCGGCGTGTCGAACACATAGTGGAGCGCGACGGTCAGCTCGACCGTGCCGAGGCTCCCGGCGAAGTGTCCCCCGATGGCCGCGCCGAGCTCGATCAGCTCGGCACGCAGCTCGGCAGCCACTTGCGGCAGTGTCTTCTCATCCAACCGCCGGAGATCCGACGGCTCACGGACGCTGGTCAGCAGATCCATCCCCCCCTGGCCGTGTCACGAGCCGAGGCGGAGAATCGCGCTCGAACCTCCCGGGCGGCAACGGTTTTCGCTGGACCCAAAGAGCCGAACGGTCTGACCGAAAAGGCGTTTCGGTCCAATTTCGGGGAAGCGGGGGTGGCGTGGGGCGGCCCGGGATCAGAGTCGCGTGAGCAGGTGGGTGGCGATGGCCTCGGCCGCGTCCGCGCGGCAGCGGGAGAACGACGGCCAGTCGTTGACGTCCACCACCAGGGCCCCGCCGCTCTCGTCGACCACGACGTCGCCGCCGTAGATCGAGAGGCCCAGCGCCTCGGCCGCGCGGTCGGCGATCGTCCGCCAGCGCTCCGCCGCATCCTCGACCTCGCCGCCTTCCTCGCCGTAGGCCCGGAAGAAGCGAGTGCCGCGCACGGCGTAGAACTTGAAGGTGTGGCCGGGACAGTGCGCCTCCAGGACCGCACGCTCGACGCCACGGCCCGCCAGCTCGGCGAGCGCTGCGCGCGCGGACGCGGCCCCGCGCACGCGCCGCACGTCACCCTCCTGGGTGGCGTGGACGTCGCCGCGCTTGACCCAGGCACCGGACTCGCCCTGGGCCTCGACCCACTCCAGCGCCGCCGCGCCGGGTGCGCCGCTCTCGACCACGTGTGCGGCGGGCCGCGGGAGACCCGCCTCGGCGAGTCGCGGCACCAGCCGGATGCGGTGGCAGGCCTCGATGGCCTCGGCGCGATGCACGACCGCATGTCCAGAGGACACGAGACGACGCAGCGTGCCGAGCGCCGCCGGACCCTGGCACATGGCGAAGATCAGATCCGCGCCTTCCACCTCACCCAGCTCGACGTCCGGCTCGACCAGGCGGACCTCGGCGCCCGAGCGACGCAGCGCCTCAGCGGTCGCCTCCAGGATCCCGCGGTCGGCCGACTCGAAGCGGCCGGGCGAGTACAACGACTCGCGAGCGATGCCGACGACCCTTGCGCTCACCACGACGCCTCCTCGGCTGCCAGCCGGTGGTGGGGACCCTCGCGTGCGATGGCCACCACGCGGACGCTCACCACGACGCCTTCTCGGCTGCCACCCGGTAGTGGGGACCCTGGCGTGCGATGGCCACCACGCGGACGCTCACCACGACGCCTCCTCGGCTGCTGCGACGTCGTCCGGACGGTCCACGTCCACCACGTCGCCGAGGGGGTGGGCGCGCAGCCTGGCTCCCTGCTCGACGAGCTGCTGCATGAACGCGCGCAGCGCGCCGAGGCCGGACTCCAGCGCGGCCGGCGCCTCGTCGAAGGCGCGCCCGGGGAAGAGATAGAGCCCGGCGGTAGCCCAGGAACTGGCCCCGGCGCCGGGACCGATGGCGGAGATGCGCCGGTCGGCGTCGAAGAGGACCCGCAGGGGGCGGTCGTCGTCGCGTCGGTCCGTCACTCCGATGAGCCCCTCGGCGTCGCCGACCGCCAGCAGTCGTCGCACGGCCTCACCGAAGCGCGCGGCCGCACCCGGCGGAAAGAGACCGTCCACCATGGCGACCAGCGCGCGGGGCTCCCCGGCCAGCTCCGTCGAGGCCACGGCGAAGGTCTCGAGACTCGACGCCGTCGTGCGACGGATCAGCTGCACGGGCACGGGCGGTGCCGTCCGGCCGAGCTCGGCGCGAACCGCGTCGGCGAAGTCCTCGTTCACCACCACGACCGCGTCTGCGGCGCCCGCGTCCGCGACGGCGCGCAGCGCGTGGACGAGAAGCGGAGCGCCGCGGACCTGGACGAGCGGCTTCGGGGTGTCGACGCCACCCTCGCGCAGGCGCTCGCCCCGGCCTGCGGCGAGGATCGCGGCCCTCACGCGTGCGCCTCCGGATGCAGGGCCTCCACGGTCTCGATCACCGCGTCCACCTGGGCCAGGCGCGGGTCGTCCTCCGCGATGCCGTCCGGGCCGCTCACCCACACCGAGCGCATGCCCGCCGCGCGGGCTGCCTCGCCGTCGCGATCGACCCGGTCGCCGACCACCGCCACCTCGGCCGCCGCCACACCGAGGACGCGGCGAGCCGGCTCGAGGATGCGCGGGTCCGGCTTCCAGAAGCCCACCTCGCTCGAGTCGACGACGGCCCGGAAGAGATCCGCCAGGCCGGCCTCCGCGACCAGCACGCCGCTGTTCCCGCAGCCGTTGGAGACGACAGCGAGCGGGAGTCGCCTCGCGAGGGCCTGGAGGAGCGGCCGTCGCCCGCGCAACGTCGCGAGGGTCTCCTCGCCGAAACGTGCGGCCAGCCTCGCGCGCAGCTCGGCTCTCGCGCCGCCGAGGACCTCGAGCTGCGCGTCGGCGTGGAGCCGGGCCATTGCGGCGGTGTCGAGCTTCGCGGCGCGCGGGTGGTCGAGGACCGCTCGCTCCCCGGCCTCCAGGGCGCGCGCCGCCGTCGCGTCGTCGGGGTGCAGGCCGAGAGCCTCCCAGAGTGCGCGGAAGCGGCTGCTCCAGGCCTCGCCGTCGGCGTCGAGGGTGCCCCCCAGATCGAAGACGATGGCGCGGAGCGGTCCGCATGCGGCGCCGGAGGGCGCGCGCAGATGCAGGGCGCCGTCACGCCACCCGACGCTCGCGCTCAGGCCCATCCGGAATCGGCCGAGGCCGCACCCGGCTCCGAGTCCGCGGCTCCCGGCTCGGGGGGAGCCGGGGACGCCGCGGCGGACTCGGGCTCGACGGCTGGGAGCGGCGGCCAGCCGCGCAGCCGAAGCACGATCAGCAGGACCCCCACCGCATTGCTGCCCAGGGCCGCCGCCCAGATCAGCCACGGGAGCTTCCCGAACACGGCGAGCGCCAGCACCAGGTAGGCCCAGTCGCGGCTCGCCAGGCTCTCGTAGGCGTGGAGCGCGTCGGGGTCGCGTCCGGAGCGCTCGAGCCAGGCCGAGTACCAGAAGCCCGCCGCGCTCGCGAACACGACACCGAAGAGCGTCGCCGCGACGGCGAAGCGGACGGCTGAGCCGCCGCCCTGCGTGACCGCCACCCAGCCCACGGCGGCGAAGACGGCCACGTTGACGACGTTGTCCCCGGCGAGGTCGAGCTTGCGGCCGAACTCGGACTGCCGGAAGCCCAGCCGGGCGACCTCTCCGTCGCACCCGTCGAGAATGGTCGAGAAGACGAAGAGGAGCGCACCGGTCACCTGGAGCGGGGCGGCGGCCGAGGCGATCAGCCACGCCCCGAGCAGGCCCACGAGGGTGGCCACGATGGTGATGGCGTTGGGCGAGAGCCCCCAGCGCAGGAAGATCAGGGACAGACGGATCGAGATGTGGCGGTCGAACACCCGTGCGAAGAAGCCATCGGTGGGCTGCACCAGCGAGCCGATCATCGCGCGCTCCACGCGCTGGGCTTCGTCGCGGGTGCGGATGCGTCTGCAGCGTGCACCGTCGGTGTCCGCCTCGACCACCCTGCCCTGGCTGCGCAGGCGCTCGACGGTCTGCGCCAGCTCGCGGGCGTCGACGGGCACCGGAACGTCCTCCGGAAGGCGCGCCGCCGCGGCTCCGCCGCCCTCGCGCGCCACCAGCGCCTGCTCGGGATCGTCGCGCACGCACAGGGCGGCGACCGCGCCTGGCTCGAGCAGGGCGTCGCGCGCCAGCACCAGGCGGGGACCGCTACCGCTCTTGGCCGCGTCGACGCCGGCGACGTCGAACGCGCGCCGCGTCCGCTCCGCCACCGCCAGGCCGGCGATCTCCCAGGCCGGGTCGCCTTCCGCGGCGACGAACTCCACGTTCATCGCAGCGCGCCCACTGCCGCTTCGCGCCGCCGCTGCCACAGCATCGCAGCATAGGCAACGAAGCCGACGCCCGTCCAAACCAGCTGCTCGAGACGGAGCACGAGGGCGAAGAGGAGGCCCAGCGACGCCTCGACTCCGACGAGGGACATGGCGAACATGCGCGCGCCCTCCTGGGCACCCAGCCTGGCCGGCACGAAGAAGGAGACCAGATCGATGGCACGCGCCACGGCGAAGATGGTCACGACGCCGAGGGCGTCGATCGACGCGCCCATGAACAGCAGGAAGAGCCAGAGCTGCACCGCGCCGATGGCCCCGCCGGCGAGATGGAGCGCCACCGAGGAGGCGACCGCCCCGAGACCTTCGTTGTGCACGGCGACGATGCGCGCGTCGATCTCGCGCGACACCTCCTCGACCCGCTCGGCGCGCGCCGGGCCCAGCACGCGGCGCAGCCAGTGCCCGCGGCCCACGAGCGTCGCCATGCGCCCCGTCCGCTGCAGCACCACCAGCGCCCCCACCCCGGCGAGCACGAGGGCGGATCCCGCCAGCACGCCCGCCTTGGCCTCGGGGGCGAGCGGCGCGTGGAAGAGGAGCAGCCCCACACCGACGATCGCCACCAGGGTGTCCGCGAGCGTCGCCGTGAGCTTGTTGATGGCGAGGGAAGAGGTCACCTCGGCCGGGGGAACCGCGCGCGGGGCGAGGGTTCCGCGCACCACCTCGCCGCCCAGGGTCGCGGTCGGCGTCACGTAGTTGATGGCGGCACCGGCCAGATGGGGCCACCAGAGGCGCAGCAGGCGGGGTCGATGGCCGGGATGGAAGCAGCGCTGCCAGGCGAAGGTGTGCAGCAGGTCCCCCACGCCTTCGATGGCGACGATCACCACGACGCCCCAGCCCAGACGAGCCGCGTCGTCCCAGAGGGAGGCGACTCCGACCTGCGAGACGAGCCAGGCGAAGAGCGCTCCGCCCAGCACCAGCAGCACCGCGTGCAGCCACCTCACGCCGCCGCCGCTCCCGCCCGTGCCGCGATCCCCAGGCGCAGCGCGTGGATCGAGGCGGTCACCACCGCCCAGGCCGAGCACAGCACGAAGCCAGCCCAGATCGAGCCGAAGAGCCACGCCGCGGCCAGGATATACACGTAGATGTTACGTCTTCCGGCGACCAGACGGAAGGCGCCGTCGGCGGGCGAGAGCAGATCGAGGCTCTTGCCCAGCCAGGAATCCGCAAGCGTGTAGTTGATCTCGTCCAGCAGGTTGGCGGCCAGCCATGCGGCTCCCAGCCAGCCGGCCACCGCTCCCGGGTCGGCACTCACGAAGTGGACGGTGAGCGCGATCCACCAGGCATTCTCGTACGCGAAGTCGAAGTAGGACTCACCGGCTCCCATCGCGGAGTAGTGGAGCTTGAGGCGCGCCAGCTTGCCGTCGATCCCGTCCAGCCAGCCCACCACGAACATGAGCGGCAGGGCCAGCACCCACCACCCCTGGTACAGCCACCAGGCTCCGAGGAGCCCGACGAACAGGCAGAAGACCGTGATCTGGTTGGGGGTGACCCGGGTCGGCGCGACCCGCTGCACCAGGGCATCCTCCACCCAGGGATCCACCCAGCGGGCCGGCGCGTCCATGACGTGCTTCTGGGTGTCCCGCACGAGCGCGGCGGCGGCGGCCCGGGCTGCGGGTGCGGTCGAGGCGTCGTGGAGAAGGATGGGGACGTCGCCGCGCATCTCCGCGGCCCACGTGGGGAGCTCGGCCGGATCGAGCACCGCCAGACCCGAGGCCTCCTCGTCGCCGCCCAGGCAGGCCAGGTCGGCCGCGTCGAGCCGCGCCAGGCGCAGGCGCCCGGCCTCGCCTGGAGCCGGAGGCACCGCGGCCACACGCAGCGGAGCGTCGGCGTCGAGGAGCGCCTGGAGGAGTCGGCGGTCGACCACGAGCCTTCCGTCCGCGGCCAGGACCGGCCCGTCGAGGTCGGCGGCCAGATCGGCGGCCAGGGGGGCACCCAGCTCGCGACGGATCGACTCGACCCGGGCCTCGGGATCGCGGCCGCCCACCTCGGAGGGCGCGAGGGCCCGGTCGCTCACCACGAGGATGCGTCGCACGCCGAGCCGCTCCATGCCGCGGACCAGGCGCGTCACCAGCGGGATCCCGGCCACCATGCGCCAGGGCGCCTCCCCCCGCGCATCGACGAGGCCCACGACGGCGGAGTCCGGCACCCCGCGAGGTTCCTGGGCGGCGTGGCTTGTGGAATCGACCATGGCTCGATCGCCGCGTGTCTGTAACGCATTTGGCGGGCCCCTCCCAGCGCGGGCGTTAGAATGCCAAGACTGGACGGAGCATGAACCCCCAGGGGGGATCGGGGCCGCTTCGGACTGCACCGTGGTAGCATCACTGCGGCCGCAGCCCGGGCGGCGTATACGTACCAGTTCGGGGATTTGAGTGATGGACCTGCCGAGATCCGCGGGCCCCGTGCGACCGTCGTACGACGTGTTCGTGCTGCTGGGGCTCGTGTTCGCCCTGCTCGCCCCGAGCGCGGCGACGGCTGCCGAGGATGGCCTGACCCTCCAGGAAGCCGTCTCGCGAGGGCTGCGCGAGGGCTACGGCGCGAAGATCGCGCGGCTCCTCACCGGCCAGGCGGAGGACGGCTACCGCGAGATGCGCGGCGCCTATCTGCCCCACGTGTACGTGAGCAGCGGCGCCGGCTTCTCGAACCGCCGCGAGCAGAAGCTGGTCGCCCTCGACGAGAACTTCGAGGTGAAGGAGTACGGCCTGGCCGCGCTCGCCTCGGACCAGGGCTGGCTCAACTTCGTGGTCGAGCAGCAGGTCTTCGACGCGACCCAGTGGAAGAACATGGAGCGCGAGAAGCTGGCCGCCGAGGCGGCACGCATCTCGGAGAACGACGAGCGCGAGCGGGTCGCCCATCAGGTGACCGGCCAGTTCGCGGAGATCGTGCGCCTGCAGCGTCTCGCCGACCAGGCGACGCTCCAGGTCGAGGATGCCCGCTGGCTCGACAAGCAGGCGGCCGCCCTGCTCGAGGCCGGCCGCGCGCTCCAGGCGGATCGGGAGTTCGTCGGCCTCCATCTGGCCGAGGCCGAGATGGAGGCCACGGCACGCAAGGCCGAGGCCCGCAACGCCCTGAGCACGCTCTGGGGCAGCATCTCCGGAGGAGAAGAAACGGCCGCACCGCTGCGTGTCGCCGACCGCCTCCCCGAGACGGATCAGATCTCCGCCGCGGCCGCCGAGGAGGCCGTCGTGTCGGCGCCCGACGTGCGCGTCCTCGAGCTCCGGCGACGCATGGAGGAGGCCAACGTGGGTGCCGCCTCGGCGCGGCGCCTTCCCACCCTGGGCCTCCGCGCCGGCTACTCGCACTACGGCGCCGATCGCTTCGACCTCTTCAAGGACGAGTGGCGCGTGGGGATCGACCTGCGGGTCCCCATCTTCGACGGCTTCGAGGCCAAGAGCGCGATCGCCGGGGCCGTCAAAGGGGTGGAGATCGCACGGCTGCGCTACCACTCCCTGCTGGAAAGCAAGCGCAATCGGGTGCGGGAGCTCATGAGGAAGCTCGACGCGGCGGACCAGCGGCTGCAGCTGGCGAGGCGTCGCGCGGTGAGCTCGAGGGAGCGCCAGCGGCTCACCGATCTCCGCATGCAGTCGGAGCGGGCGACCGTCGACGAGGCCCTGTCGGCCCGGGAGCGCAGCGTTCGGGATGCGCGGGAGGCCACGAACTCGTACTTCACACGGTTCGAGGTGTGGACCGCGCTGCAACACGAGATGGGGCGCCTCTCCGCAGCCGTGCTGGGCTCGCGCGGCGCCCCCTGACCCCAGGAGACCGGCCCCCTCGATGTTCTTGCGCGTGATCGTCGGCGCCGCCGTGCTCGGCGCGCTCGCCCTGGCGTGGATCTCCCGCTCTCCCGCGGTACACGTGGACGCGGCCGCGGTGGAGCGCGGACCTCTCGCACTTCGGGTCACCACGAACGGCAAGGTGGAGCCGGTCGAGGAGGTCGAGGTCCGCGCGCGGCTCGACGGCCGCATCCTCGAGATCACCGAGCCCGGAACGCGGGTGCAGGAGGGGGACGTCATCCTGCGCATCGATGGCGGGCAGGTCGGCTCGGAGCTGGCCAAGGCCCGCTCCGAGCGTCTCTCGGCGCGCGAGTCGCTGCGCGCCGCGCGCGCCAGGCTCGCCCGTGAGACCGAGCGCGCGGCCACCGACGCGCGCCTCTTCGAGGAAGGCGCCATCACCCGCGAGCGTCACGCGGAGAGCCAGGCGTCCCTGCGCGAGGCCCAGTCGCGGGTCTCGTTCCTCGAGCGTGAGGTCCCGCTGCGCGTGGCCTCGCTCGACCTCCTGATCCGCGAGCTGGAGGGACAACAGGGCGCCGCCGAGCTGACCGCGCCCTTCTCGGGAACCGTCTACCGCAGCGACCGACGACGCGGCGAGATGGTCCACGTGGGCGATCCCATCCTCCGCATCGCGGACCTGGAGCGCCTGCGGGTCCGCGCCAACGTGGATCAGGTGGATCTGGGCCGGGTCCGTCCGAGCCAGCGGGTGGAGATCACCTCCAACGCGTTCCCGGGCCGCACCTGGGCCGGCGCCGTCTCGGAGGTGATCCCGCACGTGGTCGTGCGCGAGAGCCGCTCGATCTCCGAGAGTCTGGCGCGGGTCGAGCCGCCCACCGAAGGCCTGGTACCCGGGATGAGCGTGGACGTGGACATCATCGTCGCCCAGGCCGCGGACGCACTGCAGATCCCCGCCGCCGCCGTGGTGCGCGCCAACGGCACGCCGTGGGTCTACCGCATCGAGGGCAGTCGTGCGGAGCGAACCGCGGTGTCGCTGGGTCTCGAGACGGTGAGCGCGGTGGAGATCACCGAGGGCCTGGACCTGGACGACCGCGTGGTGCTCGGCCCCCTGCACGGCCTGAGCGACGGGGAGCGGGTGGAGCCCCGCCTTCGGGATGCCGGCGGCCACCCCTAGCCGGCCCCGGATCGAGCTCGAGCTCCACGACGTCTACAAGACGTTCGAGATGGGGGGGGAGCCGATCTCCGCACTGCGCGGTGTGGACCTCCAGGTGATCGAGGGCGAGTTCATCGCCATCATGGGTCCCTCGGGCTCCGGCAAGAGCACCCTCCTGCACATCCTCGGTCTCGTGGACAGCGAGTACCAGGGAACCTACGACCTCGGCGGCGAGCGGGTCTCCGGTCGCAGCACCGACGAGCTCGCACCCATCCGCAACCAGGAGATCGGCTTCGTCTTCCAGGCGTTCTTCCTGCTCCCGCACCTGTCGATCCTGGAGAACGCCGCCCTGCCCGCCCTCTACGCGCGGGACCGCGCCCCGGACGAGTGCCTGGCCGAGGCGCGCACGAGGCTGGAGCAGATGGGGCTGGGCCACCGACTCGACCACAAGCCCCACGAGATCTCCATCGGCCAGCGCCAGCGGGCGGCGATCGCCCGCGCCCTCATCAACGACCCGCGCGTGATCCTGGCCGACGAGCCGACCGGCGCACTCGACAGCAAGACCTCTCAGGAGATCCTCGAGATATTCAACGACCTCCACCGCCAGGGGGCGACGATCCTCATGGTCACCCACGACCAGGAGGTGGCCGCCGCCGCCGAGCGCAACGTGTACGTCCGCGATGGCCAGATACACGTCTGACTGGCACCGTCTGCTCCTGCGCTTCGCATGGGACGGGCTCTCCGGGCAGCGGGGGCGCTCGGCGCTCACCATGCTGGGCATGGCGATCGGAACGGCGAGCGTGGTGGCGGTGGTCTCGATCGGACTGGTCGGCCGCGGGTACGTGGTCGGTCTCATCGAGGGCGTCGGCGCCAACCTGGTCCTCGCCTACGGCACGGGAGAGGGCGTCAATCCCGAAGAGGTCGACTTCGACGACGTGGAAGTCATCCGGGAGCAGGTCGACGGCATCTCGGCGCTGGCGCCCGTGCTGAGCACATCGCGCACCCTCTCGATCGGCGGCCAGCCCTGGCCCGTCACGGTGCTCGGGGTGACCCCCGACTACGCAGACGTCCGCAACATCGTGGTCACCGAGGGACGCTTCGTGACGGCGCGCGAGGACGCCAAC
The DNA here is from genome assembly GCA_028278065.1 of Myxococcota bacterium. Lineage (GTDB taxonomy): Bacteria > Myxococcota_A > UBA9160 > UBA9160 > JAFDET01 > JAFDET01. The sequence goes on from JANQFA010000208.1 coordinate 25,338, forward strand.
GCGGACAAGGTGGCGGTCCTGTCTCCCGAGCTGGCCCTGCGCATGTTCGGCGGCGATCCGCCGCCCGACGCGACCATCCGCCTGTTCGACCTGCGTTTCCGGGTGGTGGGTGTCGTGCGCGAGGGAGTCCAGAGCGCCTCGGCGGTGGGATCGAGCGAGATCAGCGACCTCACCGCCATCGTGCCCTTCTCCACGCTCCGCAACGTGGCCGGGCTCCGCTTCCTCGACGTGCTCTATATGCGGGCCGAGAGCCCCCAGGCCGTGGCCGGGGTGGTCGCGGGGGTGAAGCGCGTCCTGGCCGCACGGCACCGCAGTCTCGGGAGCTTCCGCATCGAGTCTCTCCAGCGGTATCTCTCGCTCGCGCGTCAGGTGTCCGACGCCATCACGCTGGTGCTGATCGCGATCGCGGGCGTCTCGCTCGTCGTCGGCGGGATCGGGATCATGAACATCATGCTGGTCACCGTCACGGAGCGGACGCGCGACATCGGGATCCGCCTCGCTCTGGGAGCCCGCCGCCGCGACATCCTCACCCAGTTCCTCCTCGAAGCGCCGATCCTGTCGCTGGCCGGCGGTCTGCTCGGTGTCCTGGTCGGCGCGGGGGGACCGCTGTACGTGGGCATCCTCTACGACGTCCCGGTGCCGGTCTCGCCGGCGAGCGTCGCCGTGGCCTTCGGGGTCTCGCTGGCGGTGGGGATCTTCTTCGGGCTCTACCCGGCGCGCAAGGCCGCGAACATGAACATCGTCGACTCCCTGGTGTACGAGTAGAGCCCATGCGCCGACCCACGCTGCCGTACGCCCGCCCCTCGATCACCGACGCGGAGGTCCGCGAGGTCGAGGAGACACTGCGCTCCGGATGGCTCTCGACCGGACCGCGCGCGGCGCGCTTCGAGGAGGACCTGGCCACGCGCCTCGGCGTGCGGCACGCGCTCGGCGTGTCGTCGGGGACCGCGGCCCTGCACCTGGCCGTGCTGGCAGCCGGCGTCGGGCCGGGCGACGAGGTCATCACCACGCCGATGACGTGGGTGGCCACCGCCAATGTGGTCCTCCACGCGGGCGGTCGACCCGTCCTGGTCGACGTGGAGCCCGACACGCTGAATCTCGACCCCACGCGGGTGGCGGACGCCATCACCCCGCGCACCCGTGTGCTCCTGCCGGTCCACTACGCCGGCCAGCCCTGCGACGAGGACGCGTTCCTGGACCTCGCCGCCCGCCACGGACTCACCCTGGTGGAGGACGCCGCCCATGCCCTCGGCGCCACCTACAAGGGACGCCCCATCGGCGCGATCGGCGACATCACGATGTTCAGCTTCCACCCGGCCAAGAACCTGACGACCGGCGAGGGGGGAGGCCTCAGCACGAACTCGGACGAGCTCGCCGAACGAATGCGCTGCCTGCGCTTCCACGGAATCGACCAGAGCCCCAGCGCCCGCTTCGGGGGCCGCTCCGCGGCCTCCTACGACCTGGTCGCCGCCGGCTTCAAGTACAACTTCACCGATCTCCAGGCGGCCATCGGCCTGCACCAGCTGGCACGCCTCGACGAGCTGAACGCGCGGCGTGCCCAGCTGGCCAAGCTCTACGAGGCCCGGCTCGCCGGCAGCGAGCACGTGCGGACCCTGGGAACCGCGCCCTACGAGCACACCCACGCGTGGCACATCCTGGTCGTGCAGGTCGAGGTCGACGCCCTCTCGCTGGATCGCGACGGCCTGATCGGAGCGCTGCGCGAAGAAGGCGTGGGTGCGGGCCTCCACTTCGTCCCCCTGCACGGGCTCACCCTCTATCGCGACCTGGCCGACCCGGCGGACCTCCCCGTGGCGAGCGAGGCGGGCCGCCGCATCCTCACCCTGCCCCTCTTCCCGGACATGACCGACGCCGACGTGGACTTCGTGGTCGAGACCCTGGAGCGCGTGGTCGCGGGCCACCTGCGGAGCGCCCGGTGAGCGCGCCCGAGATCTCCGTGGTCGTCCCCGTCTACAACGAGGAGGCGTCGCTCCACGAGCTCCACGAGCGCGTCGCCAAGGCCCTCGACGGCGAGTCGTACGAGCTGGTCCTGGTCGACGACGGCTCGGCCGACCGCTCGCGGGAGATCCTGCGCGAGCTGTCGGCGGCCCACCCCGAGGTCGTCGCGGTGGAGCTGTCCCGCAACTACGGCCAGCACCCTGCCGTGCTGGCCGGCTTCGAGGTCTCGCGAGGGCTGCACGTGGTGACCCTCGACGCGGATCTCCAGAACCCTCCGGAGGAGATCCCCCGCATCGTCGAGGAGCTGCGCGCGGGACACGACATCGTCGGCACGGTGCGCGAGCGCCGCCAGGATCCATGGCTGAGGAAGCGCGTCTCGGGGCTGGTGAACCGCGTGACGACCGCGAGCCTCGGCGTCGGCATGACCGACTACGGCTGCATGCTGCGCGGCTACTCCCGCGAGATCGCCGAGGAGGTGGTGGAGCTCGCCGAGCGTTCCGCCTTCATCCCCGCGCTGGCCACCACCCTGGCGCAGAATCCGGTGGAGATCCACGTCGCGCACGGGGAGCGCGAGGAAGGCCACTCCAAGTACTCGACGCTCCGTCTCATGCGCCTGGGCGCGGACCTGGTGACCGGCTTCTCGCTCCTCCCCATCCAGCTGGTGAGCATCACCGGAATGGCCATCGCGCTGCTCGGGGTCGCCTTCGCCGGCTTCCTCATGGTCCGGCGTCTGATCGTGGGGCCCGAGGTCGAAGGGGTCTTCACCCTGTTCGCCATCCTCTTCGCCTTCATCGGCGTCCTCATGCTGGCCGTCGGGGTCGTGGGCGAGTACGTGGCCCGCATCTACGCGGAGGTGCGACGACGCCCGATCTACCGGATCCGCCGCGTCGTCTCGAGCGGACGCACCGACGGCGACACATGAGCCCGCCGGGCTCCGTGGTGGCCTGCGCCTACAGCGAGGTGGGCCACGCGTGTCTCTCCGAGCTGCTCGAGATCGGCGCCGACGTGCGCATGGTGATCACGCACGCGGACGCGCCGGGCGAGCGCACCTGGTTCGGCTCGGTGGCCGAGCTGGCGCGGGCCGCCGGCGTTCCCGTGCTCGAGCCCGAGGACGTCAACGATGCGGACACCGCTCGGGCGATCGCGTCCGCGGAGCCCGACCTCCTCTACTCGTTCTACTTCCGGCAGATGATCCGACCCCATGTGCTCGAGATCCCGCGCCTCGGCGCCCTGAACCTGCACGGCTCGCTGCTGCCCCGCTACCGCGGCCGGGCGCCGGTCAACTGGGCGCTGGTCCACGGGGAAGTCGAGACGGGCGTCACGCTGCACTACATGGACCCGAAGCCGGACCACGGCGAGATCGTGGCCCGGGCGAGGGTCGCGATCGACCGGGACGACACCGCGCTCACCCTCACGCGCAAGCTCGCCACCGCCGGCCGCGAGCTGCTGCGCGAGATGCACCCCCGGCTCCTCGCCGGAACCGCGCCCCGCGTGGCACAGGAGCACCGCGAGTCCAGCTACTTCGGAGGGCGCAGGCCCGCCGATGGCGAGATCGACTGGAGCGCGCCCGCCGAGACGGTGCGCAACCTGGTGCGCGCCGTGACCGATCCCTGGCCCGGGGCCTTCACCGCCTTTCGCGGCGACAAGCTCCTGGTCTGGTGGGCCGAGACGCGAGACGGCTCCGCCGAGCCCGGCGTGGTCATCATCGGGGAAGACGGCGTTCCCCGGGTGGGGACGGGCGACGGCCTCCTCGAGCTGGTCCGCGTCGGCGGCGCGGACCAGAGCGCGCTCGACGCGGCCCGCTGGGCGCGCGACATCGGGCTGCAGAGCGGCGAGCGCCTGGGCTAGCGCGAATCGTTGAGGAGGAGGACGAAGGTCTCCTTCCCCGACGGTGCCGGGACGCTCCGGTGGGGGACGCCCGCCCACTTGCGCAGCGTGCGTGCGTAGCCGTGGGCGGACGCGAACACGGCAACCGACTCGTCCCCCGCCAGGAGGGTGAGCGCCTCCGCGCGACCGGCCAGGGCGCGCACCGGGCGATCGAGATACCACTGGAGCAGCGGGAAGCGGCGATCGTCGACGATGGTGCTCGCCGGGCGGCGGCCCTCGAGCAGAGGCCGCACCTCCTCGAAGAACGGCAAGGTGCTCCGCTCCGCGTCGATCCGGGGAACTCCCAGCCACAGGGCCGCGGCCAGCCCCGCGGTCGCGAAGGAAGCCGCCGCGAGCAGCGACGACGTACCGGCGAGACGGCCCTGCTGGCGCCACGCCAGCGCGAGCGTTCCCGCGACACACAGCGAGAAGAGCACCGCGAACGACACGCCCCCGAACCGCCAGGCGAGCACGAGCGGCAGCACCGTCACCGCCAGGACGACCACGACCAGGTTGGCGATCACCAGGAGGCGCTGCCAGGGGCGCAGGTCGCCCGGCCGCGAGGCGAAGAGCTCCACGGCGACGAGGACGGCGACGA
>JANQFA010000217.1 GCA_028278065.1 Myxococcota bacterium
ACGGGTCTTCGAGCGCACGGAGCTGGAGGCGCTCGCGGAGCTCGCGGTCGAGCGCGATCTGGTCGTCGTCTCGGACGAGATCCACGCCGATCTCGCCCACCCCGGAGCGGCCCACATCCCCCTCGCCTCCCTGGGACCCGAGATCGCGGCGCGCACCATCACGATCACGTCCGCGACCAAGGCGTTCAACATCGCGGGGCTCAAGTGCGCCCTCATCCACTTCGGCTCCGACGAGCTGATGGAGCGGCAGACACGGATCTTCGCCGGACGCCTCCTGGGGATCCCCAACATCCTCGGCATCGAGGCGACCCTCGCCGCCTGGCGCGACGGGGATGCCTGGCTGGCCGCGCTCGTCGATCAGCTGGACGCGAACCGGGAGACGGTGGCGAAGTTCGTCTCTGAGCGGTTGCCGCGAGTCGCCATGCATCCGCCGCAGGCGAGCTTCCTGGCCTGGCTCGACTGCCGCGCACTCGCGCTGCCGTCGCGGCCCTACGAGTTCTTCCTGTCGGAGGCACGGGTCGCGCTGAACGACGGCGACGAGTTCGGCAACGGCTCAGGGCGTTTCGTGCGGCTCAACTTCGGGACCTCGCCCGGCGTCCTCGCGCAGGTTCTCGAACGCATGGCCGCTGCACTCGAACGGTACGGCGGCGGAGGGAGCCGAAGCGGCTAGCCTGTTCCGATGCCCGAGGGAATCCGCGAGGAAGCCGTCACCGCCTGGCTCGAGGCGCACGTTGCGGGCGTGCTGCCGCCCCTCTCGTTCGAGCTGATCGTCGGCGGCCGTTCGAACCTCACCTACCGGGTCGAGGACGCACGCGGCCAGCGCTTCGTGCTGCGCCGCCCGCCCCTCGGTGCCGTGCTCGAGACGGCCCACGACGTGGGACGCGAGCACCGCATCATCTCGGCGCTGGCGGACAGCGGCGTGCCGGTGCCCCCGGCGCTCGGCCACTGCGCCGACAGCGAGGTGAACGACGCCCCGTTCTACGTGATGGCCTTCGTCGACGGCGTGGTGATGGCGACTCGCGACGACGTCTCCGGGCTCGACGAGGCGGGGCGAGAGCGGCTCGGCTACGAGCTGGTGGAGGTGCTGGCGCGCCTCCACGCGATCGATCCGGACGCCGTCGGGCTGGGCGACCTCGGAAAGCGCGAAGGCTACATCGAGCGCCAGCTGCGCCGCTGGAGCCGTCAGTGGGAGCGTTCGCGCACCCGCGAGGTCCCCGCCATGGAGGAGACCTACGCCGCCCTCGCGGCGAACATCCCGGACCAGCAGGGCTCGGGGATCGTGCACGGCGACTTCCGGCTGGGCAACACGATCGTGCACGAGGGAGAGGTCGCCGCGGTCCTCGACTGGGAGCTCTGCACCCTGGGCGATCGCCTGGCGGACCTGGGCTACCTGGTGAACGACTGGGGTCCGTCCCCGGTGGACGGGCTCCTCCCCCAGGCGCCGGCCAGCGCTCCCGGCTTCCCCAGCGCGGATGCCATCGTCGCGCGCTACGGCGAGCTCACCGGCCTCGACGTGTCGGCCGTGGACTACTACCGCGCGTTCCAGCACTGGCGGCTCGCCGCGATCGTCGAAGGCGTCCTCGCGCGCTTCGAGAAGGGCGTGATGGGGCAGAAGGCCGACACGGCACCATTCCGCCAGCGGGTGGACGCGCTCGCCGGGGCCGCGCTGACCTGCGCGCAGCGGCTCTGAGGACCGACCCGCTCCACCCGGCCGTGTTAGTCTCCGCCTCGTGATCCCGAGGTCCCCCCTGAGAGCCGCACTCTGGTCGCTCGTGCTGACGGCCGTCTGGCTCGGCGTCGCACAGGCCCAGCCCCCCGCGACGCCCGCCGCTGCGACCCCGGCCGCGGAGGTGGAGGAGAAGCCGCCGCCGGTCGTCGCCATCGGCGACGTCGCGGGTGCCTCCGACACCCTGGCTGCCCGCCTCGCCGAGATCGACAGCCAGCTCGACACCGCGGACCTCTCGGCGGAGGTCGCCGCGCGCCTGGAGAGCCTCGACGAGGACATCGAGCGCGCGCAGGCGCGCCTCGAGGTCATCTTCTCCCGACAGCTCCGCTCCGGAGATGTGACCGGAGCCGCAGCCAACTGGGAGCGCCTGGACGGTCGCCTGTCGGACTTCAAGACTTCGCTGGGCGAGCTGGCCACCGACCTGGACGGCTGGCTCAGCGAGCTGGGGGAGGCCGACGAGCTCTGGAAGCGCTCGCGCGCCTCCGCGCGCCAGGCCAAGGCGCCCCCGGCGGTGATGGAGCGCATCGACGGCAACCGCAAGTCGCTGGCCGCGACGAAGCGCGCGGTCGAGAAGACCCGCAACACCGTGCTCGATCTGCAGGCCAAGGTGGGCGAGCGACGCAAGGCCGTGAACGACGCCCGCGAGCAGATCGAGCGGGCGCAGCGCGAGCTCTCCGGCCGCTTGCGTACCGCCCAGACGCCGCCTCTCTGGGCGTCGGAGGTGTCCCGGGACACCGTTCAGCACAACCTGGAACGGGTCGGCCAGGACATGGCCAATCTGACGCATACCCTGGCGGACTACGCGGTCGAGCACCACGTCCGCATGATCCTCCACCTGCTTCTCGCGATCGGCCTGTCGCTGCTCTTCGCCCACGCCCGCGAGAACCTGGACGAGGCGCAGGGCGACCCGGCCCAGGCCGAGACCGCGCTGCGCGCGCTGGCGATGCCCCGGGTGGCGGGGGTCTTCTTCGCGCTCTTCCTGACTCCCTACCTGCATCCGGAGCGGACGCCGGGCTTCTCGCTGGTCGTGTACCTCGCGGCGCTTCCGCTCTGGTGGCTGGTGGTGCGCGGTCTCCTGGACAAGAGCCTCCACGCACCGGCCCTCGCGATCGTCCTGCTCTCCCTGGCCGAGATCCTGCGCATCGCCCTGAGCGGACTCGAGCTCCTGTCGCGGCTGGCGACCCTGTGCGAGGCCGTGATCGGCTTCGTCGGCATCCTCTGGCTGCGCAGGCCCGCGCGCATCCAGAGACTGCCCGAGCTCCTCGGCGGCCTCCCCTGGTTCCGCGCGCTCAACATGTGGATGCGGCTCTGCCTGGCGCTCTTCGCCGCCGCCTTCCTGGCCGAGCTGTTCGGCTACACGGCGCTGTCGGACGTCCTGATCCTGGTCCCCATCTGGGGCTCGCTGTCCGGCGGGGCGCTGGTCGCGATGGTGCGCATCGCGGAGGCGGTCTTCCGCAGCCTGATCGACGCAGGCAGTCTCGACGCGCTGCACATGGTCAAGTCCCGGCGCCAGACGTTCCTGTCCGTGGTGCGGCGCCTCTTCCGCGTGCTCGGCTTCGCCGCCTGGGTCTACATCCTCCTGCTGGCCACCCAGCTCCTCCCGCCGTTCCGCGAGGCCGTCGCCGGGCTCCTGTCCGCCGACCTCGCAATGGGCCCGCTGGGCCTCTCGGTGGGCAACATCCTCGCGTTCGTACTCACCCTGTGGATCGCCTGGCTGATCTCGCGCTTCGTCGCGTTCACCCTCGACCAGGAGATCTTCAGCCGGGTCGACATGCCCACGGGCGTCCCCTTCGCCCTCGCCACCTTCGCCCGCTACACGGTGCTGGTCCTGGGCTTCCTCGCCGCGGTCGCGATGCTCGGCTTCTCGATGGACAAGATGACCCTGATGGTCTCGGCCCTCGGGGTGGGCATCGGCTTCGGACTGCAGAACGTGGTCAACAACTTCGTCTCCGGCATCCTGCTCCTCTTCGAACGTCCAGTGCGCGTGGGCGACATGGTGGAGCTGCCACAGCTCTTCGGGGTCGTGGAGCACATCGGAATCCGGGCGAGCACCGTGCGCACCTTCAGCGGCTCCGACGTGATCGTGCCCAACGGGGACTTCATCTCGGCGCGGGTCGTGAACTGGACCCTGTCGGATCGCAAGCGCCGCATCGACCTGCCGGTGCGCGCCTCCTTCGGCACGGACCCCGAGCGGGTGATCGAGGTGCTGTCGCGCGTGGAGCGCGAGCACCCGGACGTCATCGACGACCCCGAACCGCAGGTCCTCTTCACGGGCTTCGGGGAGAGCGCACTGGAGTTCGAGATCCGGGCCTGGACCGAGGGCGTCGTTCCCAGCGTCCGCAGCAGCCTGGCCGTCGCGGTCAACCGCGGCCTCCTCGATGCGGGCATCGCCACGCCCTACACCCAGCGCGAGGTCACCGTGCGCATGGAGACTCCGCCGGGATCGGACCAGCCTTGAGCGCGCCGGGAACGCCTGCCGGGTCGGGCCGCCTCGCGGGGAAGTCCGCCATCGTCACCGGTGCTGCGCGCGGAACCGGCGCGCCGGTTCGCGGCCGAGGGCGCCCGCGCACGGGCGGCGACTACGCCGTCGACGGCGGCTACACCGCGGGCAGGACCATACGCGGTGCGCCCGGCGCCTAGTCCTGCTCGAACTCCGCGATGGCCTGCTCGGTGGGGCCGATCAGCGACGCGGCGCGAGGGTAGCCGGCGTACTGGGCCAGCATGATCAGGGCCTCGCGAAGCTGCTCCGGCGTGAGCTCGCCGTTCTTGAGGGCGGCCTTGGACTGGATCTTCCAGGTGGTGGCCTCGCCCATGCAGGCGATGACCCCCATGATGAGCAGGCGCCGGTCGCGCACTGGAAGCGCCTCGCGGGTCCAGACTTCGGCGAAGAGCTGCTCGAGCATCACGTCGGAGAAGGCCATGGCGCCCTCGGGCGGCACGACGACGTCGCCGGCGTAGACCTTCTTGATCATCTCCACTCCGCGCTCGCGTCGTTCGGACATGGATTCCTCCTCCTGGACGGGACGACCCGGCCACCCTACGCCAGATACATATCGCTCGCAATGTAAAGTGCGATACGCTTCCTCGGGAGACGCCCGCATGAGCCGACCGCGCCGCAGCCACGCCGAGCGAACCGCCGAGACGCGGGGACGCATCCTGCGCGCGGTCGTCGAGAGCATCGCCGAAGTGGGCTACCAGCGGACGACGGCCACCGAGATCGCGCGGCGCAGCGGCGTGACCTGGGGAGCGGTCCAGCACCACTTCGGAGGCAAGGGAGGGATCCTGCGCGCCGTGCTCCAGGACTCCTTCGAGCACTTCGCCGCGCTGATCGCGGACGTGCCGGTCGACGGGACGTCCGTCGAGACGCGCGTCTCCACCTTCGTGGACCGCGCGTGGGACCACTTTCGCAGCGACCGCTACCGCTCGGCGTTCGAGATCCTCGTGAACCACGCCGGCCGCGAGGACGACGATCCGGACCGAGACTGGCGGGGCGAGATGTTCCGCGCCTGGGGCCGGGTCTGGAGCAGCCTCTTCGGCGATCTCGGACTGACCCGCGCCCACAGCGTCCGGCTGCAGCACTACACCATCTCGGTGCTGTCCGGCCTCGCCACGATGCAGATGCTCGAGGGCCGGCGCGCACGCCTGCGCAGCAGCGAGCTCGAGCTCCTGAAGCAGACGCTGGTGCGCGAGCTGTCCGGTCGACCCGGTGGGGTCAGGCGTTCTTGAGCTCGATCAGGATCTCGTAGTAGCGCTTCTTGCCGATGTTCACGGCCCACTCGGTGCCGCCCGCGGGCACCGGAACCGTGTTGCCGCCTTCCGGGATCACGCCGATGAAGGGGTCCATTCCGGAGTCCTTGGGCGGAACGCCCGCGACGATGTCGCCCTCGCTGATCACCAGGTAGTAGGGATGCTCGTGGTGATGCAGGTCCGACGCCTCGCCCGGCTCCAGCACCATCTCCCAGATCTTCACGTTGTCGTCCTCGAAGAGAACCGACGTTCCTACCCCGCCCATCGGGTCGTCGGCATGCTCTTCGCGGAACTTCTCGAGCTTCTCGCGGATCTCCGGAGTCAGCTCTGCGTACTGGGGCTCGGAATACGGCTTGGCCATGGGCCTCTCTCCTCGTCGGATTGCGGGGCTCGGAGTCTATCGCAGGGCCCCGCGAATTCCCGCCGCCGGGGGGAAGCCGGCGCACGGTAGACTCGGTCGCGAGCAGGAGGAGCCGCCGTCCGCACCGAGCCCGACACCCGCGGCGACGCACGCGTCCCGCTCCGGGACCTCGTGGCCTACGCACTGCCGGCGGCCAGCGTCGGATACCTGGGCCTCCTCGTCGGCATCTACCTCTTCAAGTTCTCCACCGACGTACTGCTGATCGCGCCCGGCGTGATGGGGACGGTCTTCCTGCTGGCCCGGGTCTGGGACGCCGTGTCCGATCCGCTGGCCGGCTATCTCTCGGATCGCACGCGCACGCGCCTGGGGCGGCGGCGCCCATGGCTGCTGGGCGCCGCCCTGCCCATGGTGCTGGTCGCCGCGATGCCGTGGACGCCGCCCGCAGGGCTCCAGGGCGCGATGCTCGTGGCCTGGGTGACCGTGGGACTGCTGCTCTTCGAGACGGCCGCCACCGCCTTCCACGTTCCCCACGCCGCCCTCGGTGCAGAGCTCTCGATGGACCACCACGAGCGCTCGCGGGTCTTCGCCTCGCGTCACCTGGCCACGGGGGCGGGCTTCATCCTGGTCACCGCAGCGCTGGGCTGGATGACCCATGCCGACGACAAGCGCCTGGCGGGGCTGGTGCTGTCGATGGGCGGCGGGCTCCTCTCCAGCCTGCTGATCCTCCTGGCCGTGCGCCGCCTGCGCGAGCGCGCCGAACACGTCGGTCGCGGAGGCGAGCGACCCTTCCGCGCGGTAGGCGACGTCTGGCGGAACCCGCACGCGCGCCTGCTGCTCGGGGTCTTCCTGATCGAGAGTCTGGGAGCCGCCACCCTGGGGATCCTGGGCGCCTACCTCACCCAGTACGTCTTCGGCGACGAATCCCTCTTCCCGCTCCTCCTGGTCGGCTACTTCGGCGCGAGCCTGCTGGTGGTGCCGGCGGTGCTGCCGATCTCGCGGCGGCTGGGCAAGAAGCGGACGTGGGCTGCGGGCATGCTGGTGACCGCGCTCGGCTTCCTCCTGCTCTTCTTCGGCTCCCCGGAGCGGATCTGGATCGTCTTCCTGGCGGCGGTCGGCGCCGGAATCGGCGGGGGGATCGGCAACATGATGGGCCCGTCCGTGCAGGCCGACGTGATCGACTGGGACGAGTACACGACCGGTGAGCGCAAGGAGGGGACCTACTTCGCGGTCTGGAACTTCACCCGCAAGTGCGCGGGGGGACTGATGGGCTGGCTCACGGGCATGACCCTGCAGTGGGTCGGGTTCTCGCCCAACCAGGAGCAGACCGAGGCGACCCTGTTCGCGATCCGGGGGCTGGCGGGTCTCTTCCCCGCCGCGGCCTACGGGATCGGCGCCCTCCTCTTCTTCCGCTTCCGGCTGGACGAGGCCGAGCACCGTCGCATCCGGGCGGAGCTCGAGACACGCGCGGGCGGGCGGGGCTAGACTCGCGCGCCGATGCTGGAGCGACTGCGGAGGATGCGCGAGGAGGACCCGACTCTCTTTCGCGTGCGCGTCGTGCTGCTGGTGCTCATCGTCGCCTGCGTCGCCCGGCTCCTGGACGACAACCCGTGGAGCGACGGCATCGCGGAGCGCCTCGCGAAGAACGCCCCCGTGCGTCCGGTGGACTACGCGGACACCTGGGGCTGGTGGACCGCGGCCTTCATCGCACCGGTGCTGGCGGCCCTCTTCGCCCTGGCGCCGCGCTGGCTGGCGGGCGACGACCCGGAGCGCCCCGAGCACGCCCCCGCGCCACGCACCCGCGCCTTCACCGTGCTGGTCGCAGCCGCCGTACTGGCGGGCGGCGTGCTCGCCCTGCCGAGGCTCTCCCAGAGCCTGTTCGAGGACGAGCGCTACAACGTCCAGTGGTCGATCGATGGCTTCTACATCGCCGACGGCCGGACCGGGAAGCTGCGCTTCCACGAGCCGAGCTGGAGCGACACCTTCTGGCACTACGAGTGGCCCAACAACCACGTGCCGCACACGATCCTCGCCCGGCTCTCGCTCTCGGCCTGGCGCGCGCTGGCGCGACCCGACCATCGCATGGTGAACGAGCGAGCCCTGCGCCTGCCGACCTTCCTCGCGGGCATGGCCTCGATCGGGGCGCTGGGCCTGGCGCTCTGGCGCTTCGGGCATCCCGCCGCCGGCGTCGCCGCCGCGTGGATCCTGGCGCTGCATCCCTGGCACCTGCGCTACGCGAGCGAGGCCCGCGGCTACTCGCTGGCCCTGTGTCTGCTCTCCCTGGCGCTCGTCGCGGCGGCGGGCGTGCTCGAGCGCGGCAGCTGGCGGCGCTGGTCCGCGTTCGGCCTGCTCCAGCTCGTGCTGCTCTGGACCTACGCGGCGTCCGTCTACTACGTCCTGTTCCTCAACGCCGTCCTGGTGGGCCTGGTCTTCGCGACCCATCGCGGGACTCCGGCGCTGCGCCCGCAGCTCGTGCGCTGGCTCGTCGTCGGCCTCTTCGGTGCGCTGGTCTGGATCCACATGATGGCCCCGAACCTCGCGCAGTTCCGCGAGTACGTGAAGGCGCCCACCCAGGAGAAGATGGACGCCGCCTGGTTCCGCGACGTCGGTAGCTTCCTGGTGTCCGGGATGCCCTGGGGCCGTGCGCGGGCCAATCCCGTGTTCACGGAGCTCTCGGATCGAGCGGCTGCGGCGCCCGTCCTCGTGGCGAGCTTCGTCGGCGCGGCCGTCCTGCTGGTGGTGGCGGGAGCGCTCCGCTGGCTCGCGGTCGGTGGCCTGCGGCGGGCGCTCGTCCCGGTGCTGCTGATCCCGGCGCTGCTCTCGGTGAGCCTGGCGTTGCGCGCCGACTCCCATCTCCATCCCCAGTACAAGATCCTGGCCCTGCCCGGACTGGTCATGCTCGCGTGTCTCGGACTGGAGGGGATGCTCCGCCCGCTCGGCCGGCGCGCGTGCGGAGCCGGTCTCGCTGCAGCGGTGCTCGCGTTCGCGGCCTTCACCCAGGCGCCGCGGGCCGAGCTCCGCTCGCGCGCGATCCAGCCCTGGCGCGACTCCGTCTCCCTCACCCGCACCGATCCGGATCCCGTTTCGCCGGCCAACGAGGAGGTGATCACCGTATCGTGGAGCTTCCCGCCCCGGTACTACGATCCGCGCATCCGTCGGGTAGACGCCGAGAACCTGCTCCTCGCCATGGCGGAGGCCGATCGCCGCGGCGTCCCCCTCTACGCCAACATCGGCCGTCCCGCACTGGCGAAGCGCCGCAACCCGGAGATCGCGGAGATCGTGGCGGAGCACTTCGACGAGGTGGCCCATCTCCCGGGCATCCTGAGCCGCGGCCAGCGCCAGGTCCTCCGCTACCGCGGCGCCGCGGACTGAGTGGCCCCGAGCGCGAGACCGTTCTCGCGGACGCTCACCACCCGGTTCTCGCGGGCGATGCGTGCCCAGTCGAACCCGGCCACCAGGTCGGTGGGACGCACGGGCCCCTCATCCTCCCGGAGTCCGGCCGCCTTGGCCAGGAATCCGCACAGCGCCTCGGCCGAGTAGTGCGCGCGCAGCGCCTCGGCCGCGACCGCCCCGTGGAACTTGGCGAGCTTGCCGCCGCGCTCTTCGAGCAGGAGGAGGTGGTGGCGATAGGTAGGGGTCGG
>JANQFA010000239.1 GCA_028278065.1 Myxococcota bacterium
TCGCTCGACGCGTTGGCGGGCCACACGACCTTCGGAGAGATCGAGAAGCGGCTGCATCGCGACGGTCTGGTCAGCATCGGCCTGCAGCGCGAGGCGAACGGGTTCGCCCTCGAGCTGGTCCCGGACAAGTCCGATGCTCTGACGGTCGGCGAGAACGACCTCGCCGTGTTCGTGCGACCTCTCGATCCGTAGCAGCACCCTGCTCGGACCGACGACGACCAGGGGAAGTGTCGCCCACCGGACATCCAGCCCGCTCGTGGCGAGCGGAATCGCCCCCCCACGCCGTGCTCGCCCCTCTTCGGACTCGGCCCAGACCCGCCTCGACCATCCTCCTCGGAATCCGTGGCGGGAAATGACAAGCGAACCCCCCGGCCGTGCTCGAACCTCCCGGAGGCGGCGGGAGGGGGCCGGCGACGAAGGGAGTCGAGCGTATGTGCCAGAGGAAGAGTCGCAGCGCGGCTCGTCGCATGGGCCCGGAGGAGCCGGTGGACTCCATTCTGCGGCTTGCCCTGCCCCTGCTCGCCCTGCTGCTGGTCGCTGGATGCGCCTCGAGCGGCGTGACGAGCCGCCGGACCTTCGTGGACGAGCAGCTGCCCCGCCCGGGCCACATCTGGGTGCACGACTTCGCGGCCACCGCCGACGACGTCCCTGGCGATTCGGGACTGGCGGTTCGTGCCCATCACACAGCGCAGACCTCAGAGCAGATCGCGCGCGGGCGCGAGGCCGGCGCGATGATCGCCGGGCACCTGGTGGAGCGGATCCGCGCCGTGGGGCTGCCGGCCAAGCGGGCTTCGGCGCGCACGACGCCGCGCATCAACGACCTGGTGATCCGGGGCTACCTGGTCTCGATGGAAGAGGGCAGCGCGGCCGAGCGCGTGGCGATCGGCATGGGCTCGGGGACCTCCGAGCTGAAGGCCGCCGTGGAGGGCTTCCAGATGACGGACCGCGGCCTGCGGCGCCTCGGACAGGGAACCGTGACGTCGAAGGGGTCCGAGTCGCCAGGTCTCGTCGGTTCGGCCGCGATGGCTGCAGCGACCGGCAATCCGGCCGGTCTCATCGTGTCCAGCGCGATGAAGGTGCACGATGAGGAGAGCGGCAGCAGCACGGTCGAAGGACGGGCCAAGGCGGTGGCCGACGAGATCGCCGACCAGTTGCAGCCCCGGTTCGAGGCGCAAGGCTGGATCCAGTGATCGATCACGGGTCGCGCCGCCGCCCACGATGGCGAGCAAGCGGGCTCTCGCGGTAGTCGCAGGCCTCCTGCTCCCGGTGCTGTTCGGTACGGGCTGTACGTTCCTCGGGCCGAAGGCCCTCCGCGGGAGTCGCTCCGCGTACAACGACGCGATCGTCGCCACGAACGCCCAGCAGGTGCTCTCCATGGTGGTGCGGATGCGCTATGGCGAGCCCACGGGTCTGCTGGCGGTCACCAGCGTCACGTCCAACATGAGCCTGCAGGCGAGCCTGGGCGCGGAGTTCGGCATCGGGCCGGAGAGCAACTACCAGGGGAACCTGGTTCCCCTGAGCGCGGGCTTCGCCTACGAGCAGAACCCCACGATCTCGTACACGCCGGTGCAGGGCGAGCAGTACATGCGCCAGCTCCTCTCGCCGTTGCCCCTGGATCTGACGGTGCTCGTCGTGAACGCCCTGCGCGGCTCACCGCAGGGGGCGACCCTTCTCCTGCGGAGCATCAACGGAATCCGCAACCCGGAGTTCCTGGCGAAGGAGTCCGTCGAGATGGATACCCGGTTCGGCCGTCTGGCGGAGCTCCTGGCCGAGATGTCTCGCCAGGGCCGGGCCAGCTGGGCGCAGACGACGGAGCCGGAGCCGTCCTTCGTCCTCGCCCTCACCGGCGCGGGAGACGCCTACGCGGCGCAGGTCGCCGAGCTGTACGCCCTCCTGGGTCTCGCCGCGCCGAGCGATCTCGACGGCGTGGTGACCCTGCCACTGCGCCTCGGAATCGGGAGACCCGACGATCCCGCCCTCCAGGTCGAGACGCGCTCGCTCTACGACCTCTTCAACATCGCGGCGGCGTCGGTCGAGGTACCGGAGGACCATCTGGCAGCGGGGATCGCGGAGCCCCTGCCTCCTGCCGGTCCCGTCGGCCAGAGCATCCGGATCCGTCGCTCGCAGGACCGCCCCGAGACCGCGATGACCGCGAGCCGTCACCACGGCTGGTGGTACTTCATCGACGGCACGGACGCAGCGAGCAAGCAGACCTTCCGGATCATCGAGTCCCTCATCTCGGTGCGGATCGCGGAGGCGGTGGATCACGACAGGGCGACGCCGGTCCTGACGGTTCCGGTCGCGCGATGACGGAGCCGCCGAGGAAGCTCCTGGTCGCGTCTTCACTGGCGCGCCGCTATGCCGAGCATCGCTTCGTGATCCTCGTCGTGGCCCTGCTGACGACGATCGGCGGCCATGGCCTCGTGGGCAGGATCCTGCCGACCGCCAACCCGCTGGAGTGGCTCCTCGCCCTGAGCCTGGTCGCCGTGGTGCTCAGCGTCCGCGCCGGCTGGCTGCGCGGGATCCTGCTGATGCTGGTGGCCGGACTCGTCGGCGCTCGCCTCGCCCAGCCCCTGCTGGACCACCCGGCCCCCGACCTCGTCAGCCAATCCCTGCTCGCCCTCGCCTGCACGCTGGCCGCCGGGGTTTCGGTGCGCCGCGCGCTCTCCTCGGGGCCGGTCGATGCGGAGCACATCGCCGCGGCACTCGACGCCTACCTGCTCATGGGAATCGCCTTCGGCGTGGGCTACTGGCTGCTGGAGACGTCGCAGCCGGGCTCGCTCTCCTCCGCCAGCGGTGCCCCGCTGACGCCGCCGCGCGTCATCTACTTCAGCTTCATCACCCAGGCCACGGTCGGCTATGGCGACGTGGTTCCCGTCGGGGAGTCCGCCGAGGGCATGGCTGTGGTCCAGGGCGTGGGTGGACAGATCTACCTGGCCGTTCTCGTGGCTCGGCTGGTGAGTCTGTACTCTGTTCGCAACCAGGAGTGATCGTGTCGACTGATTCGTGGCTTGCTATCGGGCTTCGGCCGGCTGGTCTTGGAGGCGCCCTCGCGATCGCGCTTCTGCTCGGCTGCGCCGGGCGCACTCCCCTCATGCCGGCGCCCCGCCTCTACACGGGCGCCGAGGCGAGACCTCTCTTCACCGCCGTGGACCCGGCGTCCCAGGAGGGCTCGATCGACCTGCTCTACCTCACCGATCGCGCCCCGCGCGCCGAGGCCGACGAGCCCCTGCCCTACACGGCCGAGCGGTCGCACTCGCTGGCCTGGGGCTCCGTGGACGTCGAGATCGGGCCCGCGCTGGAGGGAGCCGAGCTCGCAGCCGAGAGCGTGCGCGAAGAACGCTCGGTGGACCTCGAGCTGTCCCTCGGCCAAGCGACCGAGAAGGACCGCTTTCCGCCGGTCCCCTATCCGGTGGAGGCGTCGGAAGGCGGCGTGCGACGCGCCCCGGCGGCGATGGACGTGCACGAGCAGGCCGCAAGGAGCCTGCGCGCCGAGGTGGAGCGCCGCCTCGAGAGCGCGCCGCGCAAGGAGATCGTGCTCTACATCCACGGCTACGCGAACACCTTCGAGGACGCGGCGCTGACCATGGGCGAGATGTGCCACTTCCTGGGCAGGGAGTTCGTCTGCGCGATCTTCACCTGGCCGGCCGGGGGGACGCGCGGGCTGATGGCGGGCTACAACGTCGATCGCGAGTCCGGCGACTTCGCCGTCCTCCACCTGAAGCAGACGATCCGCATGCTCGCGGACACGCCCGGGCTCGAGCGTCTCCACGTGCTGGCGCACAGCCGCGGCACCTACGTGCTCACATCCGCGCTGCGCGAGCTCAACGTCGAGGCCTACATCGGGGGGAGCACGCTGGCCGAGCGCTTCAAGATGCGACACATCGTGCTCGCCGCTCCGGACATGGACGTGGACGTCGCCGCGACGAAGGTGTTCGCCGTGGCGTCGGATCCGGACCTGCCGTTCGGCGCCGCACCCCGTCCGCGCGCCTCGTTTCCGCCGCCCGGCGTGCACATCACGGTCTACTCGTCGAAGAGCGACAAGGCCCTGGGACTCTCCACCTGGCTCTTCGGAAGCGTGCTGCGCCTGGGCCGGGCCGACATCCGGGAGTTCACGCCGGAGCAGGCCGCGCGGGCCGCGCGCATCGCCTTCATCGCCGACATCATCGAGGTGGAGGGCACGCCGGGCTTCATCGGCCACAGCTACTTCAAGGACGATCCGGATGCGAGTGCCGACCTGATCGCCCTGCTGCGCTACGACCTGGCCGCGGGCTCTCCAGGGCGCCCCCTGGAGGAGCTCCAGCGGCCCTTCTGGCGCATCCGGCCGCGGGGCGACGATTGACCGCGGTCGGCCGGGCGCTGGTCGCGCTCGTGTGTCTGGGCCTGCTCGGCTGGACGACGGCCGCCCTGCTCTTCTTTCCCGTCGGGCCGGGCTGGCTGGGCACGAGCCTGGCGCTCGCCGTGCCGCTGGCCGCGATCGGGGCGCTCGCGATCGTGCGCCCCCTGCGGCGAGTCGCGGTCGGCGTCTTCGTCGCCTTCCTGGTCGTACTCGCCACGTGGCTGGCCGTGCCCCCCTCCCACGACCGCGACTGGCAGCCCGATCTCGCGGAGCTGCCGTGGGCGGAGGTCGAGGGCGACCGCGCGGTCGTGCACAACGTCCGCAACATCGACTACCGGACGGAGACCGACTTCACGGTGCGCTACGAGGATCGCGAGCTCGATCTCTCGAAGATCCGCTCCCTGGACCTCTTCCTCGCCTACTGGGGCTCCCCGTGGATCGCCCACACCATCATGAGCTGGGGCTTCGAGGACGGCCAGTACCTCGCCGTCTCGATCGAGACGCGCAAGGAGAAGGGCGAGGGATACTCGGCGGTAAAGGGCTTCTTCCGCCAGTTCGAGCTCATCTACGTAGTGGCGGACGAACGCGACGTCGTCCGCCTGCGCACGAACCACCGTGGCGACGAGGTGTACCTGTACCGGTTCGACGCTCCCCCGGAAGGCGCGCGTCAGCTTCTGCTCCGCTACCTGGAGGCGCTGAACGATCTGCGAGACCGCCCTCGCTGGTACAACGCCCTCACCCACAACTGCACGACGACCATCCAGCACCTGGCCGGGTCGCTCGAACGACGCGATTGGTGGAGCTGGAAGCTCCTCCTGAACGGGCACATGGACGAGCTTGGCTACGAGAACGGCGCCTTCGATCGCTCCATGCCCTTCCCCGAGTTCAAGGCGAAGAGCCACATCAACGAGCGAGCCCGCGCCGCCGACCGCGACCCGGCCTTCTCGCTTCGCATCCGAGAGGGACTTCCGCGCATGACCGAGAGCCCCGGGACGTAGCCGGCCGTGAACGCGCGCCCGTGGCTCCGGATCTGCCTGGTGGTCGCCCTGGTCGGAATCGGCGTCGCCTCCTTCCGCGCCTGCGGTCTCGCCCGAAGCCGCGAAGCCCTGTTCCGAACCGCGAAGGCGTCGGCGGCGCAGGAGGCCGCCCAGGCCGCACGCGAGATCGACGCCAACCTGCGCCAGGGCCGCACGGCCGCAGAGGCCCTCGCCGCCGATCTGGAATCCGGAGGCGTCGAGCGAGCCGACCTCGCCGAGCGCATGGAGGCCATCCTCACGTCCGACCCGGAGCTGCTCGCGGTCGGCGTCGCCTTCGCACCGGCCGAGGGGCGCCTCGACGCTCCCTACCTGACCCGGCGCGGCGACGCCCTCGAGCGACTCCAGCTCGAGGAGCAGATCGACTACACGGCCTCGCGCTTCACCTGGTATCGGGACGCCGTCCGGTCCGGTCCGGGCTGGAGGGAGCCTGCGTGGGACGAGACCGAGGAGTCCATGACCGCGATCTACTCGGCGCCGTTCCGGCTCCGCTCCGGCCGCGAACGGGCGGAGGCCGCGGGAGTGGTCCTGGTCTCCGTGTCCCTCGATCGCCTGCGCGACCGCGTGGACGAGCTCGACACCGGCCGGGCGGGCTGGGCCGCGATCCTCTCCAGCCAGGGGCGCTTCCTGGTCCATCCCGACGAGCAGTGGATCGAGGACCGCGTCAACGTCCTCGACCTGCCCCTTCCGGGAGACGAGATCCGACCGCGGATCGAGGCCGGGCTGCGGGGGGAGAGCGTGGCCTTCGAGAACGTCGACCAGAACACACTGCACAAGGCGTGGTACTTCCTCGAGCCGGTCGAGGAGGTGGCCTGGAGCCTCGCACTCATCCGCATCGAGGACGAGGTGATCGTGACACGCCGCCCGTTCCGGCGCGGCGTGATCCAGGCGACGCTCTCGGGCGTCGTCGGACTCCTGTTCCTGGGGTTTGCGATCGCGAGCCGCCTGCATGCGAGATCCCGGAGCAACGGCGTCCTCTGGGCCCTGGTGGTCTACGCGTCCCTGTTGTTCATCGCAGGCATGGAGGTGGTGCGCAGCGTCACCTACGACCAGGTCAGCGACGAGGATCGGGACACCGTCCGGGTCTTCGACGACGCGGGGCTCAAGTCGTTCGTGAGGAGCCAGAGGGCCCAGTGGCGCGCACGACACGAAGCCCCGCCCGTCACC
Organism: Myxococcota bacterium; assembly: GCA_028278065.1. Classification (GTDB taxonomy): domain Bacteria; phylum Myxococcota_A; class UBA9160; order UBA9160; family JAFDET01; genus JAFDET01. The sequence continues at coordinate 6,541 of JANQFA010000239.1, forward strand.
GTGCCCACCGGGATCCTCGTCCGCTCCCTCACCTTCAGTGGCCCGAAGGAGCTGTTCGCGACCGGGGTGTTGTGGCAGAAGTTCCGGGACGAAGAGCAGGCGGCGGCCTACGCCGGCCTCGACCTCCCGGACGCCGTGAACGCGAGCGTCACCGAGGTCTACCGGCGTCCACACGGCGACGGCGTGACGATCGGATGGCGCTTCAAGGCGACCCTCCGTCAGGTGATGGACGTCTCCCGCTATCCCCTCGACCACGACAACGCCTCGATCCGCCTGCTCCCCAGAGGCTACGACAGTCGCGTGATCCTGGTGCCCGACCTCGCCTCGTATACGATCCTGACCCCCAGCGCGAGGCCCGGTCTGGAGGACGTGCTGGAGCTGTCGGGCTGGACCATCAACGGCTCCTTCTTCGACTACAAGATGGCCAGCTACAACACCGACTTCGGGATCCCCGACTACGAGGGCGAGGAGTCGCTCCCCGAGCTCCACTTCAACGTCGAGCTCAAGCGCAACATCCTCGATGCCATCATCGCCAACGGGATCCCCCTGGCGGTGGTGCTGGTGCTGCTGTTCGCGATCATCCTGACCCGCACCACCGACCAGGACGAGTCCAAGCTGTTCGGATTCAACCCCTCGGGAGTGGTGAGGATCTGCTCGGCGCTCTTCTTCGTCGTCCTGCTCGCCCACATCCAGCTGCGCAACACGACCCAGGCACACGAGGTCGTCTTCCTCGAGTACCTCTACTTCATCGTGTACCTGGCCCTGCTGGCGACCGCACTGCACACCTTCCTCTTCTTCTCGAGCAAGGTGGAGAACCCGCTGGTCGAGTACCGGGAGAGCCTGGTGGTGAAGCTCGCCTACTGGCCGCTGATCCTGGCCCTGCAGCTGGCCGTGACGGTCGCCTTCTTCTACTGACCGCGAAGGCGGGGTCGGACGCCCGGCCCCAGCGCCGTTGCCTTCGCGCCCGGAAAGCCGCAGTCTGGTGCCATGACTGCCCCCCTCGAAGGAATCCGGGTCGTCGAGATCGCGAGCTTCGTCGCGGCCCCGGCCTGCGGCGCCCTCCTCGCGGACCTCGGCGCAGAGGTGATCAAGATCGAAGTGCCCTGGGGCGAGGTCTATCGCCACAGCCTGCCCCGCTTCGCGGGCTTCGACAGCGACTTCGCCGGCGCGCCCCACTTCCACATGGACAACCGCGGCAAGCGATCGCTCGCCCTGGACCTGGCGTTGCCGCAGGCCGTGGAGGTGCTGGCCAGGGTGATCGACGGCGCGGACGTCGTGCTGACCAACATGCTTCCCGACCGCCAGGCGAAGTACGGACTCGATCCGGGCACCCTGCTCGAGAAGCACCCCCACCTGGTCGTCGCGCGCCTCTCCGGCTACGGCCCGGAGGGAGAGGAGGCCAACGCGCCGGCCTTCGACTACTCCAGCTACTGGGCGCGCACCGGGCTGATGGACCAGCTCCACGAGCCGGGCGCGCCGCCGGCGTTCCAGCGGCCGGGGATGGGGGACCACTCGGCGAGCCTCTCGCTGGCGGTCGGAATCCTCGCAGCGCTGCGCACAAGGGATCGCGACGGCAAGGGGCAGGTGATCGACGTGTCGCTCCAGCACATCGGCTTCTACATCGAGGGGAACGACGCGGCGGTCACCCTGGTCACCGGCCAGTCCCCGCCGCGCCACGACCGCCGCGAGGCGCGCAATCCGCTCTGGAACCACTACGAGTGCGGCGACGGCCGTTGGCTCTTCCTCGTGATGATCGAGTCGGATCGCTACTGGCAGGCCTTCACCGAAGCCATCGGCCGGCCCGAGCTCGCCGCGGACGAACGCTTCGCGAGCGCGGTGCCGCGCTTCCGCAACGCGAAGGCGCTGATCGAGCGGCTCGACGAGGTCTTCGCGACGAAGAGCCTGGACGAGTGGGCCGAGGCGTTGAACGGCCACCGTCTGATCTGGGCACCCGTGCGGACCGTCGCGGAGGCGGTCGAGGACCCGCAGGCGGAGGCCAACCAGAGCTTCCCGACCGTCGACCATCCGGAGTGGGGAGAGTTCCGCACCGTCGCGCCGCCGCTCAAGATGAGCGGCTACGACATGCCGGGAACCGCCCCCGCGCCGGCGCTCGGCGCCGACACCCACGCGATCCTCAGCGAAGCCGGCGTCGACGACGAGACGATCGCCCTGATCCTGGCGGCACTGAGCTGAGGGGCGCGCCGACCTCCTCGTCGGATCGGAGCAACGCCGACGAGGGCGGCGCCTTCCTCGGCGAGCGCGACCTCGAGGTACGCATCGCGGCCGGCACCCCGACCCCGGCCTCCCCGAGCGCCGATGTCCGATCACCCGCAGCCGACGACACGCGGCCGTGGTAGTCTTCGCGGCCATGCGTCCCCCCGCTTCTCTTTCGGCCCTCCTGGCGGCCTTCGCCGTCGGCTGCGGCAGCGCCAACGAGTACGTGGAGCCGCCTCCGCCCACGGTGACGGTGGCTCGCCCCGAAGGCCGCGCCGTGATGAACTACCTGGACCTCACCGGCACCACCCGGGCCATCAATACGGTGGAGATTCGCGCGCGCATCCAGGGATTCCTCCAGGAGGTGACCTTCGAGGAAGGGGAGTTCGTAGAGGAGGGCGATCTGCTCTTCGTGATCGAGCCCGCCGAGTACCAGGCGCGCGTCAACCGCGCCGAGGCCTCGCTCGAGGTCGCTCGGACCGGCAAGGCGCTGGCCGACACGACCCTGGCCCGCATGCAGCAGGCCTTCGAGACCCGAGCCGTGAGCGAGCTGGAGGTGCTCGAGTCGAAGGCGAAGGCGGATTCGGCGGCCGCCCAGGTGGATTCGGCCCTGGCCGAGCTGGAGAAGGCGCAGCTCGACCTCGGCTACACGCGCATTCACGCACCGATCTCGGGCCGAGTCGGCCGCCGGGAGGTGGATCCCGGCAACCTGGTGGGCGCCCAGGAGAAGACGCTGCTGACGCGCATCGTCCAGTACGACCCCATGTACGCCTACTTCGACATGAGCGAGCGCAGCCTGCTCGCGATCCTCGAGGCCACCCGGGATCAGCGCGAGGGCGAAGGCACCGTGAGTGAGCGAACCGAGATCCCCCTTCAGCTCGGTCGCGCGAACGACGAGGGCTATCCCTTCGAAGGAGTCGTCGACTTCTCCGACCAGGAGGTCGACGCGGCCACCGGGACCTTCCTGATGCGCGGGCTCTTCCAGAACCCGCAGCCGATCAGGCTCCTGCCGGGCCTCTTCGTGCGCCTGCGCCTCCCTCTGGGGGAACGCCAGGATGCCCTCCTCGTCACCGACCGCGCCGTCGGCTCCGACCAGAGCGGCAAGTACCTGCTCGTGCTGGACGACGAGAACGTCGTCCATCACCGTACCGTGCAGACGGGCGCGCTCGTGGACGGACTGCGCGTGATCGAGTCGGGGGTCGAGGCGAACGAGTGGGTCGTCGTCAAGGGTCTCCTGCGCGCGCGGCCGGGATCGAAGGTGGTTCCGGAGCGCGAGGGAGAGCCTCCCGAGCCCGGCGCGCCCGCGGCCGGCCGGCCCGCCGTGCAAGCGGTCGCCGGGAGCTGACGGACGACGCGCGTTGTCACGCTTCTTCATCGAGCGACCCATCTTCGCCACGGTGCTGGCGATCGTCATCCTGATCGCGGGCGGCGTCTCGGTCTTCACGCTTCCCGTCGCCCAGTACCCCGACATCACTCCCCCCACGGTGGAGGTCAAGGCCACCTACCCCGGCGCCAATCCGCTGGTCCTGGCGGAGACCGTCGCCTCTCCGATCGAGCAGGAGGTGAACGGCGTCGAGGACATGATCTACATGTCGTCGGTCAGCGCAGCCGACGGGACCTACACCCTCACCGTGAGCTTCGAGGTCGGCACCAACCTGGACATGGCCCAGGTCCTGGTGCAGAACCGCGTCGCGATCGCCACGCCCAAGCTCCCCGAGGAGGTGAAGCGCCAGGGCGTGACGACGAAGAAGAAGTCCACGGCCATCGTCCAGCTGATCACGTTGACGTCCCCGGACGAGCGCTACGACGACGTCTTCCTGCGCAACTACGCCGTGCTTCGCATCAAGGACGAGCTGGCGCGCATCCCGGGTGTGGGAGACGTGACCATCTTCGGCGGCGCCGACTACAGCATGCGCGTATGGCTCGATCCGGACGCGCTCGAGTCCCGCGACCTCACCACGCAGGACATCGTCGACGCCCTGCAGGAGCAGAACGTCCAGGTCGCGGCCGGGCAGATCGGCCAGCCACCCGTACCCGGAGGCCAGAGCTTCCAGTACATCATCAACACCCAGGGCCGTCTCGAGGAGGCGAGCCAGTTCGAGGAGATCATCGTCAAGGTCGGCGAGGAGGGCCGGACGGTCCGTCTCAGCGACGTCGCGCGGGTCGAGCTGGGCGCGCAGAACTACGACATCTTCTCGACCCTCTCGGGCAAGACCACGGCGGCGATCGCCATCTACCAGCTCCCCGGCGCCAACGCGCTCGACCTCGCCGCCGCCGTAGAGGGCGCCATGCAGCGCCTGGGCGAGGATTTCCCGGAAGGCATGGAGTGGTCGATTCCCTTCGACACCACGATCTTCGTCGAGGACTCCATCTCCGAGGTCTACACCACGCTCTGGCAGGCCGCGCTCCTGGTCTTCCTGGTGATCTTCGTGTTCCTCCAGGATTGGAGAGCATCGCTGGTGCCGGGCGCCACCATTCCCGTATCGCTGGTGGGCACCTTCGCCGTGATGGCCGCCCTCGGCTTCTCGGTCAACCTGACCACCCTCTTCGGCCTGGTCCTCGCCATCGGCATCGTCGTGGACGACGCGATCGTCGTGGTGGAGAACACATCCCGCCACATCGAGAACGGGATGGAGCCGCGTCCCGCCGCCATCCTGGCCATGCAGGAGGTGACGGGACCCGTCATCGCCACCACGCTGGTTCTGCTCGCGGTGTTCGTGCCGACGGCGTTCCTGCCCGGGATCACCGGCCAGCTCTATCGCCAGTTCGGGCTCACCATCTCCGCAGCCACCGTCTTCAGCTCGATCAACGCCCTCACCCTCTCTCCTGCGCTCTGCGCGATCCTGCTGCGCAAGCCCACGCCGCCCGAGGAGCGGAACGCGTTCTTCCGAGGGTTCAACCGCGCCTTCGAGGTGGGCGAGGCGCGCTACGCGGGCATCCTCCGCTTCGTGCTGCGCCGCGCGGCCCTGACCATGGCGGTGTTCATCGGCATCGCGCTCTTCGCCGGCTGGGGCTTCGGCAGGCTGCCCACCGGCTTCCTGCCGATCGAGGACCAGGGCTACGTGCTGGCGGGGGTCCAGCTCCCCGATGCGGCCTCCCAGGAACGCACCCGCGAGGTGACCCGGAAGATCGACGAGGTTCTCGGCGCCACGCCCGGCGTCGCCAACTGGGTGACGATCGGCGGGAACTCCCTCCTCGACGCCACCGCTGCCTCGAACTCGTCGACCTTCTACGTCGTGATGGATCCGTTCGAGCTGCGCCAGGACGAAGCCACGTCCCAGGATGCGATCGTGGCACACCTGCGCCGCGAGTTCGCAGCGATCCAGGAAGGGACGCCCTTCGTGTTCGTGCCGCCGGCGATCCAGGGCCTCGGCACCGCGGGCGGCTTCCAGATGGAGCTCCAGGATCGCGGCGGCCTCGGCCCGGCGCTCCTCGCCCAGATGGCCGCCGAGATGGTCCAGGACGGCAACGGACAGGCCGGCCTGGTGGGCCTCAACACGACCTTCCGCGCGACCGTCCCGCAGCTCTTCCTCGACGTGAACCGCACCCAGGCCAAGCGAATGAACGTGCCGCTCGGGAACGTCTTCGGCACGCTCCAGACCTACCTGGGATCGAGCTACGTGAACGACTTCAACCGCTTCGGGCGGACCTACCAGGTGCGGGTCCAGGCCGACGCGCCGCACCGGGTCAGCGCCGAGGACATCAATCGCCTCTACGTGCGCAATCTCGAGGGGGGCATGGTGCCCATCGGCGCCGTCGTCGACGTGAACGAGACGCTCGGTCCGCAGCTCGTCCGGCGCTACAACCTGTACCCCTCTGCCGCGATCAATGGCCAGGCCGCGCCCGGCTTCAGCTCCGGTGACGCCCTCGTGCTGATGGAGCAGATGGCGGATGAGAAGCTGCCCGGTGGAACGGGCTTCGAGTGGACGAACATGTCGTACCAGGAGAAGCGCGTGGGCAGCGAGGCGATCCTGATCTTCGCCCTCGCGATCACCCTGGTCTTCCTGGTGCTCGCGGCCCAGTACGAGAGCTGGACCGCGCCCACCTCAGTGGTCCTGGCCGTGCCCCTGGCACTGCTGGGCGTGGTCCTCGGCGTCGCGGCCCGCGGCCTGCCCAACGACGTGTACACCCAGATCGGCATCGTGCTCCTGATCGGCCTGGCCTCCAAGACGGCCATCCTGATCGTGGAGTTCGGCCGCGAGATGCGCGCCGGCGGCAAGGAGATCTACGACGCCGCCCTCGAGGCGTCGCGGCTGCGCTTCCGTCCGGTGCTGATGACCGCGATCTCGTTCGTGTTCGGCACGCTTCCGCTCCTCATCGCCTCCGGCGCCGGCGCGGCCAGCCGGCAGGCGGTGGGAACGGCGGTATTCGGCGGCATGCTCATCGCGACGATCCTCATGGTCGTGTTCGTACCCGTCTTCTTCCTCGTGTTCCAGGGATTCGGGGAGCGCTTCTTCGGCGAGAGCCTCGCGCGCGAGGAGGCCCCGCAGCCGCCCGTCGCTGCGGAGTAGACGGTCGGCGTAGCGGAGCTGGCCTTCGGCGCGATCGTCGAGATCGAGGTCAGCGCGCGGCTGGAGCGTCGAGCGCCGCCGCCAGCCCGGAGTACTTCGGCTGGTCGATCGCCAGCTGGTTGACGGCGGTGGTCCGCAGATGCTCGGCGAGGCCGGGGCGATCGAGGGAGATCGAGCCGTCGCGCAGGCCCTCGCAGAGCCGACGCCGGAGCGTCTCGAGTGACTCGTCGCTCCCGAAGAGCCTGCGCAGCCGCGCGTGCTCGCCCCGCACGTGCGCGGGACCGAGCGAGAGCTCCCGCAGCGCGATGTCGAGCGAGTTGGAGGCCACCAACGCCAGAAAGGCGTTGCGCCCCTCCAGGGCCTTGCGCGCGTCGTCGCGCAGGAAGTCGCGAACGCTCGTGAGCAGCTCGTCGACCCGCGGCATGTCGACGGAGCTGAACGCAGGCTCCGCCTCGACCCGCTCCACGGTCCCCGGGATGATGAGGTTCGCGCAGTCGACCTGGCACTCGGAGCTGCGCCGGGCGATGGCCGGACGCTCGACCGTCCGGTCGGCCCCCGCCCGCCAGAAAGCGGCCATGGCGAGGCTCATCGCGCCCCACCAGAACGATCCGAACACCTCCCAGAAGCGGACGTGCTCTGCAGCGACTCGGATCCCCGACACGCTCTCGTACCCGTCCAGCAGGTCCTCGAGACGCCCGAATCCCCCGACGGGAAGCTCGTGGCGGCCGAAGCGCCAGGAGTTGGTGCAGATCCAGCCGAGATCGCGGACCGGATCGCCCAGGTGGGCCAGCTCCCAGTCGAGCACCGCGACGATTCCGCTCGGAGCCACCATCAGGTTGCCGTTCCGAAAGTCGTTGTGCACCAGGCGAGGCTCGGTCTCGGGAGGGAGGTGCTCGAGCAGCCAGCGCGCCGTGTAGTCGATCATGGGCAACGCGGTCCCGAACGAGCGATAGCGCTCCCACACCTCCTCGACGTACTCCCGGGTCGAGACCGTCTTCAGGCGCTCGGCCAGCCCGGATGCGAGCGGGTCGATTCCGTGGATGCGCGCCAGGACCTCACCGCACTGGAAGGCGAGCCGGGGACGGATCGCGTCCAGCTCGGGCGCGCGCAGGATGCGCCCACCGACCGTCTCGCCTTCGAGCCACTCCATCACGAAGCCGGGCCCGAGCCCCTCCTCGGGAGTGAAGACGTGGAGGACGTCGGGCTCCGGAACCCCGGCCGCGCGCGCGATCCGGAAGAGCTCCGCCTCGACGGCGAGCCCCGGTCCGGCCCCCCCCACGCCGCCCTCGACGCCACCCGCCGCCCGCCGCACGGCGAGGGTACGCGGTCCCGCCTGCGTCTCGATCTCGACGCGATGGGTCTCCTGGCTCGCGCCGCCGGACAGGCGGCGCGCGGAGACGAGCCTCGCGAAGCCGGGGATCACTTCCGAGAGGCTCGCGCCGAGGCGCTCTTCGAAGGTGCTCATCGCGTCCGGAGGATCTTAGGTCAATTCGACCATCCGCAGCGCACGCACCCCGACTCGGGCTAGCTGGCGCGGGCCGCTGGGGCGCCCGAGCGAATCCCGGCGACGATCATCGGTGCGGTGTCGCGGAAGACGTCGTGCTCATGGTGCATCCGGACGAACTCGGCGACGTCGTCGGGCAGGTCCAGGGCCGCCAGCGCAGGACCCATGTTCGCCTGTGCGGTGCCCAGCTGCAGGGCGGCCAGCGCGAAGAGCAGCCGTGGCCCCGTACCCGCGTCGAGCCGGAGAGCGCGCTCGACCCGCGGCGCGACGTCCCCGATCAGCGCGTGCATCGCGCGCTTCGCCCAGATGAGCTGGCCCGCCGAGACGTTGTGCTCGATCACGCTCTCGAGTCGCGCGCGGAGGGTCAGGAAGTTCGGATCGGCCGACGCGGTCTCCTGGAAGTGGGCCACGAAGTCGGCATCGCCCATGCCGTCGCGCAGCCCGGCCACCAGGGCCCGGCTCCAGGCGGCCAGCGTCTCCACGTAGAGCGCCAGCAGGACCTCCTCACGGGTCTCGAAGTAGAGATAGAGGGTGCCCTTGGCGATCCCGGCCTGCCGGGCCAGGACCGAGACGGAGAAGCCCTCGAAGCCGGTGGAGCGCAGCAGGTCCGCGGCCGCGGCGAGGATCGCCTCCCGGCGCTCGGCCTTCTCGGCGTCGCTCCGGGCTCGCTGGTACCGGGCTCGAGCCGCCTCCGTCATGGCTGGGAGTATTCCCCTCCGGATCGGGGTTGACAACCGACCGATGGTCACTTATTAACTGACCATCGGTCATCGCAAACGGCGGCCGACCCACCCACCATCCTGGAGAGCACCATGGCCACGACCCTCGTCACCGGCGCCTCGGGCTTCATCGCCCAGCAGCTGATCCTCGACCTGCTCGAGCAGGGGCACACGGTCCGCGGCACCGTCCGCGCGGCCGCCAAGGGCGAGGCCCTGAAGGCGAGCCTGGCGCCCCACAGCGAGCGGGCCTCCGAGATCGAGCTGGTCGAGGCCGACCTGGAGCGCGACGCGGGCTGGGCCGATGCGGTCGCCGGTGTCGACGTGGTCCACCACCTGGCCTCGCCCTTCCCCCTGGCGGTGCCCAAGGACCCGGACGAGCTGATCCGGCCGGCACGCGACGGCGCCCTGCGCGTGCTGCGTGCGGCGAAGGAGGCGGGTGTGACACGCGTGGTGCTCACCTCTTCGGGCGCGGCCATCGCCTACGGCGTCAAGGGGCCGATGCCCGAGCGGTTCACCGAGGCCGACTGGACCGATCCCACCCACACGGCCGACTGCCGACCCTACATCGCCTCCAAGGCGATCGCCGAACGCGCGGCGTGGGACTACGTCGCCGGCGACGGGCAGGGCCTCGAGCTCACGGCCATCAACCCGGTGGCGGTGTTCGGACCGATCCGCAGCGCACAGGTCAAGACGTCCGTGGACATCGTCGCGCGCATGCTCGACGGACGGCTGCCGCTCCTCCCGAACGTCGGGATCCAGGTCGTCGACGTGCGCGACGTGTCCGCCGCCCACATCGCCGCCATGGACGATCCGGCCTCGATCGGCGAGCGCTACATCGTGGCCGACGCGTTCCGCTGGATGCGCGAGGTGGCCGCAGTGCTGCGGGAGGCCCATCCGGACCGCAAGAGGATCCCGAGCCGCGGCATGCCCGACTTCCTGGTCCGGGCACTGGCCCTCGTCAGCGGCGACGTGAGGACCATCGCGTCCGAGCTGGGCAAGCGCCGCATCCTGTCCTCGGACAAGGTCCGCAAGCTCCTGGGCCGCGACCTGATCCCCGCCGACGAGGCCACCCGGGCCAGCGCCGAGACGCTGATCCGCTACGGGGCAGTCTAGGAGGCTCGGCCAGGCTGCGCGCCGGCACCGGCATGGCGACGGCGACGCTCTTCCCCCTCGGCTCGCGTTGAGAGATCCTACCCACCCACAAGGAGAACCGTAGATGGCCAAGAAGACCGCACTGATCACAGGCTGCTCCACCGGGATCGGCAAGCTCGCGGCGAAGACCTTCCACGACAGGGGTTGGAACGTCGTAGCGACGATGCGCAGTCCCGAGAAGGAGAGCGAGCTCACCCAGCTGGACGACGTGCTCGTGACGCGCCTCGACGTGACCGACGGGGAGAGCATCCGGGAGGCGGTGGACGCCGCGCTCGAGCGCTTCGGCGCGATCCACGTGGTGGTCAACAACGCGGCACGCGGCGGACACGCCCTGCTCGAGCAGTCGACGGACGCGATGACACGCGACATGTACGACACCAACGTGTTCGGGACGATGAACGTGTGCCGTGCCGTCCTCCCCCACATGCGACGGCAGAAGGAAGGCACGATCATCAACGTGACCTCGATGGCCGGCATGGTCGGCCTGCCGCTCGAGACGAGCTACTGCGGCACCAAATACGCGGTCGAGGGCATGACCGAGGCGCTGGCCTTCGAGCTGAAGCCGCTGGGCCTCCGGGCCAGGACGGTCGCACCCGGCGCCTACATGCGCACCGACTTCACGGCCAACGCGAACGACGAGCACTTCGAGGCGGGTGGGGAGGACCTCGCCGCCTACGCGAAGCAGCTCCGCGAGCACTTCCGCAGCTCGGTGAGCGCCGAAGGCGGCGACACGGCGGACCCCCAGGAGGTGGCGGACCTGATCTACGCGTGCGCGACCGAGGATCGGCCCGTGCACAACCCGGTCGGCAACGACGCCCAGCTCATCATGTCGATGATCGGGGCCCCGCCGCGCCAGGAATTCCTGGAGAAGGCCGAGCCGCTGCTGCTGCCGAAGTCCCAGGAGCGCTGAGGTACCGACCAGGCGGGTGACGAGCCTCGAGAGTGCGGGATGAAGACCGACGGCGACGACCGCTTCCTCCATACGCCCGTCCCGACATCCGACCCCAGGCGCTTCCAGCTCCCGGTCGTCCCCGACGTCCTGGTGGGTCCTCCCGAGCGCCAGTTCATGATGGGCGGGGTGGGGCTCGGCTCGGCCATCGCCGCGCTCGAGAGCGCAACGAGCCGGCCGCTCGTCTGGGCCACGGCGCAGTATCTCTCCTTCGCCCCTCCCGGCTCGACCGTCGACATCCACGTCCACGTCCCCGTGGAGGGCAGGACCGTGACGCAGGCGCGCGTGACGAGTCGGGTCGGGGACAGGGAGATCCTGACCGTGAACGCCGCCCTGGGAAGCCGGGAGGGGCTGCCGTCGGACCAGTACGTCGCGATGCCGGACCTGCCGCCCCCGGAGGACTGCGAGCGCGTCGAGCCCCACTTCCCCGCTCTGAAGGACCTCCACGCGCGGATCGAGAGACGTGCGGTGCCCGCCACCTCGGTCGACCACGAAGGCCACGCGCGGACCTGGATGCGCGCCGTCGACGATGCCCCGGTGACGGCGGGTTTCCTCGCCGTCTTCGCGGACTTCCTGCCGGGCGCGATCCCGGTGACGCGGGGCTCGAGCAGCCTCGACAACACGCTCCGCATCCGCTGCCTGCAGCCGACGCGGTGGTGTCTCCTGGACGCCCGCATCCAGGGGCTGGGCTCCGGCTTCTTCCACGGCGAGACGTGCATCTTCGCCGAGGACGGCACGCTCCTCGCCACGGCGAGCCAGAGCGGCGCCCTTGCCCGGGAGGCCCGCTAGGACCGCCGCCGGCCCCGTCCGGCTAGCGGCTTCGCAGCGCCGCCAGCCGCGCCAGGGCGAGCGCGACGGCCAGTGCCAGCGACGGCTCCGGCAGGTGCAGGGTGATGTTCCCGGACGCGCTGGCGGTGGTGGTGCGCGCTGCGCTCGGCCAGCTCTGCAGGGCGGCGTCGGCGTAGAAGCGGTAGACGTGCCCGGCGAGGAGCACCCCGCTCGCAGAGCCGCTCAGCAGGTTCGAGGTGTCCCCCTCGGTCAGGCCGATGGTGAAGGACTCGTTCGGCGTGCTCTGGCTGTACTGCTCGGACTGGAAGAGGAAGAAGGGCGCCCCGGTGATGTCCTCGAGGAACGTGCGCAGGTACACCCCGCGGCCCTCGCTGTCCACGACGTCCAGGAGGCCGCTGACCAGGTAGGTCGTGTCCTCGTCGACGGTGAAGTAGATGTAGCCGGTGCCCTGGCTGCCCGAGCCCGTGGACGCGGCCACGGTCTGGGTGAAGTCGATCGCGAAGCCATCGTGGTCGAGCGTGTAGTCCATCACCGCGGCGCTCGGGCCCGCGCTCGCGCCCGGCGTCGTGGCGCTGCTCGGGAGCCCGGCGGGGTTGCTGGCGACGATGTCCGGTGGGAAGACCGACTCCACGGCCAGATCGGTGAAGCTGGAGATCCAGCCGCCCGGATCCAGGGTCACGGAGAGGGCGGCCCCGGTGTGGGCGAGTCCCAACGCCGCGAAGAGCGCGAAGCCCTGGACCAGCCGCCGGACCATGTGCCCTCCCCTCGAGCTCCGATTCGTCCTCTGGGAACGGGTTCTTGAGGAGCGTCGAGGCCGCCCTGGGCCGACCCGGCCTGGGGCTCGCCCGCCGCTCTGCCCGGAGACCTCGTCGCGCGGCGGGGGACGGCCTGAAGTCCCCTTCCGGCATCAAGAAATCCGCCCGGAACGCCGATATGTGACGGGCTTGGAGAAGCCGTGAGGAGGGGGGTCGTGAGCGAGCTGCGCTACCGGAGCGGAACCGAGTTCCGCCTGCGCTCCCAGCTCGGTCGTGCGGTCGCCGGCCTGGGCGTGGCGGCGGTGAGCGCCTGCTACCTGATCGAGCTCCTCGAGCTGACGCGCGAGCAGTGGCGCTGGTTCGGGATCGCCACGGCCCTCTACACCGTCGCCTACGGTCTGCTCATCCAGTTCACCCTCGCACGGGTGGACGGACCGATCTGCGAAGCCCTGGACGCGGACGCGGCGGATCAGCTCGACGACCGGAGCCTGCGCAATGGCTTCGCCGCCACGATCCGCTTCCCCGTCCACGGAATCCTCTTCTCCCTGGCCAGCTGGCTCGGCGCGGGCGTGGTGATCCCCGCCCTCATGATGCTGCGCTACTCCGACTTCCCGGCAGCCGCTTCGGTGCTGATCTTCGCCTTCACGGCGGGCGGTGGAGTGAGCTGCGCGGTCTTCACGTACTTCCTGGACAGCCGCATGGTGGAGGGGCTCCGCGACCGCTGGGCCTCGCGGATCCGCGACCCGGCCGAACGCCAGGAGCTGGTGCTCCCGCTCACCCTCGGCCGCAAGCTGCGGGTCTCGCTGACCTGTCTGATCCTCTCGACTGCGCTTCTGGCGGGCGTCGTGAGCGACATGCTGTCGCGGCGTCCGATCGAGGCCTACGCCACCCGGATCCAGACCGGCTACCTGGAGCGCATGGCCACGCGGATCGACGGTCCCGACGATCCGATCCTGAACATCGCGCGCGAGGACCTCGAGGAGCTGGGAATCGGAGCGGCCCTGATCGTGGTGAATCGCCACGACGGCTCGATCGCCGACGGGCCCGAGGACGCGCTCACCGAGACCGAGCAGGCGTGGATCGCCGCAGGCGGTGGCGACGGCGAGACCACGAACAGCATGGGATTCGAGTCGACACACGCGTTCGCCTGGACGCCGCTCGAAGTCGACGACGACCACTTCCTCGTGACCGTGATCGAGCGCGAAACCCTGACCGGCGACCTCACGGCGACGCGCCTGCTGCTCGGGGGGCTGGCTCTCTTCCTGGCCGTGGTGGGCCTGGCGTGCGCCCACTTCCTGGCCCGCCACGTCGGCACGACCGCCTCGCGGCTGCGCAGCGAGGCCGAGCGCATCGCCGGCGGGGATCTGACCCAGGGCGCGGTCGTCGAGAGCGACGACGAGCTGGGTGAGCTGGCCCGCGCCTTCGAACGCATGGCGGGCGCGCTACGGGCGACCGTGGGACGCGTCGCCGAGACCGCGGACGGGGTGGAGACGGCCGTCCAGGCGATCGCCGAGGCGGGCGGGAGCGTGGCCGAGGCCACCTCCGAGCAGACCCGCGCCCTCGACCAGTCCCGGGGCTCGATGCGCTCGGTGAACGACGAGATCGCCGGACTGGCCCAGTCGGTCCACATCCTGAACGGCAACGTGGAGGAGGCGAGCAGCTCGCTCCTCGAGCTGGGCGCCGCGGGGGAGGACCTGAACCAGACCGCCTCTTCTCTCGCCGGCCAGGTCGAGACCGCCGGCAACTCGATCGAGCAGATGGTGCGGAGCGTGCGCTCCATCGGCGACAACGCCGAAGCCCTCTCCGGCGCCGCCTCGGAGACGTCCACCTCCATGACCCAGATGGCCGCCTCCATGCGCGATGTCGAAGCCAATGCCTCCGAGAGCGCGCGACTCTCCTCGCACGTGGTCACCGCCTCGGAAAGCGGGCGTGAGCGGGTCCACCAGACGATCGCGGGCATGGACGCGATCCGCGAAGCGACCTCCACCGTCGAGACCGCGATCGGCGGCCTGGGGAGCCGGGTCCAGGAGATCGGGGCGATCATCGACGTGATCGACGACGTCGCCGACGAGACCAGCCTGCTCGCGCTCAACGCGGCGATCATCGCCGCCCAGGCCGGCGAGCGGGGGCGCGCCTTCTCCGTCGTCGCCGACGAGATCTCGGCTCTCGCGGACCGCGTGCTCGCGAGCACCAAGGAGATCGCAAGCCTGATCCGCGGCGTACAGGATCAGAGCAGCAAGGCGGTCGCGGCCATCGAGGGCGGCACCCAGCGAGTGCAGCAGGGGGTCGAGCTGGCCGCCGAGGCGGGCGTCTCCCTGGAGGAGATCACCGTTGCCGCGCGCGACAGCGGGGTTCGCATCCAGGAGATCGTGCAGGCGGTTCAGGAGCAGACCCACGCCGCGGCCCACGTGGCGGAGCTGATGGAGCGCGTCAACCGCGGAGTCGGAGGCATCCGAAGCGCGGGTGAGGAGCAGGAGCGCGGCACCGAGGTGGTGATGAACAGCACCAGCGCGGTCCGCGACGTCTCGCAGCAGGTGAGTCGCACCACCGAGGACCAGGCACGCGGGGCCGCGCGCATCCGCGACAGCATGGAGAGCGTGCGGGACGCGGTCGACCGCATGCACGCGAGCCTCGACCAGCAGTCCACCTCGTGCAACGAGATGGCGTCGAGCCTCGAGCAGATCTTCGAACGCACGCGCAGCAACGAGGACGCGGCGCAGCGGCTGAACGAAGCGACGCAGGCACTGCGCGGCCAGGCCGAGGCGCTGCGTCAGGACGTGCGCAGGTTCCGGACCTGAGCGGGCGGCTCCTCCTGGGGGCAAAGGCTGAGCGGCCGTGCTGCCGATGGGTGGAGTACACGGGGACCGGCGCCGGACCCCGCTCGCCAGGGAGGAACCCGCCATGGTCCGCCATCCGATCGCCGCCAGCCTGATCGCGCTGGGCGTCCTCGCTCTCCTGGCGGCGGCGCCGGCCGAGGCGCGCCAGAAGCAGACCCAGACCGAAGCCACGTTCCTGAGCTACGACGCCGAAGCCCACACGATCAACGTGAAGGTGCGCAGGACGGGCAGGGGCACGGGCGCGAAGCTCCCTCCCCAGCTACGGCTCAAGCGCGGCCAGGAGGCCACCTTCAACGTGAAGGAGAGCGGCTCGGTGCTGACCGCCACGGTCGTGAAGAGCAAGGAAGGGACCCGGATGGGCTTCGACCAGCTCCAGCCCGGCGTCAAGGTCTTCGTGTTCTGGGTGCCCGACACCAAGGACGAGAACGCGCGCTTCGCCCGCTCGATCTCGGTGTACACGTCGGCGGAGGAATGGGCCGGCTCCGAGGAGGCCGAGCTGCCGGCCGCCGCGGCCGACTAGCCGAGGCACGACCCCGCCGCGCGCCTCCACGAAGGAAGGCGCGCCAGCGGTCCCCCGCGATCAGGTCCGAGAGGCGTCGAAGATGCTCTGGATCGACTCGTCCAGGAGCTTGTCGAACTCCTGCTCGGACTGCTGGGCGGTCAGCCCCTCGGTCAGCGCGCGCGAGAAGCTCGCCACCATGCCGTGGTTCTGGGCGAGCCGGGCGTTGGCGTCTTCGCGGGTGTAGCCGCCGGACAGTGCCACCACGCGCACGATGTTCGGGTGATCGATGCACTCCTTGTAGAAGCCCGGCTGCTCCGGGAGAGTCAGCTTGAACATCACCTTCTGGTCGTCGCCGAGCGCGTCCAGGCCCGCCAGCAGGTTCGCCTTCAGCAGCTCCTCGGCCTCCGCCTTCTCCGGGCTGTTGATGTCGACCTCGGGCTCGAGGATCGGCACGAGGCCCTTGGCGAGGATCTGCTGGCCGATCTCGAACTGCTGGTCGACGTTGGCCTTGATGCCGTCCGCGTTGGCCAGCTTGACGACCGAGCGCATCTTGGTGCCGAAGATCCCCTTCTCGACGCCGCGGTCCAGCAGGTCGTCCAGGTCCGGGAAGGGCTTCATCAGCTGGACGCCGTCCTTCTCCTCCGCCAGCCCCTTGTCGGTCTTGAGGAAGGGGACGACCTGCTTCTCCTCCCAGAGGTAGTGGGCCGTCGGCTTCCCGCCGACCTCGCGATCCATGGTCATCTCGAAGAGGATGGCGCCCAGGATGCGGTTGCCGCCGAAGCTCGGGCTCATCATGATGCGCGCACGCATCTCGTGGACCTTGTCGAACATCTCGACATCGCCGGAGTACTGGTCTTCGGGGATACCGTACAGACGCAGGGCCTTGGGAGTGCTGCCGCCGCTCTGATCGAGGGCGGCGATGAAGCCATCCTGGGTGCGGACCTTGTCGAGCTGAGCCTGATTCATGTTGTCCATCCATCCGTTGCGCGTCCGGGAAGAGATTCCCGAACGGAAGGCGTGAGCGATTCGGCGGCCTAGCGTAGCGCCGAAACCCGGCCGTTGCCCCGGGGCGAGACTCGGCACACCGGGCGGCCCACTGTCGGCCAGGCGACTCTCCGGACGGCCCGCGCCCCCCGGGCGTCGGGAGCAGGACGGGACACCGGCTCCCTTCGGCGTCCGCGCCGGGTCTAGGCGTCCGCCGCGTGGCGCAGGTCCTCCCGCAGCAGGCGGAAGCCCAGATAGCCGAAGATCATGGGGAAGACGAAGTACTGGTACTGGGTCCAGACCAGTGCCAGTAGCGTATCCGCCACACCGCCGGGCATGTTCACGAAGCCGCCGAAGACCTCGGAGAAGGAGAAGATGAAGGTGGCCGCGATGGGCTCGCCGCAGCCGATCACCGCGATCAGATAGCGATAGGGGGAGCGCCTCCGATTGAGGCGGAAGAACCAGATCGTCGTGGCGACGTTGACGAACGCGAAGAGCTCCACGACGTAGAAGGTGGAATTGTGGTTGACCGTGCGCAGGTCCACCGAGCCGAAGGAGGCCAGCACCCACCAGTACATGTGGAGGATGCTCGAACGCATGTAGTCGGTCTGGGCGACGATGTCGTCGAGGCTGTTCAGGCCCTCGAAGACGAAGGGCGAGAAGAGCACCCAGGGAATCTCCCACAGCACGTTGGTCATGGCGTACGACACGATCCAGAGCACCAGGCAGTCGTGGTAGAAGTCCAGCTTCGCTCGCGGCTCGGAGCGCCGGGCGAGGAAGGCCAGCAGCCATCCGTTCAGCCAGACGCTGATCCCGTAGAGGGAGATCTTGGCGCTCGTCGCGAAGTCGAGCACCCCGACGAAGAACAGGGCCCCGCACACGCCGACGCCGCCCCACCAGGCGATCGTCCAGGCCAGGAACAGCCTGCGCGCGGTCGCGGACAGCGAGCGGTCGACGGGCTGCGCCGCGGTCTCGACCTCTCGACCCTGTGTCGCGGGCTCCCAGGCCCGCGCTGAAGTGCTCATACGGATCCCCTTCTCCGGGAAGACTCGCGGGGCATGATATCAGGGCCTCGGCCCGGCGTGGGAGGTGGCAGCCCGACGGCGACCACGTACCCTCCAGGGCTCGCGGCGGATGCCCGCCGCTCCGATCGTACGGCCGAGCCGAGGCGGAGAAACGCCGGAGGAGAGACCGAGATGAAGTGGGTGCTGCCTGCCGTGTGCCTGGGCCTCCTGCTGGCGACGCCCGCCGGCGCCGGAAAGCCCGACGAGATCAAGTGTACCTCCATCTACCTGAAGACCCTGAACAAGGTGCTGAAGCTCTACACGAAGTCGATCGACAAGGCCTGCAAGAAGGAGCTGGCGCCAGGTGCGGAGCTGGACGAGCTGGGCGCCAGGCTGCGGGAGAAGCTCAACAAGATCGTCGTGAGCTACAACAAGAAGACCGCCGACCTGAGCTGCGACGCGGAGCTCGACGACGTCGGCAACCTGCTCAACTTCTCCGGCATGGAGCTCGCCGAGCTGAACGAGCCCAACGTCATGGACGACTACGGCTACGGCTCCACGACCGGGGTCCTCGGAACCGCCCTGACGGCCTGCGACGACCACACCTAGGAGCCGTGCGTCACCGTGGAGCGGGCCCATGACGGATGAGCTTCCCTGTGGGTGGGCGCCCGCCGACGACAAGCTCTACCGCGACTACCACGACGAGGAGTGGGGCGTCCCGGAGCGCGACCCGCGCGCGCTCTGGGAGAAGTTCCAGCTCGACGGACACCAGGCGGGTCTCTCCTGGATCACCATCCTCCGCAAGCGGGAGACCCTGCGCAAGGAGTTCGACGGCTTCGCGCCGGAGAAGGTGGCCCGCTGGAGCGACGCGCGCGTGGCGAAGGCCCTGCGGAATCCCGGCATCATCCGCAGCGAGCAGAAGGTACGCGCGACCGTCCGCAACGCGCAGGTGTACCTGGACATGTGCGATCAGGGTGTGGACTTCGCCGACTACGTGTGGGGCTATGTGGATCACGAGCCCATCGTCAGCCGACTCCGGAGCTGGCGGGATGCCCCGACGAAGACGGCGCTCTCCGAAGCGCTGGCGAAGGACATGAAGCGACGCGGCTTCGCGTTCTGCGGGCCGACGATCGTGTACGCCTGCATGCAGGCGGTGGGCATGGTCAACGACCACGAGGTGCGCTGCCCCCGCTTCGAGGCGGTGATGGAGCGCCGGAGATGAGCGTGCGGACGGACTACGAACCGCTCCCCATGGAGGACCTGGTCCGCTACGCGGCGCCGCTCAAGCAGCTCCTCAGCCCGGTCGCACTGGGGCTCGAGCGCGTGCCCAGGCAGGGTGCCGTCCTGCTGGTGGGCAACCACACGGTCTACGCCATGTTCGACATGCCGCTCTTCCTGCTCGAGGTCTACGAGAAGACCGGGCGCATGGTGCGCGCGCTCGGTGACCACTTCCACTTCGACATCCCCGTCTGGCGCGACCTCACCCGGAAGTTCGGCGTCGTCGACGGAACCCGGGAGAACTGCGCCGCCCTCTTCGAGTCCGGCGAGGCGGTCCTGGTCTTCCCGGGCGGCGGCCGCGAGGTGATGAAGCGCAAGGGCGAGAAGTACAAGCTGCTGTGGAAGGAGCGGGTCGGCTTCGCCCGCATGGCCATCGAGCACGGCGTCCCGATCGTCCCGTTCGCCTCGGTCGGGGTGGAGGACATGTTCGAGATCGTGTCCGATGCCGAGGACGTGCTGAACTCGCGGGTCGGAGACCTGATGAAGCAGCTCGGGATCCTGGATCAGGGCTGGATCCGCGGCGGCGACATGATTCCCCCGCTCGCGACGTTCGGCAGCCGGCTCGGACCGCTCCCGCGCCTGGAGCGCCAGTACTTCCTCTTCGGCCACCCCATCGAGACCACGGCCTGGGCCGGCCGCCACGAGGATCGCGAGGCCTGCGAGGAGCTGCGCGACCGGGTGAAGACGACCATCGAGGACGAGATCCACGAGCTGGAGGCGATCCGCGACGCGGACCCCGAGCGCTATCCCGTCCAGCGCCTCCTGCGCCACCTGGCCGCCCGCTTCGGAGGGCGCTAGGAGCGCTGGCGGCGGTCCTGCGCGCGCCGACCGCCCCGATCCGG
>JANQFA010000245.1 GCA_028278065.1 Myxococcota bacterium
GGGTGGGCCCTCCTGGATTCGAACCAGGGTCCCTCCGGTTATGAGCCGGGTGCTCTGACCGCTGAGCTAAGGGCCCGCGCAGGCAGGATAGCGTGAGCGTCGGGTGGGTTTCCGGCCCGGCGGGGTCGGGAGCGGCTCGACGAAATCCAGCATCGAGAGATCCGGGGCAACGTCCCCGACGACTGTGTCGATTCGGGTGGAGGGACCGGCTGCTAGCGCGCCTCCGGAGCCCGGACACGGAGGCCGTCGTCGCGATCCGTGAGGGCCGGACGGCGCCGAGTTGACAAGACCGGGGCGCCCAGCAGACTCGCGCGACGGAAGGCGGCCGGAGCGGCTCGCCCGGACGGAGCAGCACCCGAATGATCAGCGTCGCCGTTCTCGTTGCCTTCGTGCTGGGCTTCGCCGCACGCCGCATCGGACTTCCGCCGCTGGTCGGCTACCTGGTGGGCGGGTTCGCGCTGCACGCCATCGGCGAAGACGGCGGTCCCTACCTGACCTACCTCGGCGACCTCGGCGTCTACCTGCTGCTCTTCACGATCGGCCTCAAGCTGCAGCCGAAGGGCCTCCTGGCGCCGGAGATCTGGGGCGTGGCCTCCCTGCACATGGGGATCGTGGTCGCCCTGTTCGGCGCGCTCTTCTGGGGTCTCGCCGGTCTCGGCGTGTCGGCATTTGCAGCGCTGGAGCTCGAGACGGCGCTCCTCCTGGCCTTCGCCCTGAGCTTCTCGAGCACGGTCTTCGCGGTGAAGGTGCTCGAGGAGAACGGGCAGTCGGGATCCTTCTTCGGCCGCACGGCGATCGGCATCCTGATCATCCAGGACATCTTCGCCGTCCTCTTCATCACCATCTCGGCGGGCAAGCTCCCCAACGCCTGGGCGCTGCTCCTGCTCGGCTTCCCCATCTACCGTCGGGCGATCCTCTGGGTCATGTCGAGGGCCGGGCATGCGGAGCTCTTCGTGCTGCTGGGCGTGCTGCTCGCCATCGCTTCGGCGGACGTCTTCGCGTGGATGGGGCTGAAAGCCGATCTCGCCCCGCTCGTCGTGGGCGTCGTCGTCGGCCGACACCCGAAGGCCAGTGAGCTGGCCCGCACCCTGATGGGCTTCAAGGACCTCTTCCTGATGCTCTTCTTCCTGACCATCGGGCTGAACGGCTTCCCCGACTGGGAGGGCCTCGGGATCGCGCTGCTGCTGGTGGCGGCCATGCCCCTGAAGGCCGCGCTCTTCTTCCTGCTCCTCACGCGCTTCCACGCCCGGGCGCGCACCTCGTCCTTCGCCGCGCTCAGCCTGGCCAACTACAGCGAGTTCGGACTCATCGTCGGTGCCGTCGGTGCCAAGAGCGGCTGGTTCGGCCCCGAGTGGCTGGTGATCGTGGCGATCGCCCTCTCCATCACGTTCGTCGTCGCCGCGCCCCTCAACGCCCAGGCCCGCGAGATCTACGAGCGCTTCCGGGACCTCTTGCTGCGCTTCGAGACGCCCCGCCGCCTGGCCGAAGAGCAGGAGATCGATCCCGGCGACGCCACCATCATCGTGGTGGGCATGGGCCGCGTGGGCACCCCGGCCTACGACACCCTGAAGGCGCTGCACGGCGACCGTATCGTGGGCCTCGACTACAACGGCGCAGTGGTGGAGGCCCAACGGGCGGCCGGACGCAACGTGATCGAAGGCGATCCCTCGGATCCGGAGTTCCTCCTGCGCGTCGCCGACCTCCAGCAGCTCGAGCTGATCCTCCTGGCCACCGGCCGACACCGCTGCAACGTCGCGAGCGTCAAGGCCCTGCGTCGCTACAACGAGCACAGCCGGATCGCCGCCACGGCAGTCTGGCCCGAGGAGGACGCGGCCCTGCGCGAGGCCGGCGCCGACCTGATCTTCAGCATCTACGGCGACGCCGGCTCGGACTTCGCCCGCCACGCCCACCAGGAGCTCTGCGCGTAGGCCCTCCTGCCGGAAACCCGCTGGCTGTGCGCAGCGAGGGGCTGATAGAATGGCCTTCGCGGTCCGCCCGCCCCGCCGCCCCACCCGGAGGAGGCCCGCCCGAAGGATGCCGAGCTTCCTCGAGATCGTCGCCCGGGCTCGTGCTTCGTTGCGGGAGAACGAACGTGTGTCGCTGCGGGCGCTGCGGCGGGAGTTCGAGCTGGATGACGAGGCGCTCGAGGACCTGATCGAGGAGCTGGTCGACGTCCAGCAGGTGGCCGAGCGCGGCGAGCGGATGCTGTCCTGGCGCGGTGGGCCGGAGCCCGTGACGACGCCCGGCGCGGCCGCGGAGCCCGGCCCCGAGCGGGCGAAGCCGCGGGCCGTCGAGCCGAGTCCTGCGACCCCGGCGCCCGTAGAGGAAGCCCCGCTCCCGGAGACCGACTCCGCCGAGCGACGCCAGCTCACGGTGATGTTCTGCGACCTGGTGGGGTCCACCCAGCTCGCGGAGCGTGTCGACCCCGAGGAGCTCCGGCAGATCGTGCACGACTATCGCGCGGTCTGCGTCGAGGCGACCAAGCGTTTCGAAGGGCACGTGGCCCAGTATCTGGGCGACGGCGTCCTGATCTACTTCGGCTATCCGCTCGCGCACGAAGACGCCGCGGCGCGCGGCATCCGTGCGGGCCTCGAGATCCAGCGCAAGCTCGCCGAGCACCCGGAAGTCCGACGCGTGGGTGCTCGCATCGGCATCCACACCGGTCTGGTGGTCGTCGACGACGACGCGCTCGCACTCGGCTCGACGACGAACCTGGCCGCGCGCATCGAAGCGGTCGCCGAGCCCGGCTCCGTCGTCGTGAGCGATGCCACCCTGGCCCTGTGCCGGGGCGCCTTCCTCACGCGCGAGATCGGCCCCCAGGCGCTGAAGGGAATCGACGAGCCCGTGCTGCTGCACCGGGTCGACGCCCTGGTCCGGATCCGCAGTGCCGTCGATGCGGAGCCCGCGAGCCGCCCGATGGTGGGTCGCGATCGCGAGCTGGGGCTGGTGCTCGACCGCTGGGAGGAGGCGCGAGAGGGCCACGGCCAGGTGGTGCTCGTCTCGGGCGAGCCCGGCGTGGGCAAGTCGCGCCTGATCCAGGCCCTGCACGACGGGCTCGGCGAGAGCCAGCACCTGTGGCTCGACCTGCGCTGCTCGCCCTACACCCGGAGCAGCGCCTTCCAGCCCCTGGTGGATCTCTTCGCGACCGGTCTGGATCAGGACGACACGGGACCTCCCCAGGAGAGGGCCCGGCGTCTCGTGGCCGGCCTCGAGGCCCTTCCGGGCGTGCAGGGCGAGAGGGTGATCCCCTATCTGCTGGCGCTGCTCTCGCTGCCGGTCTCGGAGCGCCACCCGTTGCCCGAGACCAGCGCGGAGGAGCGACGCGAGCGCACCTTCAACGCGCTGGTCGAGCTCCTCATCCATCTCTCCGAGCAGCAGCCCGTCGTGCTGGTGGGCGAGGACCTGCACTGGTCCGATCCCTCGACCCTCGAGTACTTCGAGCGGATCGTCGCGCAGGCGCCCACCCTGCGCCTGCTGCTCGTGCTGACCTTCCGGCCCGAGTTCGAGCCCCCGTGGTCGCAGTCGCACGTCTCGGAGGTGCGGCTGGGCCGCCTGCCCAGGCGCGCGACCCGCGAGCTGATCGAGAACGCGGTCGGCGGGAAGCTCCCCGAACCCGTCCTGGCCGAGCTGGAGAGCCGCTCCGACGGCGTTCCCCTCTTCGTCGAGGAGCTCGCGGCCAGCGTCGTGACGTCGGGCGTCCTCGCCCGACAGGCGGGTCGCCTCGTGCTGCGCGGCGGCATCAAGGACCTCGCGATTCCCGCGACCCTGCAGGATTCGCTCATGGCGCGGCTCGACCGGCTGAGCGCCTCGAAGCACGTCGCCCAGCAGGCCGCGACCCTCGGGCGCGAGTTCTCGTACGAGCTGATCGAGGCCGTCACGCCGCTCGATCCTCCCTCCCTCCGCACCGCCCTGGAGCAGCTCGTGGACGCCGAGGTCCTGCATCGCCGCGGCACGCCGCCCGACGCGACCTACACCTTCCGGCACTCCCTCTTCCAGGACACGGCCTACGAGTCGCAGCTCCTGTCCACCCGCAAGGCCCTGCACGCGAAGGTGGCCAGCGTGCTCGAAGAGCGCTTCCCGGTGCGCGTCGAGGCGGAGCCCGAGCTGATGGCGCGCCACTGCCAGGCGGCCGGCGACGCCGGGAAGGCCGTCGACCACTTCGAACGGGCTGCCGACCTCGCCCTCGCTCGCGTCTCGAACCAGGAGGCCTCGACGCACTACGCCTCGGCGCTCGCGGTGCTCGAGGAGCTGCCCGAGGACGACGAACGGCGCCAGCGGGAGGTCACGCTGCGCCTGGCGCACTGGCAGGCGCTGGTCGCGCTCCGGGGCTTCGACGAGAACAGCGCGGAGCTCGGACGAGTGCGGGAGCTCGCCGACGAGCTGGGCGAGGGCCCGCCGCAGATCCCGGCGCTGCTCGGCCTGGCGTTGGCCGAGATCCAGGCCGGGAACTTCTTCCGTTGCATGGAGAACGTGGACCGGCTCTTTCCGATCGCCGAAGAGCTCGGCATCCCACAGCTGCGGACGTCGCTGTACTTCCTGCGCGGCGTCGTGGCGGAGCTCTGCGAGTCGTCGGCGCGGGCCGTCGAGCTCTTGACGCGCGCCCTCGACATCGCGAAGAGCATCGACTTCCCGCCGCCCGCGACGGCCAACGTGCAGGACATGCTCGCCAACTGCTACGGCACGCTGGGCATCGCGCAGGTCAACCTCGGCCTGCACGACCAGGCGCTGGAGTCGCTGGCGGCGGGACGCGCGCGGCTTCGCGAGCTGGGCAACGACTTCGTCACCGCGGCCTCACTCGGCACCCACGGGATCCAGGCCTTCGAGACGCCGGATCCGGAGCTCGCCCGCTCGCTGGGCGACGAAGCGCTGGCCGCGTGCGAGGGCTGCGGCTGGCACGGCGCCGAGCTGCTCGCGCGCTCCGCCCGCGGCTGGGGACGCGCCGCACTGGGAGACATCGAAGGGGGCATCGCCGACGTCGAGCGCGCGGTCGAGATCTACGAGAAGATGGGGGCGCGCGGCGGAGTGAGCATGGCCTTCGTGATGGCGGCCGACGTCTACCGGATGGCCGGCGATCGCGAGCGTTGCGAAGCCTTCCTCGCGCGCGCCGAGGAGTACGTCCAGCGCTACGGCGAGGCGGGGATCACGGCCTGGATCCGGCATACCCAGGCTCTCCTCTGCCTCGACCTGGGATCGGGCGACCCGCTGGAGGCCGAGGCCCTCCTGCTCGAAGGCCGCGACCTGGCGGCGGCCGGCGACCGGCTGAACCTCGAGATCCAGTACGACACCCAGCTGGCCCGCCTGGCCCCTCGAACCGGCAAGGTCCGCGAGGCCCACGATCGCCTGGCCGCCACCCTCGCGCGCCTGACCGAAGGCCTCGACCGCGACCACATCCGCGAGGCCCGCAGCGCGCTCGAAGACCTGGCGCCGCTCCTGTCCTAGGTCCCGGCTCGACCGGAGCGGAAGGTCAGGGGCAGGTCTCGCAGAGCGCTCCGATTCCGGTCGCCTCGTCGATCGCGAGGCACACGCGGCAGGCCGCCGCGTCGGCCAGACACTGGGAGAGCTCCCCCGGCGCCGCCGTGGCGCAGGGCGGGAAGGCGACGAGGAGATCGACCTCGCTGCACTTCTTCTCCAGGCTCGCGGTCCACTTCGCCTGGTCGGCCGCACAGGCCTTCGCGATCTTGCCCTTGGGATCGTCCTGGCGGCAGGCGTCGAGTCCCAGCGCGTTCACGATCTCGCCGCGCGCCAGTCCCTTCTTCGCGCAGGAGACGAACCGCTTGATCCAGGTCGCCTGGCACTTCCCCGCGTCGCGAGCCAGCGCGAGCTGGCAGCGCGTGAGCGGATCCCGGCCCGTACCCTCCGCGATGGCCCCGTCGAGGTCGGACCCGAGGACGTCCTCGAGCAGGCGATCGGCGTGGAGCGCTGCGGCGTTCGCCATCTCGCCGCCGTTGCTCCCGAAGGGCGGCGGAGCGACGCAGGTCTTCGCCTCGACCGCGAGGACCTTCTCCTCTCCCTTGTCGAGCTTCGCGGCCGCGGCGTCCATGCACTGCGCGACCGGTCCGCCCTTGGAGGCGCGCGTCTTCAGGCACTTGCGAAGCGCCTTGCTGCGGCGCGCGGACTGCTTGGCGAAGCCCTTGTGCACGCCAGTCAAGCACTTCACCTCGCTCTTGCTGAGGACGTGGGCCGGCGCCCCGAAGATGTACAGCTTGAGACTGGCGCTGGTCGCGACGAAGTCCGGCGCCTGGACGACCTTCCCGCCCATGCGCTCGCTCGTTGCCGGCGGATCCGCACGGATCGCGTCCACCAGCTCCCAGATCCCGTCCTGCAGGGCGTATTCGTAGATCGCACCCTCGTTCTCGCTGTCGCCCGGGTCCTCGGTGGCGCCCATCAGGAGGCGCCCATCGCGGAGGCTGCCGGGCAGGATGATCTGGGCCTCGTCGACGGGGTTGCGGAGGTGCTGCTGCCAGACCCAGGCGTCGCCCTGGAGCTGGAACAGGTCGGCACTCCAGCACCTCCCGCCGGGGCGGCCCGCGCAGTCGAAGGAGGAGGACTGGACCCACCAGTCGGCATCCGAGATCCCGACGGCCGAGGTGCGGCCCTCGGGCGGGAGGGCGGCGTCCTTCTGGACCCAGGCGCCCTCCTCGAAGCGGAACGCGATCGGGTTGTCCAGACGCTCCGCCGCGGCGAAGACCCAGTCTCCGTTCACGTGGACCTGAACGCCGAGCCGGTCGCCGCAGCAGGTACCGTTGCCGCCCTGCCGTCCGCTGCGTTCCAGGAACGCGGTCTGGTTCCAGTCGTTTCCGTCGAACTCGTAGATCACGACGCCGCCGATGTTGAGCTGCTCGTCGACGGGGAGCACGTTCCCGTCCTCGTCCCGAAGCGAGCCGGCGCGCGGCATGCCCAGCGCGAGCCGGTGGCCGTCGAGGTGGATCGAGGCGATCTGGTTGAAGAGATCCCAGAACTGGGGATCCTCGGGGAGGAGCTCGTCGAAGAAGGTCCAGCTCCCGTCGACGAGGCGGAACAGGAACACCAGATTCCCGCCCGGGCGCGCGGACACGGTCGCCAGCCACTCGCCATCCATGGCCAGCGGGGTTCCGAAGGTCTCGTTGTCCGTAACCGCGGGCGTCGGCGCGAAGAGCTCGTCCGCCTCCGTCCAGGTCTGCCCCTGGTGCTGGTAGAGCACGATCTTCCCCTCGTTGTCGCGGGTCGGGCCGTACGTGAAGTCCGACCTCGCGATCCAGCCCGAGGCGGTCGCGAGCGCATCGACCCGGCCGGGGAAGCTCTGCTGCACCTCCTCCTGCGCCCGTACCGGAAGCGAGGCCAGCGTCAGGCCGGCGAGAAGCGGCAGGAGGCGAAGCGGGTGTCGCATGAGGACGTACTCCGCCCCCTTGTACCACGCGGACGGGAAGCCCGAGAAGGGCCGGTCAGAACCCGATGTCCGGAGGGGGCAACGCTCCGGTCGCGCCGTCGTTTCCTCGATCCGGGCAAGCCGATACCCTGGTCCGATCGCACCGACGCAGGTGCGGACGGAGGAGAGAGCATGCGGCGATTCGCTTTTCGGGTAGCGATGTACGGGTTGTCCTTCGCGTTGCTGACGGGCTTCGCCGCCCACGCGGCCACGATCAGCGTGACCACGACCGCGGACGAGTTCGGCACGAACACGGGCGAGTGCTCGCTGCGCGAGGCCGTGCAGGCGGCCAACACCAATGCGGCCTTCGGGGGCTGCAAGGCGGGCTCGCCGGGCAAGGACAGCGTGCGCCTTCCTTCGGGGCGCTTCCTTCTCACCCTCGGCTCGGCCGGCGACGACACCAACGCCGAGGGCGACCTCGACATCATCGAGGACCTGGTGATCGTGGGCGGCAAGGCACCCGCCTCCAAGAAGCTCGAGGACGGTCTCAAGACCCCGGACCGAAT
>JANQFA010000246.1 GCA_028278065.1 Myxococcota bacterium
ACCAGGCAGAGGATGGGGCCCTTCATCCGCTCGACCAGGGCCTGCACGGCCAGGTACTCGAGGATGCGCTCCTTGGGCTTCTCGAGGCCGTAGTGGTCGTCGTCGAGCACCTGCTCCGCCTCGACGATGTCCTTCTTCTCGTCCTTGTACTCGTCCCAGGGCAGCGCCAGCACCCAGTCGATGTAGTTGCGCACGACGGTCGCCTCGGCGCTCATCGGCGACATCATCTTGAGCTTGCGGATCTCCTTCTGGGCCCGGCTGCGCGTCTCCTCCGGCATCTGCTTGGCCTTGAGCTGGGCCTCGAGCTCGTCCACCTCGTTCTTGAACTCGTCCCGCTCGCCCAGCTCCTTCTGGATCGCCCGCATCTGCTCGTTGAGGTAGTACTCCTTCTGGGAGCGCTCCATCTGCTTCTTGACCCGCGAGCGGATCTTGCGCTCGACCTGGAGCACCTCGATCTCGGACTGCATCAGCCCGTAGACCTCTTCGAGCCGCTTCCCGGCGTCGACCAGCTCGAGCAGGTGCTGGCGCTCGTCGATCTTGAGGTTCAGCTGGGCCACGATGGTGTCGGCCAGGCGCGACGGCTCCTCGATGCCGGCCACCGTGTTCAGCATCTCCGGCGCGACCTTCTTGTTGAGCTTGACGTAGGTCTCGAAGGCCTGGTGCACGTTGCGCACCATCGCCTCGGCCTCGGCCGGACCGGTCCCGGCCTCCTCGAGCACTTCGTACTCGCAGGAGAAGTGGGGGTCGGTCTGGGTGAAGCCGCGAATCCGGGCGCGCCGCTTGCCCTCGACCAGGATCTTCACCGTTCCGTCGGGCAGACGCAGCAGCTGGATGATCGTGCCGAGCGTCCCGATCCGGTAGACGTCCTCTTCGTCCGGCTCGTCCTTCTCCGCCTCCCGCTGGGCGGAGAGGAGCAGGTCCCGATCTCCGGCGACGGCCTGCTCGAGCGCCTTGATGGAGCGCGCGCGCCCCACGAAGAGCGGCACCACCATGTGGGGGAAGACGACGATGTCCCGCAGCGGAAGCAGCGGCGCGACGTTCCCCGTCCCCCCGGTCGCTTCCTCCTGTGCGCCCTCGTCTCCGTCGTTCTTGAAGATCGCCATTGCGTCGCCGTGCTCCTGGGGGGATCCGGCCGGTCAGGCGGATTCCGCTTCTTCCGTCTTGAGGACGATGAGCGGCTCCGCGCCCTGCTCGATCACTTCTTCGCTGATCACCACTTCTTCCACGTCGTCGCGGGACGGGATGTCGTACATCAGGTCGAGCATCACCTTCTCGAGGATGCTGCGCAGCCCCCGCGCCCCCGACTTGCGGCTGATCGCCTGGCGGGCCACCGCCCGCAGGGCGCCGTCCGAGAAGCGCAGCCCCACCTCCTCGAACTCGAAGAGCTTCTGGTACTGCTTGACCAGCGCGTTCTTGGGCGTGGTGAGGATGTCCACCAGCGCCTCTTCGTCCAGCTCCTCCAGGGTGGCCACCACGGGCAGGCGACCCACGAACTCGGGGATCAGGCCGAAGTGCAGCAGATCCTCGGTCTGCACCTCGCGCAGCACCTCGCCCAGCTTGCGCTGGTTCTTGCGCTGGATGTCCGCCCCGAAGCCGAGGCCCTTCACGCCGATGCGGCGCTCGATCAGCTCTTCGAGCCCGCAGAAGGCGCCGCCGCAGATGAAGAGGATGTTCGACGTGTCGATCTGGACGAACTCCTGCTGCGGATGCTTGCGCCCGCCCTTGGGCGGCACGCTGGCCATGGTGCCCTCGATGATCTTGAGGAGCGCCTGCTGCACTCCCTCGCCGGACACGTCGCGGGTGATCGACGGGTTCTCGCTCTTGCGGGCGATCTTGTCGATCTCGTCGATGTAGATGATCCCGCGCTGGGCGCGCTCGAGGTCGTAGTTGGCCGCCTGCAGCAGGTTCAGGATGATGTTCTCGACGTCCTCGCCCACGTAGCCGGCCTCGGTGAGGGTGGTGGCGTCGGCGATGGTGAACGGTACGTCGAGGATCTTGGCCAGGGTCTGGGCCAGCAGGGTCTTGCCCGAGCCGGTGGGTCCGATCAGCACGATGTTGGCCTTCTGGAGCTCCACGTCTCCGACGAAGGCCTGGCTCTCGATGCGCCGGTAGTGGTTGTGCACCGCCACCGAGAGGGTCTTCTTGGCCCGCTCCTGGCCGATCACGTAGTCGTCGAGGATCGCCTTGATCTCGACGGGCTTGGGGACCTTGGAGGACTCCGGCGAGACCTCGTCGCGGCCGTACTCCTCCGCGATGATGTCGTTGCAGAGCTCGATGCATTCGTCGCAGATGTAGACGGTGGGGCCGGCGATGAGCTTCTTGACTTCCTTCTGGCTCTTGCCGCAGAAGGAGCACGACAGGTTCGCGTTGTCGTCCTTGCGCTTCATCCAGCCCTATCCTCCAGCCGCGCCGTTCCCGCCCCGGCCAGTCGGTACCTCGTGGCGAGTCACGACCTGATCGATCAGTCCGTACGCCAGCGCTTCCTCGCCCGCCATATAGTAGTCGCGCTCGGTGTCCCGTGCGATCTCTTCGACCGGGCGGCCGGTGTGGGCGGCGAGGATCTCGTTCATCCGCTCGCGCAGCTTGAGGATCTCGCGCGCCTGGATGTCGATGTCGGTCGCCTGTCCCTGGAAGCCCCCCATGGGCTGGTGAATCATGATCCTGCTGTTGGGAAGTGCGTGCCGCTTGCCGGTCGCTCCACAGGCGAGCAGCCACGCGCCCATCGAGGCGGCCTGCCCCAGGCAGATGGTCTGCACGTCGGGACGCACGTACTGCATCGTGTCATAGATCGCGAGGCCGGCGGTGACCGACCCCCCGGGCGAGTTGATGTACAGGAAGACGTCCTTGTCCGGATCCTCTGCCTCCAGGAACAGGAGCTGGGCGATCACCAGGTTGGCGACGTCGTCGTCGATTCCGCTTCCCAGGAAGATGATGCGGTCCTTCAGCAGCCGCGAGTAGATGTCGTACGCGCGCTCACCGCGGTGGTTCTGCTCGACGACCATGGGGATCAGAGGCATGGGCTCCGTCCGTTCAGCGCTGGGCGCTGTGAATGCGTTGCTGCCGCGCTTCGATTCGTATCGTCCGCGCCTGGGAGGGAAGATAGGCGCGGATTTCGGGCCTCGCGTGCCCCGGGGGTCGGAGGGAGCCCCGCAGGCGGCCGCGCGGACCCCTAAGTGTCCGACGTTTCGGCGATTTTAGCTTCGGAGCAAAGGAAGGCAAGCGCCTTCTCGTCCTTGATCTGGACCCTCAGGGCCTCGACCAGCTCGCCCTGGCGGTAGGCCTGCTTCCACCGCTGGGGATCGATGCCCTGGGCCTCGGCCATCTCTTCCATCTTGGCCTCCAGCTCCTCTTCGGAGACCTCGATCTCTCGCGCGTCGGACACGGCCTCCAGAAGAAGCGCCTCCCGGACATCGCGCTCGGCCCGCGGGCGCCACTGCTCGCGCCAGGCGTCGAGCTGTTGGTGGAGCTGGTCGTGGGGCACCGAGCTCTCGAGCTCGCGGTGCGCCCGCTGGAGCTGGCCCTCGAGCCTGCGCTCGATGAGGCCGGCGGGGACATCGAACTCGGTGCGCTCGATCAGCGCGTCGAGCACCGACTGACGCAGCGCGGCTTCGGCCGCGTTCTCGCGCTGCGCGCTCATGTCTTCGCGCACCTTGGCACGCAACGCGTCCAGATCCTCGAAGTCGCCCAGATCCTTCGCGAGCTCGTCGTCCAACTCCGGAACCTCGCGGCGGCGGATTGCGGCCAGGTGGGTGGCAAAGACGGCTTCCTTGCCAGCCAGCTCCGCCGCGCCGTAGTCCTCGGGGAAGGTCACGCGGATCTCCACGTCCTCGCCCGCCTTCGCTCCGACGAGCTGCTCCTCGAAGCCCGGGATGAAGCGCCCGGTACCGAGCTCCACCTCGACGTCGCTACCCGTCCCGCCCTCGAAGGTCTCGCCGTCGATGCGCCCCACGAAATCGATCTTCAGGTGGTGGCCCTCCGCCGCCGGCGTGTCCTCCGGCTCCTCGACCAGCTGCGCCTGGCCCTCGCGGATCCGCTCGAGCTGCTCCAGCAGCTCCTGGTCGGGCACCTCGACGGCGGGCTTCTGGGCCGGGAGCCCGGTGAGCTCGGGAAGCTCGATCGCGGGCTTCACCTCGATCACCGCTGTGTAGGTGTAGGCGGCGTCGGGCTCCGGCGTCCCGCCTTCGATGCTGGGCTCGGTCACGGGACGGATCTCGGCCTGCTCCACGGCCTCGCCCAGGCTCTCGGTCACCAGCAGGCGCTCGATCTCCTCCCGGACCTGCGGTCCGAACATCTTCTCGAGAACCGCCCGCGGGACCTTTCCCTTACGGAAGCCCTTCACCTGGGCACGCTTCGCGAGGTCGCGGTAGGCGCGCTCGAACGCCTTGTTCACGCGGCCCTTCCCGACCTCCACCTCGAGGCGCCGGACGACCGGGCTCTCTTCGCTGGTGGTCACGCGCACTGCGCCTTGCTCGGCCATGGCTCTCGTCTTTCCGGGATGGAGTGGGACCTGCGATGCTCGGGGATGGATGGTGCCGGGGACAGGACTCGAACCTGCACGCCCGAAGGCAGTGGCTCCTAAGGCCACCGCGTCTGCCAGTTCCGCCACCCCGGCGCTCGTTGCGGAGGCTAGCCGTATGGAGGGGCAGGTCAATCGCGGCGGGCGTCGCCCTGCGGCGGCCGGGTGGGGGACGCCTCGACGTGGCATCATCCCGCCATGAAGAACCCCGTGCACCGCCCGTGGACTGCTCTCGCACTCGGCAGCGCCCTCCTCCTCGCCGCGGCCTGCGGCACGCAGACCGACGTCTCGAGCGTCTGGAACAACAAGGTGGCGAAGGAGAAGCGCAACAGCCTCCTGGTCATCGCCGTGGTGAAGAAGCCCGAGAATCGCCGCAAGTTCGAGGACCGCTTCGCCTTCGAGCTGCGCCTCAAGGGCGCGAAGGCCGCCACCAGCTACAAGCATCTCCCCACGGACGAACGGCTCAGCGAAGCGGCCATTCGCGAGCTGATCGCCGACCGCAAGATCGACGGCGTGGTGATCACTACACTGATCGGCGTGAGCGAGAGCGAGGACTACGTGGCGCCGCGCTACCGGAGCCACGGCGGCTACTACGACTACTACGGCTACTCGTACGGAAACGTCTACGACCCGGGTCACATCCACAAGACGACCCGGGTGGTGCTGGAGACCCAGGTCTACGAGGTGCAGGGCGGCGAGCTGATGTGGGCCGCCCAGTCCGAGACCTTCGACCCCTCCGGCGTGAACGACGCCATCTCGTCGATCACCAAGGCGGTGGCCCGCCAGATGGCCCGGGACGGGGTCCTCTAGACCAGCCCGGATGCCCGGCTCCGGTCCGTGGTAGCCTCACGGGGCGCGCCCGCAGAGGAGCAGCGATGACCGAGGCCACCACGCCGGAGCCCTCCTGGCAGGGCGTCAACTTCCTCGATCCCGACCAGGGCGCGGCGTTCCGGAACGACCCCTACCCCCGCCTCGCCCACCTGCGCGAGGTCGATCCCGTCAACCTGACACCCCTCGGCGTGTGGCGGATCTCGCGCTACGACGACGTGCTGCGGCTGCTGCGCGAGAAGGGTGCGGGCGTGCGTCGCACCGACGGCGTCCAGCCGGGCAGCGAGAATCTCCCGGACTTCGGCCCGCGCGAGTTCATGCTCGGCAAGGACCCGCCGGACCACACCCGCCTGCGCAAGCTGGTCAGCAAGGCCTTCACGCCGCGCGCCATCGCGCGCCTGCGCGACCGCGCCCAGGAGATCGCCGACATCCAGGTGGAGGCGGCGCTCGAGCGCGGATCGATGGACGTGATCCGCGACCTGGCCCTGCCCGTTCCCTCGACCCTGATCTGCGAGATGATGGGCGTGCCCACCGCCGACCGCGACCGCTTCACGGAGTGGACGGCCGCCGCCACCCACCTGCTGGCCTCCTTCGCGGGTCCGCCCGAGCCGGAGTCCCTGCAGGGCGCCGTCGAGCTGGGCGCCTACTTCGACGACCTCATCGCCGAACGCCGCAAGAACCCTAGCGACGACATCCTGAGCGAGCTGATCCAGGCCGAGGAGGAAGGCGACCGCCTCAGCGAGGCCGAGCTCCTCTCCCAGTCCGTGGGACTCCTCATCGCCGGCTTCGAGACGACGATCGGACTGATCGGGAACGGGATCCGCGCGCTCCTGCTCCACCCCGACCAGCTCGAGCGGCTCCGCGACGACCCCGGCCTGATCGCCACCGCGGTGGACGAGTGCCTGCGCTTCGACGGCCCCATCTCGCTCACCCTCCGCGTCGCCCACGAGGACCTGCGCTTCGGCGAGCGCACGGTGCCCAAGGACTCGCTCATCATGGCGTTGCTGGCGGCCGCCAACCGCGACCCGAAGCAGTTCCCGGACCCGGACCGCTTCGACGTGGGACGCGAGCCCAACCTCCACGTGGCGTTCGGGGGCGGGGCCCACCTCTGCCTGGGCGCGCACCTGGCGCGCATGGAGGGCGCGGCCGCGATCGGCACCCTGGTGCGCCGCTCGCGCAAGCTGGAGCTGGAGAGCGACGAGCTGGAGTGGGGCCCCTCGCTCTTCCGCGTGCTGGCGAAGCTGCCGATCCGCGTCGGCGCCTAGAAATCGTACGAGAGCCGCGACCAGTACTTGAGGTTGTTGCGCTCGTCCTCGGCGGCGGTGTCGTACTCGTTGTCCACACCCAGGACCAGGCCCAGGTGTTCCGATCCGAGGATGGCCATCCTCCACTCGACGCGCGTGCGCATGCGCCAGTCGGCCTCGTTCAGCTGCTGGAAGAAGTAGTGCCGCAGGCGTAGCCGCTGACCCTTGCGAGGCTTCCAGGTGGCCTCCACTCCGGCCAGCATCTCCGGGCGGCTCTCCTCGCGCTCGCCGAACTCGTACATGTAGGACGGGCCTCCCAGCACGGCGACCTCCAGACCTTCCCGGTCGTAGAGCTGGTAGCCCGGCGCCACCATCACCTGGATGCGGTGCTGCCAGGGCTCGAACTCGTCGTACTGATAGTGTGAGCCGACCGCCGCGAACCACCTCGTACCCGGAAAGAGCCAGTCCCGGCGGCTGCGCAGGTCGGCGTAGTTGCTGGTCCGGTCGGAGTCCTCGGTCGCGATCTTGTAGTGCCCTTCGAACTCGTACCGGTAGGCCTCGGTCTCCCGGTGGAGACCCGCCGTCAGCAGGAAGTTGGCTTCCGGGCTGTTGCCCTCCTGTCCGGTCAGCCCGAGGCCCAGCTCCTTGCGCCAGCCAGCCAGGAACGACGTACCGAAGAGGCCCGGCTGATCGCCGTCGCCGGGCTTGATCCTGTCGGTCGGGACGACGAGCCGACCGAAGACCGGGTGCTCGATCACCGTCTCGCGGTCGTCGCGGGAGATCAGCTCGCCGCTGACCTGGTCACCGCCCCGCAGCTCGATCGTCACCGTCTCGGCGAAGGCGAGGCCCGGGAGGGCGCAGACGACCAGCCACGAGACCGCCAGCCCGGGAACGAGAGACGGAGCACGGGTCGTCGCGACGCGGGCTCGCCACATGGTCATTTCCTCCGCGCCGCCAGGCGCGCTGGTCGGATGATCGGCCTGCTAGTCGGAAGCGTCCGGAGATCCCGGGGGCGGCCAATCCAGGGTGTTCCACTTCGCCCGGTGCACGTGGTCGGGGAAGTCCGGGAAGGGAAGCTCGCGCTGGTCGCGCCACTGGGCGACGCGCGCCTCGGCCCTGCGCGCCTCCTCCTCGTCGAGCCCATCGTCGCGGCCCACGTACGTGGTGGTGGACGGGAACGCGAAGCCCGTACCCGATTCCTTCACGGCGTCCATGAAGCGGAGGTAGAGGTCTTCGCGAACGGCCAGGAAGTCGTTCCAGTCGCGGGTGTCCACGTAGGCGAACACCTCGAGATCGAGGGAGTAGGCTCCGAAGCTCACGAAGCGCACGCGGGCCGGGTCGGCGGTGACACGGGGGTGGGCCAGCAGGATCTCGCGCAGCCGCGCCAGCAGGTAGCGGAGCTGGTCCGGGGTGGTCTCGTAGCGCACGCCCAGGATCGCCCAGAGCCGCATGCGGTCGCGCAGCGCGAAGTTCTCGAGCTGCAGGTTGGAGAACTCGGCGTTCGGAATGGTGACCACGGTGCGGTCCAGGGTGCGGATTCGCGTGGACCGGAGACCGATCTCCTCGACGGTCCCCACGTTCTCCCCGTAGCGGAAGAAATCCCCGACCTGCACCGGTCGGTCCGCGAAGAGGCTGACTCCGCCGAACAGGTTCTCGAGGGTCCTCTGGGCCGCCAGCGCGACCGCGATTCCGCCCACACCCAATCCGGCTACCGCCGCGGAGATGTTCACGCCGAGCGTCCCGAGCACGCCGAGAGCCCCCATCAGGAGCACCACGAGCTTGGCGAACTTCGCCCCCGGAACCAGCACCGGGATGAGCCCGACGTTGCCCCTGGCCTCGGCACGCACGCGCAGGTTCAGGGCCGCGAGGTCGATCAGCCGGAAGAAGGCCCACGCTACCGCCAGCACCAGGGTGAACCGCTCCAGCATCTGCAGGGTGCCCGTGAACTCGAGGGAGAGGCCGAGGCTGCGGTGGCCGGAGGCGAAGAGGATCACCGTCCAGGCCAGCCGCACGGGACCCTGGACCAGCTCGACGATGCGCGGATCGATACCGCCAGAGCGCCGCGTGAAGAGCGCACCCAGCAGCCGCGTCGTGGTGCCCGCGATCAGCCAGGCCAGGAGCGAGGCGACGCCGAGAATCAGCACCAGGGCCACCCACTTCCAGAGCGCCACGTGGAGGAGCTGGTGCTGGAAGAAGACCGCGGGGAGCCACTCCTCCAGCCAGACCGGCTCGAAGAGCGCGTACAGCTCGGGTACCTGCGCGACGGTCGCCGCCGAGACCTTCCAGATCCGCACGCCGTCGTCCGCGCGGGGCACGCGCTGGATCAGGATGTCGACGGCCCCGTCGGGTGTGGGGATCTGGCCGACCCGATCCTGGTAGGCCGGCAGGCCGTCCCCCGAGAGGCCGGAGTTGTCCGGCGACATCTCGGCCAGGTCCACCCAGAACGTCTGGTCGAGCACGACCTTGAGGCGCCGGGCGTACTCGGGGCCCAGCGCGCGCTCGGCAGCGGACAGTCGGCGGAGGTCGAGGTGCTCGGCGGCGCTCTCGTAGTCGCCGTCCCGTGCGGAGCGCAGGAAGCCGTACATCGAGCCGCGCGGCGTTCCCCGGTTGTAGGGGTCGGGCGGCCCCATGGGCTTGGCGAAGTCTTCCTCGGTCGGAGGCTCCGGAGCTTCGGGCGCAGCCGCCGTGGCTCCCGCCTCGGGCGTCACGGGCACCTGGGCGCCGGCGTCGAGCGCCAGTCCGGTCAGGACGAGGCCGACCAGCACCGCGCCGACGAGCCGGCGTCGCACGAGCCTCGAGATCGACATGGGGAAGCCCTCCCTCCTGGGCAGGTGAAGGGGGGAGACTACTCGGCGCCGCCCCCACCGCTAGGTGGGCGGCGTGGGTCGCGCGCGAGGCGCCTACGCGGTGCGGTCGATCCGCGCCGCGGCTGCAGCCTGGCGAAGGAGTCGGGTGGTGAGCGCGCGGGGAATCGAACCCCGAACCTAGGGATTAAGAGTCCCTTGCTCTGCCAATTGAGCTACGCGCCCGGACGAAATTTAGGCGGATCGCCCGACCGCGCAAGGGCGTTCAGGCGCCCCAGCCTCCACCGCCGGGCGTCTCGACGACGAGCGCGTCGCCCACCCCGAGCTCGAGGGTGACGCGACCGGGCAGCTCCTCCCCCTCGCCGTTCGCGCGCTCCACGGCATTGCGACCGCACGCGCCGTCGCCACCGCCCGCGAGGCCCCACGGCGCGCGAGCGCGTCGCTCGCCGAGGAGCGAGACGGTCGCCGGCTCCAGGAAGTGCCAGCGGCGCACGAGTCCATCGCCGCCGCGCCAGCGGCCGGCGCCGCCGGAGCCGCGCCGCAGCGCGAAGGTCTCGAGCCGCACCGGGTAGCGCTCCTCCAGTACCTCGGCGTCGGTGATGCGGGTGTTGGTCATGTGGGTGTGCACGCCCGAGGCGCCGGCGAAGCCCTCGCCGGCGCCGGCCCCGCCGCCCAGGGTCTCGTAGTAGCCGAAGCGCGCGGTGCCGAAGGCGACGTTGTTCATCGTTCCCTGGCTGGCTGACGCGCGACCCAGGGCGCCCAGCAGGACGTCCACGATGCGCTGGGAGGTCTCGACGTTGCCGCCGACCACGGCCGCGCCCTGCGGTGGATCCAGCAGGCTTCCCGGGGGCACGCGGATCTCTACCGGCGCCAGACAGCCCCCGTTCAGCGGGATGCGCTCGGCCACCATGGCGCGCAGCACGTAGATCACCGCGGCCTGCACGACGGCGCGCGGGGCGTTCAGGTTGCCGGCGACCGCCGGACCCGTGCCTGCGAAGTCCACGATCATCCGCTCGCCGTCCACCCTCAAGGCCACGCGCACGGGCGTACCGTCGTCCATGGCGTCCTCGAAGACGTGCTCGCCGTCCGGCAGTCGCCCGATCTCGCGCGCCACCTTCCCCGCGGCCGCCTCCTGGAGCTGACGCATGGTGGCCTCGACGGCCGCGAGCCCCTGCTCGTCGACGGTGTCCAGCACGAGCCGCTCTCCCGCCCGGTTCGCGGCCACCATGGCCTCCAGGTCCGCCACGTTGTCGTCGGGCAGCCGGGCGGGGTGCCGGCCCGAGGCGAGCACCGCCCGGATCGCCGGCTCGTCGATCCGGCCGGCACGGACCAGGCGCATGGGCGGGATCACGACGCCCTCCTGGTCCAGCCGTGTCGAGTCCGCCGGCATCGAGCCGGGGGCGATGCCGCCGACGTCGGCATGATGCCCGCGGCTCGCCACGAAGAAGCGCGGAGCCCGCCCTGCGCCCTCCACGAAGACGGGCGTCACCGCCGTGACGTCGGGGAGGTGGGATCCGCCCCGGAAGGGATCGTTCGTCACGATCACGTCTCCCGGCGC
The DNA here is from genome assembly GCA_028278065.1 of Myxococcota bacterium. Classification (GTDB taxonomy): domain Bacteria; phylum Myxococcota_A; class UBA9160; order UBA9160; family JAFDET01; genus JAFDET01. The sequence continues at coordinate 10,951 of JANQFA010000246.1, forward strand.
CAGATCCGGGAAGGCGTTGCGGACGGCGCGCACCGTCTCTCCCATGGCGCCCAGGTGGACGGGGATGTGGGGGGCGTTGGCGACGAGACCCCCCTCGGCGTCGAACACCGCGCACGAGTAGTCGAGACGCTCCTTGATGTTGGTCGACACCGACGTGTTTCGGAGGACCGCACCCATCTGCTCGGCGATGGACATGAAGCGGCTGCCGAAGACCTCGAGGCGCACCGGGTCCGCCTCCTCCAGGCTGGACTCACTCGCCTTCGAGCGCCGCGTCGCCGCCTCGTCGGTCAGCACCAGCACCCCATCGGACGCCACGCGTGCGCGGAAGCCCGGGTCGACCACCACCGTTCCCGTGTCCTCCAGGAGAATCGCCGGACCCTCCAGCTCGAAGCCCGGTGCCAGCGCCTCGCGGGCGAAGACCGGCACCTCCGCCCGACCCACGCCCGGGAACCAGGCCTCGGCGGTGCGCAGAGGCAGGGGGGCGCCTGCGCGCGGCGCGGCGGCGGGCAGCCGCAGCGGCTCGGCCACCTCGCGCACGTGCACCCGCGCCGTGGCGATCTCCACGGCGCGACCCGCGCGCACGTAGCCGAAGCGCGCGCCGTGCTCCCGGGCGAAGGCCGCCTCCCAGTCCCCGTCGTCGGGCTCCGCGACGGCGAGGGCCGTCTCGGTGCCGCGGTAGCGCAGGTCGAGGCGGCGTTCGCGGCGAGCGCGGTCGCCCGGAATGCCCTCGGACTCGAGAGCCGTGCGGCCCTCCCCTTCCAGCGCCTCGAAGGCCTCGCGCACGGCCTCGGGAAGGGGCGCCCCGGCGGCGGGGAGCGGAACGCGACCCGCGTCACGCTGCCCGTCCCAGCTGGTCTCGGCGATTCCGATGCCGTAGGCGGACAGCAGGCCCGCCAGGGGGTGCAGGACGACGGTGCGCATGCCCAGGTCGCGGGCCAGGGCGCAGACGTGCTGGCCCCCGGCCCCGCCGAAGCCCACCAGGGCGCAGTCGCGCGGGTCCACGCCGCGCGCGACGGACACCTCCTGGATGGCCCGGGCCATGTGGGCGTTGGCCACCTCCACGAAGCCCGCCGCCACGGCGTCGAGCTCGCGCTCGTGGCCCGCCTTGGCCATGGCGTCGCGCACCTCGCGCAGGCGCTGCTCCACGGGCGCCCGCTCCAGCGGGAACGGGAAGCGGTCGGGCTGCAGGCGCCCCAGGAAGAAATTGGCGTCGGTGACGGCGAGGTCTCGGGCTCGCGGCGCCCCGTCCTCGTCGCGCAGGCCGTAGCAGAGCGGACCCGGATCGGCGCCGGCGCTCTCGGGACCGACCGTCAGCCGGAAGCCGTCGAAGCGGCAGAGCGAGCCGCCGCCGGAGGCGACCGTGTGGATGCGCAGCATCGGCGCCTTCACGCGAACCCCCGCCACGCGCGACTCGAAGGCGCGCTCCACCTGGCCGTCCACGACGAGCGACACGTCGGTCGAGGTCCCGCCCATGTCGAAGCCCACGGCACGCGGGAAGCCGGCCTCGCTCGCCACGTGGGCCGCGGCCACCACCCCGCCGGCGGGGCCGGAGAGGAGGGCGTGGGGTCCCGTGAAGCGGGAGGCGTCGGTCAGGCCACCCGACGACTGCATGAAGCGCAGGCGCGAGCCGGGCAGCGCGGACTCGAGCTCGCGCGCATGGCGCAGGAGGAGGGGCGTCAGGTAGGCGTCGGCGGCCGCCGTCTCGCCCCGCGCCAGCAGGCCGATCTCGCGCGCCGCCTGGTGGGAGGCGACGGCGTACTCGAAGCCCTCCTCCCGGGCGATCTCCACGACCCGTGCCTCGAGGGCCGGGTGGGCGTAGGCGTGGATCAGCGCCACGGCCAGCGAGGTGACCCCCGCGGCCCGGAGCGCCGCCAGCTCGCCGCGCAGGGCCCCCTCGTCCAGCTCGGAGAGGGGCTCGCCGCCGACCGAGATGCGTCCTGCGACCTCCACCACGCGCTCCGCGAGGGGCGCCGGCTTCTTGATGGCTAGGTCGAAGAGCTCCGGTCGCTCCTGGGTGCCGATCTCGAGGACGTCGCCCAGCCCGGCGTCCGCCACCAGCACCAGCCGCTCCCCGCGCCGCTCCAGCAGGGCGTTGGTCGCGACCGTGGTGCCCAGCTCGGCGGAGCAGGCCGGGAGCGCCGCGCCCGGCTGGATCGCCCCCGCGCGCTCCAGCACCGCGCGCACGCCCTCCACCGGCGCGCTGTCCGAGGAGAGGATCTTGGCCGTGTGCAGCACGCCCGCCGGGTCGAGCCCGATGCAGTCGGTGAAGGTGCCGCCGCGGTCGATCCAGAACTGCCAGCGCCCGCCGACGGGCGCGGGGCTCACCGCCCCTTCCCGTACAGGGCCTCGCGCAGATCGAGGGCGAGCCGCTTGCCGTCGAGGCGCAGCCGCCGGGGGTTGAACCCGTCCGCACGGATCGAGACGGCCAGGTCCGTGTCCGGTACGGCGGACGGCGTCGGGAAGCCGTACACGCCGCCGGGACCGGTACGCCCGCGTGCCACCTCTTCGGGCCGCTCTCCTTCGCGGTGCGCCTCCACCAGGACCTCGGCGCCTTCGACCGGAGGCCGCTCGCCGCCGGGCCCGGCGTCGTTGTCCACCACGACCACGCGCCCGGTGCGCCCGTCCGCCTGGCGCACGACCTCCACCGCCAGGTCGCGCAGCCAGATCATGGGCTCGGCGACCACCCCCGCGAAGCCGAGGGTCTTGAAGTGCTCGGCCGGATGGCGCGCGTCGCCGTCCTGGGGCGCCATCCCGTGGTCGGCGGTCAGCACGAAGAGGGTCTCGTCGGCGAGGCCCAGGGACTCGAGCAGGTCGAGGACGCGTCCCACGCGCCGGTCGCTCTCCTCCAGGGCATCGCGCAGACCGTCGCTGTGGGGACCATAGTCGTGGCCGGCGCCGTCGGTGAGCGCCAGCTCGTGATAGACGAAGACGGGAGGCGGCCCATCGCCGGTGAAGAGCTCGACCACCTGGGCGATCCCGCGATTGTCGAGATTGGACTCGTCGATGACGCTCTTGTGCCCGTCCTTCTCCCAGCGGGGGTTGGCGTCCACCGCGTACTCCCGGGTCAGGGCCTTCAGGCGCGAGCGGTCTCCCAGGGTGCGGCCCTCCAGCGCGGCGTGGTCCGCGCTGCGCCCGAACGGGGCGTAGATCGCGGCCGTGATGCCGAGGTCGCTGCGCTCGCGCCGGAAGGCCTCGTGGAGGGACTCGACGCTCCGGCTCGAGAAGCCCTCGGTCTTCACCTGCTGGCCCTGGGGCGAGACGGTCTCGCGCTTCTCGCGCAGGTAGTAGCTGGGGTTCACCACGTCGTGGTGGCCGCACCAGGCGCCGGTCCCGATCGTGGTGTGGCTGGGCCAGGTGATCGACGGGAAGTTGACCGTGGAGCCGCCCTCCAGCACCGCCGCCCCTTCGCGCAGCCGCCGCAGGTTCGGGTAGCGCTCCGGCGCCTCGTCCAGCTGCTCGTCCAGCTCGGTCATGTGCTGGCCGTCCAGCAGGAAGAGGTAGGCGCGCCGGGCGGGTGCCCGGCCCGCCTCGAACAGCTCGGCGAGCGGCCTTCCGTCCTGGCGCTCGAGGTAGACGTCGGGCTCGACGCCGCGCTCGGAGGCCCGTCGCCCGCTGTGGTCGGCCCCGTCGATCTTCGGGAAGCCGCACGCCTCGAGGATCGTGGGTGCGATGTCGACGGCGCGCGCGGCCAGCCGGTGGCGGCCCGCCTTCACCCCGGGCCCGCGGAGCCAGAGCGGAGCACGCGCCTGACGGACGTGGAGCGCGCCGTGGTTTCCCTTGTAGGGGCCCGCGGCCCAGTCCACGGGCGACAGCGCCAGATCCGGCGCGTGCGGGGAATCGAAGAGCTGGGCGATCCGCTCGCAGGCGAAGGGGTAGCTCTGCTGCTCGGGCGCCACGAAGCGGCGTGCGGGGTCCTCTGCGTCGAAGCCCGAGGCCCGCGCTGCCTCGGCCTCGGCAGCCACCGTATCGAGCGCATGCGGATCCTGGTTGGCGATCGGGTTCTCTCCGACCACCTCGACGGTCGGAAACACGAAGCTCCCGTCGGGCAGGAGCGCGCGGCGGAAGCGCACCATCCCGCGTCGGGACCAGGCTTCGTAGGCGCCGCCCTCGTCGTCCGGCCGCCAGGTCAGCACCAGGTCCATCAGGTCCCGGCTCTCGGGATCGGTCAGCAGCGCCAGGATGGCGCGGTTGCCCGACTCCTCCTGCTCCGCATCCAGCCCCTGTCCGCCGCGTCGCTCGGGTCCCCAGATCTGCATGCGGCAGAGGGTATCACGGGCGCCGTCGGGCCAGCCGGCGCAGGGTGCCTCGCACGGGCTCGCCTCCCACCAGCCAGGCGGCCGGGAGGGCAGCCAGGGCGAAGACGCCGCCGCCCACCACGAGGTCCTTCAATGCACCCTGGAGACCGGGCGCACCGAGCTGTACGAGCCCGGCCAGGTAGACCCCCGGTGCGACCGCCAGCAGGGCCGCAGCCAGGGCGGAGAGGACGCTCCGCAGGGGCGGCGCCCCGTGCAGGCGGCGCGCCAGCAGGAGCGTCGCGAAGGCGTTGGTACTGACGGCGATCACGCCGGCCAGGGCCAGGCCGCGCGCCGCCGACTCGCGGCCGAGGAGCCAGTAGAGGGGCAGCGCCGCCAGCGCGACGGCGGTGCCGAGGAGCATCGGCCGCCAGGTGTCGGCCCGCGCGTAGAAGGCGCGCACGGCGATCTGCTGGATCACCCAGCCCGGGACGGCGAGACACAGGATGCGCAGCAGCTCGGCCACCACAGCGGTGTCCTCGGGACCGAAGGCGCCGCGCTCGAAGAGCGCCGCCACCAGCGGCTGCGCCACCGCGAACACCCCCGCCCCCGCCAGCACCGCCAGGGCGACCGACGCCTGCAGCGTGCGCTCC
>JANQFA010000251.1 GCA_028278065.1 Myxococcota bacterium
CCCAGCTGCCCCGTGTCTGGAGGGCCTACTACGAGCGCCGACTCCGAACGAGGCCGCTCGGAAGCCCCGCCCCGCATGCACTCACCTACGCGGGCTAGAAACAGAACGGAGACCACGGCTTCCAGCGAGCCGGGTCCATTCCTCGCAACACAACCTACTTGTAAAGGATCGAGTCGGGCGTCGGTCGCGGCGCGCGCATGCGCGGATAGACGCCGAACGACATGTCCGGGAGCGACCCCGAGAAGACGATGTCGAAGGGGAGGATCGGCTCGCGTCCGCGCACGAGTCCGTAGCGCTCGCGCAGGCTCTTGAACTGGTAGGTGCTGCGGGTGTTGGGCCGGAAGTCCGGCGTGTCGGCGACACCCAGACGCGCGCGCTCGAAGAACCGATCGCGGTCCGCGTCCGGGGTGAGCACGTCGCCCGAGTCGACCATGTAGTTGGCCAGGGCCGTCTCGTCGAGGAGCGACACGATTCGCGCCAGACGCTCGTCCGAGACTTTCTGAAGGTGGCGCACCGAGGCGTCGCGGTGCTTGCCGCTCTTGCCCACGTAGTTGAACTCGAGGACGCGGCCTCCCGCCAGCACCACGCCCTCGGGATGGAGCTCGCCGTTGCTGTTGTCGCCGTCGAGGAGCTCCGGACGCAGCGCGAGCCCGTGGGGGCCTGCGATGGCGGGGTTCTCCAGCAGGAATCCACGCGAGATGCGGATGCGCTGAGTCGTCGCCTTCATCAGCTCCTCGCGCGCCAGGCTCGCCGCCTCGGCGGCCGCATCCGTGCCCTGGAAGCTCCGTGCCACGCGGTGCAGCATGCTCATGCGGACGTCGCCCTGGGTCTGCTTGCGCGCGCCCTCCAGGGCCTGACGCGCAGCGCGGGAGCGCAGCTTGGGCAGGAATCCGGAATCGGGCTCGGCCCTCTCGCCGGTGGCGATCTCCCAGGCCGCCAGGTGGTTGCCCTGGTCGCCGTGGTACTCGCGCAGCCAGTCGGCCACCTCGTCTGCGTGGGCGCCCTCGGGATTCTTGGCGAGGTAGCGCTCGGCGTGGATGGCGGTGCGCTTCCCGAACGGGGCATTGCTCATCCAGGGGAGCTGGACCAGGCGGTTCGGGAAGCTCGTCAGGGTCTGGGCGATGCTGGGGAGGTCGACCAGCCACTCGACCGCGCGCGGCAGGTCGCGCTTCGCCGGTCCGCCGGCGAACGGTCCCAGCATCACCCACTTCACCTTGTCCAGGCTGTCGGCTCGCCGCGCCTCGCGGAACGCGGACCACGGATTCTGGCGCGGGTTCGAGACCAGCGCCGAGGCGTGGCGCGCCATGTTGTGGGAATCGTCGGCCAGGTCGCCCAGCACGTCCCAGCTGAAGTCCTCGGTTCCCTGGAGCTGCGCCTCGCGATGGGCGAGGGAGAGCACGAAGCGCGCCTCGTCCGCGGCGGGCCCGTCTGGGCTCTCGGCCAGGATGGCCTCGGCCTTCGGGATCACCTCGGCTTCGGGAAGCAGCATGGCGACGGCCAGGGCACGGGCGGCCGGGGTGGTGTCGATCTCGAGGGTGCGCGGGCTCGCCTCGAGGGTGCGGGCGCGGCTCTCGTGGAAGCGGATGAGCTCCTCGCGGGCGTGGCTCCGGATCTCCAGCGCCTCGGCGTCCTCGGGCCAGAAGCGTTCGGCACGCGTCGCCAGGACCAGCGCCGCGTCCCACTGGCCCCGCCGCAGCGCCGAGCGTGCGCTCCGCATGAGCTGGTCACGTCTCGTCTCGTTCCAGCGCCGCTGCTTCTCCTCCACCCTCAGCGCGATCTCCGGTGCCTCCGGTGCGTCCGGGTGGAGCTCGAGGAAGCGCTTCCAGTGGCTGAGCGCCTGGCGCTCGCGGAACTCGAGCTTGTCCTCCACCCGCTCGCGCAGGGCCAGCGCGAAGAGCGACCGTGCCAGGCTGATGCCCGCCACCACGGGCGTGTAGATCATCTTCGAGGCGGGTCGCGCGAAGGCGTTGAAGACCTCGGCGGTGTCCTTGATCCAGGCGTCGCGGATGCGGGCATCCGCCAGCTTCAGGGGATCGTCCTCGACGCCCGCGCTCAGCCGGTTCTGGAGTCCCGTGCGGATGCCGTCCCGCTCCAGGAGCTCCGCGGTCGCCGCCCGGTAGAGGATGGCGTCATCGTGGGTGGCGTTCACCAGGTCGGTGGCCACCGGCACCAGCCCGGTCGGCGCCAGACCCTGCTCGGCGCGGGACTTCTCGGCCATCTCGAGCTGTACCAGCCAGGCCTCGCTGGTGAGACGCGAATCGGCGAGGGCCGCCGCGGCCAGGTCGCGAGCGATGATGTCCACGTCGTCGGGCACCCGGGCTCCGACGACCTGGAGCGGCTGCATGGGCGATCCGATCGGCGTGGGCGCGGGCGTCGCGCACGCGGCGAGGAGGACCAGCGTGGCGGCCAGCGCCAGCCCGATGCGTCGCTCAGCGCGTGAACCGGTCACGGTCCACTCGCAGGGTGAAGGCCAGGAACGCCTCGAGCCGCTGGCGGGCCTCGAGCTTCTCGGGAGTGCCGTCCTGGTTGGCGACGGCCTCGTAGAGGCGGGAGGCTCCGTCCACCAGCTCCTGGAAGTTGGCGGGGTCGAAGCGCAGTCCCTCCGGAGGATTCGACTCCACGTACTCCTCCGCGAGCTCCGCGTAGAGATCGGCCAGCGCGAGCATGTGGCGATTGTAGAGCTTGCTCTCGCGATGACGGACCACGAGCCGCTGGCGCTCGCCCAGGGCCTGCACGTTGCCGCCCGGGGAGAGCAGCCGCATCGACTCGAACCAGCGCGCCCGGGCGATGTCCGCCCGCTCGATCTCCTCGTTCACGATGAAGTCGTAGTGGTCGCGCGTCACGTCCTCGCCGAGGACTTCCAGCAGGGCGATGCGGCTCTCGTAGGCGGCCAGCACTTCCTCTCCATCGGTCGGCGCCGGCGGATCCAGCGCCTCCATGTCCGCAGGGCGGGCCGAATCGAAGCCGATTCGCGCCGCCTCGTCGAGTGTGTCGCACACCGACGCGCTGCGCAGCGCCTCCTGCTCGAGAGCCCCCCCGCGGTCCGCCGCCTTGCGGTAGGCCTGGGCGGCCAGGTCGAAGGCGCGCAGCCGCTCCAGGGCGCGGCCCTTCGCGAAGGCGATCACCTCGTCCATGTACCCGGAACGCAGGGCATTCTCGTGGATCACCTCCAGGTTCTCCAGGCGGATCAGGCTGGAGCGGTAGACGTTGCGGCCGGTGAAGTCGACCGCCGGCTGGAAGCGGTAGGTGTCGTCGGGGACGTGCCGGCGCAGGACGGCCACCACCTCGAGGACGCTCTCGGTGGGCTTGTAGTGGGGGTCCGGCGGCGTGCTCTGGCAGGCGAGTGCCGAGAGGGCGGCCAGGTTCGCGAGGAGGGCGCGGGAGGTCTTCACGGCCAGGGCCGCGAGGAGAGGGTTGGAGGTCTTCACGGGCGCGGCATCCGTCGATCGGGTCCGGATGGATGGGAGGGTAGGAAGGCGCCCGTCGCCGTCAATCGGATCGGGGGGGTCTGCCCCCGTTCTGACCCGCGATCAGGTTCAGCATCTTCTCCGTTGCGATCACCGCAGCGCCCAGCTGGTCCGGGTCCACCCCCAGGGTCTTGAAGTCCCCGTCGGCGCCGGCCCAGGAGATCACCGTCTCGACGAGGGCTTCGGTGCGCCCCCCGGGTGGGATACGGACGCGGTAATCCGCCAGGCGCGGCAGCGAGATCCCGAAGGAGCGCACTGCCTTCTTGAGGGCGTTCATGAAGGCGTCGTAGCCGCCGTCTCCCTCCGCGTGCGCCTTGGCCAGCTTGCCCCGGTAGGCCACGGACACCTCCGCGGACGGCTGCTCGCCGGTCGCCACGTGCACCCGCCAGCTCTGCACCGCGATGCGCTGCTCCTGGGGCGTCTGCAGGACGTCGGCGATGATGTAGGGCAGGTCCTCGGGCACGACCGTGTGCTTCTTGTCGCCGAGCTCGATGATGCGGCGCAGGACCAGATCCCGGTCGGTATCCGGCAGCTCGATGCCCAGGTCGCGCAGGTTGTGGTCCAGGGATGCCTTGCCCGAGAGCTTGCCCAGGGCGTAGCGTCGCCGCCGCCCGAAGCGCTCCGGGGCGAGGCGCGTCTGGTAGAGATCGCCCTTGGCGTCTCCGTCGGCGTGGATGCCCGCCGTCTGGGTGTAGACGTCGCGCCCCACGATGGGCGTGTTCCCGGGCATGTCCTTGCCGCTGAAGCTCTGCACCATGTTGGAGACCGCCGAGAGGCGCGTCTCGTCGACGCTGGTCGTGAACGAGGTCTGGTCGTGCAGGGCGGCGACCACCTCCGCCAGGCGCGCGTTGCCCGCGCGCTCGCCCATCCCGTTGACGCTGGTGTGCACGCCGCGCGCGCCCGCCTCGCTCGCCACCAGGCAGTTGGCGGTAGCGAGGCCGTAGTCGTTGTGGGCGTGGAACTCGAAGTGGACGTCGGGCCACGTCTCCACCATGAGCTCGACGAAGCGCCGCGTCTGGCGCGGGGAGAAGATCCCCAGTGTGTCCGGCAGGTAGATCCGCCGCACTCCGCCCTCGCGCAGGACCTCCACCATCGCGAAGACGTAGTCGAAGGAGTCGCGCACGCCGCTCGACCAGTCCTCCAGGTAGGCGTTCACCACCAGGCGTCGCTTGCGTGCGTAGGCCAGGGTGGCGGCAACGCGCTCGCGGTGGGTCTTCGGCGCGAGGCCGAGCTGCCCCCGGCAGTGGGTCTCCGAGCCCTTGGTCAGCAGGTTCAGGACCTTGCCCTTCACCTGCACGATCCAGTCGACCGAGGGCTCGCCGTCCGCGTAGCCCAGGATCTCGACCCGCTCGATCCACTTGTTCTTGCGCGCCCAGGTGTTGATACGGCGCGCCGCCGCGGCCTCGCCTTCGGAGACCTTGGTGGAGGCGATCTCGATCCGGTCGACGTTCAGCTCGGAGAGGAGGAGCCGCGCCAGGGTGAGCTTCTCCTCCGGGGTGTAGGCGATGTCCGGGGTCTGCTCCCCGTCGCGCAGGGTGGTGTCCATCACCTCGATGCGGTCGCTGTCCTGCTTCGTCATGTCGTCGTCTCCGCTGCTCCTGCTGCGGGCGCCCCCGGGGCCTCAAAAGCGAGAGGCCGCGGGCGGCTTCGCCCGCGGCCTCCGTGAATCGTCGACGCTCGCGCGTCTAGAGTCCGGCGGACCGGGGCCCCCGGCCGATAATCGACGCGATCGGGATGATCGTCGCGGGGGCCTTGCCAGACATTGCCCCGCAGGGTACCGGGTATCGGAACCCATGCAAGGCGCGGACTTCCAGGTGGACGGGCAAGCAGCCGGCGAGCGGCTCGACAGCTTCCTGGCCGCCCGGCTGGGTCTCTCGCGCGCCGAGACGCGGCGCATCCTGGCGCGCGGGGTGGTGCGGCTGGACGGGCGCCGCATCGACGCCGGCGCCAAGGGCGAGCGCCTGATGCTGGGCGCCCGGATCCACGTGGATCCCTTCCGCCCGCGCGCCGAAGAGCGCGTGACTCCCGAGCCGGAGCTCGAGCTCGGCGTGCTGGCCGAGGGCGGGGGGTGGCTCGTCGTGGACAAGCCGCCCGGCCTGCCGGTGCACCCGCGCCAGGAGGACGAGCGCGGCACGGTGGCCGGCTTCGTCGCCGCGCGCCACCCGGAGGTGCACGGCGTCGGGGAGGGCGGCCTGCGCAGCGGCGTGGCGCACCGTCTCGACGTGGACACCTCGGGCGCCCTGGCCTTCGCCTGGCGCGAGGACACCTGGCAGCGGCTGCGCCGCGCCTTCCGCAAGCACCGGGTGGAGAAGACCTACCGCGCGATCGTGCTGGGCGATGCGCTGGCCGATGCGGGGCACGCCGAGGTGGGGCTGCGCGTCGCACAGCACCGGCCGGCGCGGGTGGCGGTGGTGGACGCGGCCCGCGCCTGCAGCGACGCCGACGTGCGTGTGGGGCGCCTCGGCTGGCGCGTGCTGGAGCGTTTCTCCGCCGGCGCGCTGCTGGAGGTGGACCTCGAGACCGGCTTCCTGCACCAGGTGCGCGCCACCCTCGCACACCTGGGCGCGCCGGTCGCGGGTGACGCCACCTACGGGCCGGCTGGCGCGCCGATCGCGGGCGACGCCACCGACGGGCCGGCTGGCGCGCCGATCGCGGGCGACGCCACCGACGGGCCGGCGGGCGCGCCGATCGCGGGCGACGCCACCGACGGGACGGCTGGCGCGGGCGCCGATCCGAGCGGAGCTCCGCGCCAGATGCTGCACGCCGCGCGCCTGGCGTTCGAGGAGATCCGCGCCGAGGCACCCGATCCTGCGGACTTCGTCGCCGTGCTCGAGCGCCTGCGCGCCGGCTCGGGCGGTACACTCCGGTCGTGAGGATCCTGGTCGTCGTGGCCTCCCAGACCGGCCGCACCGCGCGCATGGCGGACGCCTTCGCCGAGGGTGCGCGCGAGGCCGGGGCGCAGGTGTCGGTCCAGGCCGCCGACGAGACCGAGCCCGACGACATCCTCGAGGTGGATGCACTCGCCGTCGGCAGCGGCGTCCACATGGGGGGCATCGAGTCGAGCCTGCGCGCCTTCTTCGAACGCCTCTCGCCGCTCTGGATGCAGGGCGCCCTCACCGGGAAGGTCGGCGCGGCCTTCGCGAGCGCCGGGCTCGGCGCCCGGGGCGGGGCGGAGCTGGCGCTCGTCGGCATCTGGGCGCACTTCGCCGAGCAGGGCATGCTCACCATCCCGATGCACAACCGCGTCGACGGGTTCTCCCGCGCGGGCTGTCACTGGGGCCCGATCGCCTGGACCACGCCCCGCGGCGGCGAGGCCGGTCCCACCGCCGATCACCTGAAGGCGTGCCGCGCCCACGGCCGCTGGGTCGCGGAGTGCACCGAGCGCTGGAAGCGCGCGGACGAGCCGGGCTAGTCGAGGCGGGTCAGCGCTTGCGGCACAGGGTGAGCCCGTCGGCCAGCGGGATCATCACGCGGTCCACCCGCTCGTCCTCGGCGACCTTCTCGTTGAAGGCGCGCAGGGCCAGGGTGTTCTCGTCGGAGGCTTCCGGGTTCACCACGTTCCCCGACCAGAGGACGTTGTCCACCAGGATCACCCCGCCCGGCCGCACGCGCTGCAGCAGGGCCTCGTAGTAGGCCGGGTAGCTGACCTTGTCGGCGTCGATGAAGGCGAGGTCGATCTCCTCGTCCTCGGGGAGCGCGTTCAGCGTGTCCAGGGCCGGCGCGATGCGGAGCTCGATGCGGTCGGCCACGCCGGCCTTCTCCCAGGCACGCCTTCCGATGGCGGTCCACTCCTCCGAGACGTCGCAGCAGAGCAGGTGCCCGTCTTCCGGAAGCCCGCGCGCGATGCAGAGCGCGGAGTAGCCGGTGAACGTCCCCACCTCGACCGCACGTCGAGCGCCCATGAGACGGGTCAGCAGGGTCATGAAGGCGCCCTGCTCCGGAGCCACCTGCATCATCGAGATCCCGCCCAGGCGGGCGGTCTCCTCGATCAGCTCCTGCTGCACGGCATCGGGGGGCGTGCCGTGCTCGACCATGTAGGCGTGAATCTCGCGCCCGAGGTGGAACGACTTGGGTTGATCAGGCATCCCGCGAGTCTAGCGGGAGTCGTGAGCCAGCCGCCCCGACCCCCTTGAACATCCCGGAGCGATCGTCCATCGTGCGCGGGACCCACCATCCTGCTCCCCTGGCTCCCCTGCGGGCGCCGCCGCCGAGCAGGGCCCACTCCGGAAGGGGATCGATGTGAGCCAGGGACGGAAGCCGCGAGCCGCCGTGATCGGTCTGGTGGCCGTCGCCGCGATGGCGAGCGCCTATCTGACGGGTCGTTCGGACGAACGCGCCGGGAGGCCCTTCGGCCTGGTGACGCCGGCCGGGGCGGCCCAGGGCCAGGCGGCCTCGCCGGTCAAGGCCCTCTCCGAGCAGGACGTCTACTTCCCGGGCACCGAGGACCTGGGTCCCGACGAGATGCGAGTCACCGCCTGCGGCACGGGGATGCCGAATGCCAGGCCCAAGCAGGCGGCGGCGTGTTTCCTCGTCGAACTGGGCAATGGCGACAAGTTCATCTTCGACATTGGGAGCGGCTCCTTCGAGCGTCTCTCGGCCCTGGCGATCCCCTTCGACTACCTCGACAAAGTCTTCATCGGCCACCTCCACTCCGATCACTTCGGCGATCTCGGCGATCTCTGGGTCGGGGGCGTCATCAGCAACCGTCAGCGCCCTCTCCGCGTGTGGGGCCCCAGCGGTGCCAAGCCCGAGCACGGGACGAGGTATGCGGTCGAGCGCATGCAGGAGATGCTGACCTGGGACGCAGCCTCCCGGCTGGGAAACGTCAACACGGACGGCCAGGCGATCGAGCTCCACGAGTTCGACTACAAGGGGATCAACCAGGTCGTCTACGAAGAGAACGGTGTGACGATTCGGAGCATTCCGGCCATCCACGCGCTGGACGGTCCCGTGAGCTTCATCCTGGAGTGGAACGGGCTCAAGTTCGCCTTCAGCAGCGACACCTACCCGAACACCTGGTGGCTGGAGCACGCCAAGGGCTCGGACATCGCGATCCACGAGTGTTTCCTGCCGCCTTCGCTGCTGGTCGAGAAGCAGAAGTTCCCCGTCGAGGACGCCCTGAACGTGGGCACCCAGGTGCACACCTCTCCCGCGATGTTCGGAAAGGTGATGAGCACCGTGCAGCCGCGGCTTGCGGTCGCATACCACTTCTTCAACGACTTCGATGTTGCGCCCGAGGTGGAGCGGCTGGTGCGCAGGACCTACGATGGTCCCCTCGCGCTGGCGGTGGACTACATGGTGTTCAATGTCACCCAGGATGAAATCCGCACGCGCATGGCGGTCATCAACGAGGATGCCTGGCCGCTGCCGTCGGTCACGCCGAAGCTCCCGGCGGACCCCAAGGACAGGATCGGCTTCACGGAGTTCATCGAGAGCGGGCGGGCGGTGTTCGCGGACGTGATCCAGCGAGCCTACGATGAGACCAACGAGCGCTTCGGAACCGACGTTCCGGCTCCCCTGGATCCGTGACGGGCGACCCGGCGACGAGAGTCAGGGAGAGATCCTTTGAAGAACATGTGCGTGTGGGCCGTGACGGTGGTGAGCTGCGCAGCCGCGGCTCCGGCCGGCGCGAGCTCCGGATTCGAGCCGCCGCCGGTGCTGGCGACGACGGAGTTCGTGTCGCCGGATCGGATGCAGGGCGAGGGCTATCGCCTCGCGCCGGAGGCGCCGACCGACGGCTTCCGGGCGCGCTTCACGATCCACTCGGACCACGGCGTCTTCCAGCCCGTCGGCAGCGAGCTCCTGGCCGTGCGGCTGCGCGAGATCGCCGCCCTGAACGAGCTGGCGCGCATGAGCAAGAGCGGCGTCTTCGCGGCCTCCATGAAGGACGAGGCCGTGGATACGGGGCAGGCCTTGAAGCAGGCCGCCGAGCACCCCAAGGAGACGCTCCAGGGCGTTCCGTCGGGCGTCGGCCGCTTCTTCAAGCGGGTGGAGCGGGCCGGGAAGACCGGCGTCCAGAAGGTCCAGGACCAGAATGCGGAGCGGGAGGCCGCAGGCGAGTCGTTCGGAACCGAGGACGCGCAGCAGGCTGCGGGCGAGGCCGCCGGCACGACCGCCGACGCCATGGGCCTCGACGAGGCGCGTCGCAAGCTGGCCAGGGACCTCGGCGTGGACCCGTACACCTTCAACCCGGTCCTCTCGAAGCGGCTCGACGAGGTGGCGAAGGCGGCGTTCGCCGGATCCGTCGGCGTGCGCGTCGGGGCCAGCTTCGTTCCGGGCAGCGTCCTGGTCTCCACGACCAAGCGCGCCAGCGACTGGGTCTGGAATACGCCTCCAGGCGACCTCAAGGTCGCGTTCGGCAAGGAGATGCGGTCGTTGGGCGCATCCCAGGAGACCGTGGATCGCTTCCTCCGCCACCCCTCCTACAGCCTCACCATGCTGGTCGCACTGCAGCACGCGCTCTCCGAGCTTCGGGGCGTGGAGGGCCTGGGCGAGATCGGAGCGCTGGCGCTCTCGGCCGAGCACCCGGACCAGGCCCGCTTCGTCACGCTCTCGGCTCTCCTCCTGGCCAGGATGCACGGCAGGATGTCCTTCACCCGAGTCGAGGTTCCCGGCCCCCTCGCGGGCCGCACCGCGTCGGGCGAGCTGGTGGTGATCGGGGTGGTCGACTACCTGACCTGGAACGACAAGGTCGGCGGCTTCATCGACAGCGTGGACACGAGTGGCCCGCGGAGCT
Source organism: Myxococcota bacterium (assembly GCA_028278065.1). Taxonomy (GTDB): domain Bacteria; phylum Myxococcota_A; class UBA9160; order UBA9160; family JAFDET01; genus JAFDET01. The sequence continues at coordinate 10,204 of JANQFA010000251.1, forward strand.
TCTGGACCCCGGGCCGCGTCTCCCCGCGCGCCCGGGCGGAGCTCACGGCCCGAGGGGTGTCGATCCACGACGGATCCGAGGTGGCGCCGCCGGGCTTCTCGCCCACCCTCAAGACGAAGGACTGAGGCACGCGCCGCGCGTTGGGTTAGACTCGGCCGCCCACCCATCAAGGAGGCTCCCATGGCGGAAGAACGTGCCGGCGCCGTGACCATGCGCGGCAACCCTCTCACCCTGATCGGACCCGAGCTGAAGGCCGGCGACGACGCCCCGGACTTCACCGCGATCGACGGCAAGCTCCAGGACGTGAGCCTGGCCGACACCGCCGGCAAGACGCGCATCTTCAGCGTGATCCCGAGCCTCGACACGCCGGTGTGCGATGCGCAGACGCGGCGCTTCAACGAGGAGGCGGCCGGCCTCGGCGACGGCGTGGCCATCTACACGATCTCCGCCGACCTGCCCTTCGCGGCCGGTCGCTGGTGCGGCGCCGCGGGCGTCGACAAGGTGGAGTGCCTCTCGGACCACCGCGCGATGTCCTTCGGCGATGCCTACGGGACCCACGTGAAGGAGCTGCGCCTCGACGCGCGCGCGATCTTCGTGGTCGATCCGGCCGGCAAGATCACCCACGCGGAGTACGTGGGCGAGATCGCCGAGCATCCGGACTACGACGCGGCGCTCGAGGCGGCGAGGAAGGCCTCCGGGCAGTAGGCCCCGTGCAGGAGCTGCGCGATCGCGTGGCGGTCGTGACGGGTGCGGGCGGAGGTATCGGCCGCGCGCTGGCGCTCGCCTTCGCCGCGGAAGGCATGGACGTGGTCGCCGCGGACGTCGACGGCGAGGCCGTGGAGGCGGTCGCCGAGGAGGTGCGCGCCGCAGGGCGGCGCGCGCTCGGGGTCGCCACCGACGTGTCCAAGCGGGACGAGGTGGAGGTCCTGGCCCGTCGCACGTGGGACGAGCTGGGCGGCTGCCACCTCCTCTGCAACAACGCCGGCGTCATCGTCATGGGACCGCTCGCCGAGCGCAGCGACCACGACTGGCAGTGGGTGATCGACGTCAACCTGCGCGGGGTGGTGAACGGGCTGCAGGCCTTCCTGCCGCGCATGCGCAGCCTCGACGGCGAGCGCCACATCGTCAACACCGCCTCGATCAGCGGATTGATCGCGCTGCCCTGGGTGGGCGTCTACGCGGCGACCAAGTACGGCGTGGTGGCCATCTCCGAGACGCTGCGCGCGGAGCTGGCCCGCGACGGGATCGGCGTCTCGGTTCTGTGTCCGGGCGGCGTGACCACCCGGATCCTGCAGGCCGAGCGCAACCGCCCGCAGGAGCTGGGCGGCGCGCGCGAGAGGGCGAAGGGGACGATCCGTTCGCTGGCCGCCTCGGCCGACACCGACGCCGACGAGATGCTGGCGCCCGAGGACGTGGCGCGTGCCGTGGTCGCCGGCGTGCGCGAGAACGACGACTACATCTTCACCCACTCGCGCTACCGCGAGCAGATCGAGGCGAAGCACCGCGCGCTCCTGGCCGCCCTCGATCGCGCCGAGGCCCGCGGCTTCTGAGCCGGGCTAGCGCTGCGCCTCCATCTGCAGGCGCATGGCGATGGCGCGCTCGTCCTCGGCCTCCGGGATCATCCCCTTCTGCTGGTAGATGATCGATAAGCTGGTATGGGCGAGGGCCTCGTCCGGCTCGAGCTCGACCAGGCGCTTCGCCGCCTCGAGGGCGCCGTCCAGGTCGCCGTCCCGCTGCAGGGCCATGGCCAGCCCGTTCCAGGCGAGGGCGTAGTCCGGGTCCGCCTCCACCGCGCGGCGGTAGCAGGCCGCGGCCTCGGCGTAGCGGGCCTCCACGAAGTGGGCCATGCCCTCCTGGTAGATCGCGCGGACGTCGCTCATGCAGGAAGTATACTGCCCCGCCGTGGAGATCCGGACTCTCGAGAGCCGCGAGCGCGAGGCAGTGCTGGAGCTGCTGGACGCCTGGGAGCTGCCCGACGGGTGGCGCGGGCGCGACTTCTTCCGCCGCTACATGGAGGACGACCCCTCCTTCCGGGATGAGAACTTCTGGGTGGCCGCGGAGGGGGCGCGGCTGGTCTCGTGTGTACAGATCTTCCCGCGCAGGCTGCGCCTGAACGGCGGCGAGGTGGGCCTGGGGGGCATCGGCAGCGTCTTCACGCATCCCGAGGGACGCGGCAGCGGCGCGGCGAGCGCGGTGCTTCGTGCAGCCGAGGACGACATGCGCGGGCGGGGCCTCGCGCTGGGTCTCCTCTTCACCGGCCGCATCCCCTTCTACGAGCGCCTCGGGTGGATCGCCTGGCCTTTCTCGAATGCCCTCTACATCGCGCAGGAGGCGGACGCGGGCGCCGCGGCGGAGGGCGTGGAGCTCGACGCCTTCGACCTCGCTCGCGACCTGGCCGACGTCTGCGATCTCCATGCCGGCTACTCGGCGGAGCGCAGCGGGTCGGTCGTGCGCGACGACGCCGCCTGGGAGGGAAACCTGAAGGTGGCCGGGAATCCCGACGAAGACTTCCGCGTGGCGCGGCGGGACGGCGAGGTGGTGGCGTATGCGCGCTTCATCGCTCTCGAAGGTCATCCCATCCTGGCCGAGTTCGGGCGCGGGCCGCGGGACGAGGACGCGCTGGCCGCGCTGCTGAGCCGCGCCCTCGCCGAGCGCGGGGGCGGCTACGGCCCCGCCCCCGCGGACGCTTCCCTCGAGGCCGGCCTCCTGGCGCACGGGGTCGAGGTGCGACCCATGGGCGATCCCAACACCATGCTGCGCTGTCTCGATGCGGAGGCGCTCCTCGCAGCCGCCGGGGCGGAGCGCGCCGAGGGCGAGAGCGAGGCCGATCTCCTGCGCCGGGTGCTTCCTCCGGAGCGCGCGCTCTTCTGGCCGGCGGACCGCTTCTGATGGCGCGGATGCGCAGGGCGCTCATGAACAACCTCTTCCTCACGCTGGGGATGCTGCTGGGCGTGATGCAGGTGGTCGTCGGGCACTGGGTGACGGTGGTGCTGGCCGGGCGCGAGGGTCCGGGGCTGCTGCTGGGACTCGTTCTGGCCGCCGCGCTGGTGGCCGCCAACGCCAGCGCCCTGCCCGCCCTGCGTCGCGCACGCCGTGCGGGCGGCTGGGGCGGCGTCGTCGCGCGCGCCTACATGACCGTCGGGATCGCCACCCTCCTGCTGGGCATGACGATCCTGGTCTCGTGGGCCGGCTACCTGCCCCTCGTCGGCCTGCTGGCCGCCCTCGGCGTCGAGCCGGAAGCCGTCTTCCAGGCCTTCCGCGTGCTCACCATCCCCGTCGTCGCGGCGCTCGTCTTCATGATCGTCTGGGGCCTCACGGGCGGCCAGAAGAAGATCGATCACACCCGCGTGAGCGTGAGCCTGCGCGATCTCCCCGACGAGCATCGGGGCCTGCGCATCGTGCAGATCAGCGATCTCCACATCGGAAACGGGATGGAGGGAGCCGTCCTGGACGCGATGGTCGCGCGGGTGAACGCGCTCGAGCCGGACCTGATCGCCCTCACGGGCGACATCTTCGACTTCGATCCGCGCTTCGTCGAGGAAGGGGCCCGCGGGCTGTCCGCCCTGCGCGCCCGGCTCGGCGTCTTCGCCGTCCTCGGGAACCACGATACCTACACCGGCACCGAGCAGGTCGTCGAAGGCCTCGCCCGCCACGCTCCGGGGCTGCGCCTGCTGCGGGACGAGATCGTCCGGGTGGAGGGGGTCGAGGAGCCCTTCTATGTCGCCGGGATCGAGGACCCGGGCCGGGACTGGACGGCGAAGGGCGTGCAGCTCGAGTCGCTCGAGCAGGTGGGAAGTCGGCGCCCCGTGGAGGGCACCACGCTCCTCCTGGTGCACCGTCCCGAGCTCTTCCACCAGGCCTCGCGCCTCGGCTTCGAGCTGGTCCTGGCGGGACACACCCACGGCGGTCAGCTCGCCCTGCCCACACCCGGGGGCCGCTTCAACCTGGCCCGGCTCTTCTTCGACTTCCACCGCGGCGTCTACCGCATGAACGGCTCCACCCTCTACGTGAACCGCGGCCTGGGCATGGCGGGTCCCGCGATCCGCTTCAACTGCCCGCGCGAGATCGCGACGATCGAGCTGGTGTGACTCCCCGCGCGACCCGGCGCATGCTCCCGCAGCTCTCCGCGCTCGCGCTGGCGGCCTGGCTCCTGGGCGGATGCGATGCCTGGCAGGCCAGGAAGTTCAAGCTGCGCTGTCCGTCCGAGCCGTTCGCGCGCGCTGCCACGCTTCCCTCCTGGCCCGGTGAGCAGTGGCTGCAGGCCGAATCGCCCGAGGCGCTGGGCTGGTCGAGCGAGACGCTGGAGGCGGCGTACGAGCACGCGGGACGGCTCGGAATGGCGGCCATCCTGGTCGTCGACGACGGGCGGCTGGTCTCCTCCTGGGGATGCACGCAGAGTCGCTGGTACGTCGCTTCCGTGCGCAAGTCCCTGATGAACGCCGTGCTCGGCCGGCTCGTGGACGCGGGAGAGCTCTCGCTGGACGCGACCCTCGAGGATCTGGGCATCGACGAGCATCCCCCGCCCCTGACCCGAGCGCAGCGCCGGACCACCCTCGAAATGCTGCTGCGCTCGAGCTCCGGGATCTGCCGTCCTGCGGCGGCCTCGGGTCAGGCGGACTGCGAGCCGGGCCGACGCGTGCCTCCGGGGAGGCGCTTCTTCTACAACAACTGGGACTACAACGTGCTCGCATCGATCGTCGCCGGGACCGGGCGCGACTTCTTCCGGATCTTCGAGGACGAGGTGGCCCGTCCCATCGGCATGGACTTCTCGGCGGAGCGCGACGGGCGTTGGGAGCGCATCGAGGCCTCCAGGCACCCGGCCTACGTGACGCACCTCTCGGCTGCCGACATGGCGCGCTTCGGACTGCTCTACCTGCGCGGCGGTCGCTGGGAGGATCGCCGGGTGATCCCGGAAGACTGGGTCCGCGAGAGCACCCGCCTGCACATGGACGCCCGCCCCGAGCTGGGCCTCGGCTATGGCCACCTCTGGTGGGTGCAGGCCGACGAGTCGCCGCCCGCGGCCCTGCTGCCGGCGCGGAGCTACTCGGCCCAGGGGACCTGGGAGCAGCTCATCCTGGTGGTGCCGGACGAGAAGGTGGTCCTCGTCTTGCGCGGCAACATCCCGCTCCAGTGGGCCTTCGGCAGCCCGGATCTCGACCAGATGCGTCGGCTCCTCGGACGTCTCCTGGGGGCTCGGGGTTGACGCTTGCCGCCGCCCCGGACTAATCTCGAACGGTAATTTGCATTCAGAAATTTCATCATTCTATCCTGATGGTTAGGAGATTCCTTGGTCAGGAGTCGCTGGATCTCGGATCTCCACTGGGTGCGGCCCGGGCAGCAGGACCGGAGCCGCAAGACCCAGGAGTCCCTCCTGGACGCGGCCGAGATCCTCTTCACCGAGAAGGGGGTCGAGGCCACCACGGTGGCCGACGTGGCGGAGCGCGCAGGCTGCTCCGTCGGCTCCGTCTACCACCATTTCCGCGACAAGAAGGCCCTGCTCTACGCTCTCTTCGATCGCATGAGCGAGGAGTTCCGTGCGACCACGCGGGCGGCTCTGGACCCCGCGCGCTGGCACGGAGCGTCGATCGCCGACCTGCTGCGCGGCTACCTCGAGTTCTCGATCGAGCTGGGTCGGGAGCGTCCCGGCTTCAAGTACGGCGGCGTCGAGGCGGCGCGCAACGATCCGGTGCTGCGCGAGCGCCTCGCCGAGCTGAACGCCGAGCTCAGCGAGGGGCTCAGCGTCCTGCTCCTCGAGCGCGGCCGCGAGATCCGCCACCCCGACCCGCCGCTGGCCGTGGCGTTCGTGCTCGACCAGCTCGCCTCGATGGTCAAGACGCGCCTGGACGAGAGGCTGATGGCGACCCGGCTGGCCGCTCGCTCCGACGACGAGTTCGTCGGCGAGGCGCTGCGCTCTGCCGCCGCCTACCTCGAGCTGCAGTGGGACGGCGAGCAGGCGCGGTGAGCGCGACGGGCGGACTGCGCGTCGCGGTCTTCGGCGCCACGGGATTGGCGGGTACGGGAGTGGTGCGTGCATGCCTCGAGGACCCGCGGATCGCGGAGGTCCGGAGCGTGACCCGGCGGCCGCTGCGCTTCTCGGAGCCGGGTCTGAAGGAAGTGCGTTGTCACGACTTTCTCGACCTGGATCCGGTCGCTCCCGACCTCGAGGGTCTCGACGCCTTGTGCTTCTGCCTGGGCATCTCGGCCTCCCAGGCGGCGAGCCAGGAGGACTACCGCCGCATCACCCATGACTTTGCCCTGGCGGCGGGACGCGCCACGCGGGCGGCCAGCCCGCAGGCGGCATTCCACTTCATCAGCGGCTCGGGAGCCGGAGAGCGCAGCTGGATGAGCTGGGCGCGCGTCAAGGCCGAGACTGAGCGAGACCTGGCGCGCCTGGGGCTGGCGCGTTGCCTCTCCTGGCGCCCGGCCATGATCCTGCCCGAGGAGGCGCCCGACCGGCTCACCTGGGTACAGATGCTCGGAGGCGCCCTGGCACGGCCGTTGGCGTTCCTTCCCGACTTCTCGGTCGGAAACGTCGCGATCGGAGAGGCCATGATCCAGGCGACCTTCGAAGGCCGGAAGGACGGGGTGGTCGAGAACCGGGAGATCCGCGAGCTGGCCGCGCGCCATCGCGCGGCTCCCGGAGCACACCAGCCGGACCAGCGGCGCGGAGGAGGATGAGCGTGGAGTACAGGGCACTCGGACGGACGGGCGTTCAAGTCAGCCAGTTCTGTCTCGGCACGATGATGTTCGGCGGGAAGGCCGACAAGGCGGAGTCGCTCCGCATCATCGACCACGCACTCGAGCGCGGGGTCAACTTCATCGACACCGCCGACGTCTACACGGGGAACGAGAGCGAGCGCATCGTGGGCGAGGGGCTCTCGAGCGGGGCGCGGCGCCAGGAGACCATCCTGGCCACCAAGTTCAACTTTCCCCAGGGCGACGACGTCAACGCGCGCGGCCTGTCCCGCCGGCACCTGATCGCGGCCTGCGAGGCCTCCCTGCAGCGGCTGCGCACGGACTGGATCGACCTCTACCAGCTCCACCGCTGCAACGCCGACGTTCCCATCGACGAGACCCTCCGCGCCCTCGACGATCTGATCCGTTCCGGCAAGGTCCGCTACATCGGCTGCAGCATGTTCCCGGGCTGGCAGATGGTGGAGTCGCTCTGGGTGGCGAAGGAGCTGGGCCTGAACCGCTTCGTCTCCGAGCAGCCTGCCTACCACATGCTGGACCGCACCGTGGAGAGGGAGGTGATCCCCGCGGCGCAGTCCTTCGGCCTGGCAGTGATTCCGTGGGGGCCCCTGTGCGGCGGCCTCCTCACCGGGAAGTACCAGCGCGACAAGGGGGACGCCGACGGTCGCTGGCAGGAAGGGAAGGACAACTTCAACCGGCAGGCCACGCCCCTGGCGTGGGACGTGATCGACCTGCTGCGCGACATGGCCGGCGAGAAGGGCTGCTCGATGTCGCAGCTCGCCCTGGCGTGGGTGGCGTCGCAGCCCGGCGTGACGGCGCCGATCATCGGCCCGCGCACCCTCGAACAGGTGACCGACAACCTGGGCGCCGTGGACGTCTCGCTCGATACCGCCGACTGCGAGCGGATCGACGCCCTGGTGCCCCCGTGCAGCGCGGCGGTGCGATACTACGACGAGGCCATGGGGGCGGACTTCAGGCCCCATGCGAGCCGGAGCGTCGTCTGAGCTGGCGCGCGAGGAGGGGATCGTGATCAAGTGGCTCCTGATCGTTCTGGCCGTCGGCGTGCTGGTGCTCGGAGCGGGCGCCTGCGTCTACAACTGGTGGATGAATCCCCGGGTGGCGCGCGAGCTGCGCGAGGATCCGCAGGGGGAGCGCGCCGAGAAGGTCATGCTGCTCACCCTGCCTTCGGGCCGCGAGCTCCCCGTGAACTACCTGCGCGAGGGCAACACCGTGTACGCGGGAGCCGACGGCCGTTGGTGGCGCGAGCTCCGGGACGGTGGCGGCCGGGGGAGCGTGTTCATCCAGGGGGAGACGCTGCCGGGCACGATGCGTGCGGTCACGGACGATCCGGAGCTTCGCGAGTCGGTCTTCGAACGCCTGCGCCCGAGCGCCCCCGGCTTCACCGGGACACTGGTCGTGATCGACCTCGACTGAAGGAGAGGCCACGTCCCGGGCACGGCTCGACGAGCTCGCCGAGGCCAACCGGGCCACGCGCTTCGAACCCGATACCTGAGCGCGCCACCCACAGCGGAGGAAACCCGATGAGCGACTACAGCGAAGCGTCCGTGCCCGATCAGCACGGCAGGACCGTCTTCGTGACGGGGGCGAATACCGGCATCGGCTACGAGGCCGCGCGGGTCCTCGCCGGCCGGGGCGCGCGCGTGCTGCTGGGCTGCCGCTCCGAGATGAAGGCGGAGGCGGCGATGGCGAAGATCCGGGCGCTGCATCCGGACGCGGACGTGGCCTGGGTCCCCCTCGACCTGACCAGCCTGAAGTCGGTCGAGGCCGCAGGGGGAATCGTCTCCAGGGAGCCCCGCCTGGACGTGCTCGTGAACAACGCCGGCGTGATGATCCCGCCCAGGACGCTGACCGAGGACGGCTTCGAGCTGCAGTTCGGCGTCAACCACCTCGGGCACTTCGCGCTGACGGGGCACCTGCTGGAGCGGCTGGCAGCCACGCCGGCCTCTCGTGTCGTCAACGTCAGCAGCAAGGCCCACCTGCGCGGGAAGATCGACTTCGACGATCCCCACGCCGAGCGTTCGTACAGTCCGATGCGCCGCTACGAGACGAGCAAGGCGGCCAACCTGTACTTCACCTTCGAGCTCGCACGGCGCTGTGAGGCCCGGGGGCTGGACGTCACGGCCGTGGGCTGCCATCCGGGCGTGGCCGATACCGAGCTGTCGCGCACCTTTCCCGCCTGGTTCTGGATCTTCGCGCCCCTCATGAGGCCGTTCTTCAACACGCCCGCGGAAGGGGCGCTGCCGACCCTGATGGCCGCCACGAAGCCCGACGTCGCGCCCACGGACTACTTCGGCCCGGTCAAGCTCGCCGAGATGGCGCGCTCGGCCGGCCCGGCCCAGATCGGGAGGCACGTGCGGGACGAGGCGGTCGGCGCGAGGCTGTGGGACCTGAGCACCGAGCTGACCGGGGTCTCCTACCTGGCCGACTGAGCCGGCTCGCCCGCAGCGCGCGCGACTCAGAGCGGGAAGCTCTGGCCCACCAGCTCCTCGGAGAGGCTCCAGAGCCGCTTCGCGGCGTTCGCATCGACCGCGTAGGAACGCACGCCTCCGGGAGCGCCCTCGGCGTCGTCGATCTCGGCGATGTGGCAGTCCTCCAGGTACAGGCCGCCGCGGCCCTCGAGCTCGGGCGCGGTCGCGGCGTAGACGGAGGTCGCGGCGCCGGCCTCGACCGTCTTGAGGCGCAGCTTCCCGCCGGGCTGGCGCTTGCGCATGCGCTCGTAGTCCTCGGGCACCAGGTGTCGCGCCAGGTCGGTGGCGATCACGCCGGGGTGGACGGCATGGGCGTGGACGTCGCGCTCGCCGAGCCGGCGTTCCAGCTCGACCGCGAAGAGCACGTTGGCGGTCTTCGCCTGACCGTACGACTCCCACTTGTCGTAGGGGCGCCTCTCGAAGCAGGGGTCGTCCAGGTCCACGCTCCCCTGCTGGTGTCCGCGCGAGCTCAACGAGACGATGCGTGCGGGTGCTCCCTTCAGGAGGGCGGGCGCCAGGAGACCGGTCATCAGGAAGTGTCCCAGGTGATTGGTGCCGAACTGCAGCTCGAAGCCGTCCTGGGTCCTGGCCAGGGGGCAGGCCATCACGCCGGCGTTGTTGACCAGGATCTGGAGCGCGTCGTGGCGTGCCAGGAAGCGCTCGGCGAAGGCGCGGATGCTGGCCAGGGAGTCCAGCTCCAGGTTCTCCACCTCGACGGCGTCGTTGCCTGTGGACTCGCGGATCCTCTTCGCGACCTCCTCCGCCCTGGCCATGTCGCGGGCGGTGAGCACGACCGCCGCGCCCTTCGAGGCGAGCGCCCGAGCCGTCTCGGCCCCCAGGCCGCCCGAGGCGCCGGTGACCAGTGCCAGCTTGCCCGAGAGATCGATCCCCTCGAGCACCTGGTCGGTCGTGGTGTCGTGGCCGAACCCGTCGCGCCCGGGCTGACTCATCGCGTCTCTCCTCGTTCCTCGGGACCTGGACCCGGCGTGCAGGATGCTCTAGATTGATGATCTAGACATGCCCAGGAACCGACACACCCGCTCCCGCGAGGAGAAGAGCTCGGAGATCGTCGCCATCGCCCAGCGGCTCTTCGTCGAGCGGGGCTATGCGGGCACGACGATGGCCGCGATCGCCCGCGAGGCCGGCGTCGCCAGCAACGTGGTGCACTGGTACTTCGCGACCAAGGACGAGCTCTTCGTGGCGGCGCTCGACGCCCTCCAGTCCGAGGGCCTGGCCGAGCTGGGGCGCCGCCTCGCGAAGGCGATCCCCGGCGAGGAGCGGAAGCAGCTCGAGAGGGTCCTGGCCGAGCTGGCCGGGCGCCTCCTCGGCCTCCACGGAGTGATCGCAACGGTGCACGAGCGAGCCCACGTCTCGCCCGTCGTCGCCGAGTTCCACGAGCGGGCGCACCGGCGCTACGCCGAGCACCTCGGCCGGGCCGTCGCGTGCTGCGACGTGCCGGAAGCCGAGCAGGCCCTGGTCGTGGACGCCCTCTTCACCGCCATCGAGGGGCTCGTCATGCACCGCGCCGGCCGGCGCGAGGCCCGCCGCATGATGTCGTTCCTCGTCCAACGGCTCGTCGGCGCGAGCTGACCACGGGAGGCAGGACCCATGTCCACGTTCGAATTTCCGATCGGTGTACACGCGTTGCACCGCAACGAAGGCCTCGACTTCCAGCTCAACCGGCTGGCCGGCCTCGGGGGCGGCGATCTCGACGAGATCCGCGAGGCCGCAGCCCGCATCGACGACCTCGCCGACTGGAAGCGCGAGTTCCTGGCGCTCGGCGACCGGGCCCTCGCCGAGGGCCGCCTGCGGCAGGCCGGCGCCTACCTGCGCGCCGCCGAGTTCCACATGTCTCCCGGCGACCCCGACAAGGCCGTGGCCTACGAGCGGCAGGCGAAGCTCTTCGAGGACATCTACGCCGACGATCTGACCACGGGCCGTCTACGGCGGGAGGAGGTCTCGTACGCGGAAGGCCACCTCCCCGCCTGGTGCGTCGCGGTGCCCGATGGGGAGGCGAGCCGAGGCACGATCGTCCTCCACGGTGGATTCGACTCCTACGCGGAAGAGCTCTACCCGTTGGCCCGGGCAAGCGCGGCCGAGGGCTACGAGACCGTGCTCTTCGAAGGGCCGGGGCAGGGGAGCGTGATGCGCCGACAGGGCATCCACTTCACGACGGAGTGGGAGCGGCCGGTCCGTGCGCTGCTCGACCACTTCCATCTCGACGACGTCACCCTGGTCGGACTCTCGCTCGGCGGCTATCTCGCGCCGCGCGCGGCCGCCTTCGAGCCGCGGGTTCGCCGGGTCGTCGCATTCGGCGTCATGTGGGACTTCTTCGAGGTGCTGCTCTCGAAGCTGCCGCCGCCCGCCCGCCTGCTGCAGCGGTCGCTGCTGGCCGTGGGTGCAGACGGTGTCGTGGATCGGCTGGTCCGACTGCGCATGCGGCAGGATCCGTTCACCCGCTGGGCCATCGAGCACGGCACCTATGTCTTCGGCGTCGAGCGGCCGTCGCAGTACATCGCCGCGGTCCGCGGCTTCACCACCCGGGAGATCTCGTCGCAGATCACCCAGGACTTCCTGCTCCTGACGGGCAACGCCGATCACTACATCCCGCTGCAGCACTTCCACGCGCAGGCGCGGGCGCTCGAGAACGTGCGCTCCTTCACCGGGCGCATCTTCGGCGCCGAGGAGAGCGCCCAGACCCACTGCCAGGTGGGGAACGTCGGCCTCGCGCTGCGCGTGATCCTGGACTGGATCGCCGAGCGCACGGCGTCGCTCGCGGCGTGAGGAGGCGCTGGCGAGCGCGAGGAGCCCAGCGGAGTCGAAGCGGTGGCCCCGGCGGATGTCCGTTCAGAGCGTGCGCTCCAGCACGTCGAAGCTGCGGTGGCGGCGGAAGCCGACCTTCTCGTAGGCGCGGTAGGCGGTGCGGTTGGCGGGCGAGAGCACCAGCAGGGCCTGGTCGGCCTCGCCCTCCCACAAGCGACGCAGTGCCCAGGCGGTCAGGGCCGAGCCGAGTCCCTCGCCCCGTCGCCCGGGGTCGACGCCGACGAAGGCCACCCAGACGCGGCGCGGCCAGTGGGTCTCGATCTCGCTGAACGCCACGACCTCCCCGTCGTGGCGGGCGGCTGCCACTGCGTGGCCTGCGCCGCTCAGCACGGTGTCCATCGTCTCGGGAGTGCGCGGCGCGAAGCCGCACTCGTCGTAGAGGGCGAGGATCTCGGCCGAGTCGCTCGGCTGGGCCCAGGCGAACTCGAGCTTCGCGTCGGAGATCTCCGGCTCGCGCGGCGGCTCGTCGGAGCGCATCAGGAAGTGCTGGCGGACCGGCCGGAAGCCGTGGGCGGCGAGGAGCGAGTAGCCGGCGCGGTTCCGGGTTCCGATTCCCGCCACCACGAGCTGGAGTCCCAACCCGGGGCCCATCTCCAGGGTGGCGCGAAGGAGCTCGCCGCCCTGTCCGCGCCGTCGTTCGCGTCCGTCGACCACCGGGCAGAGGAGACCCGCGATGCTCGAGCCGGGGTAGCGCAGGAAGCCCGACATCCCGACCACGCGCCCGTCTTCGCTCTCGGCCACGAGGATGTTCTCTTCGGGGGAGATCCCGTGGCGGCGATACTCCGCCACCAGCTCCGCCTCGGTCTCCCAGAGCGGATTCAGCACGAAGTCCGCCTCGCCGCGCAGGCACTCCGCGGAGAGCGCGGCCAGTGCCGTGGCGTCTTCAGAGCGATAGGAGCGGACGGACATCGAACACCTCCGAAGGGGCCAGTATACGGTCGGGCCCGCCCGGCGGCGCCCGATTGACACGCGAATCAGGCCTTCCATAGACTCACGGCCTCGACCGGTTCGGCCCCCCTTCTGGCGGTCTCCGGTGAGAGGGACGAGGAGAGATCACCATGGGTTACAAGGGCAAGGCCGTCGTGTGCCGCGTGCCGAACGAGCCGGTCAGCGTCGAGGAGATCGAGGTCGACTCCCCCGGCCCCAACCAGGTCACCATCCAGATGGAGGCCGCCGGCGTCTGCCACAGCGACCTGTCGGCCACGAACCTCACGATGCCGCTGCCGCTGCCGATCGTGCTGGGTCACGAGGCCTGCGGCAAGGTCGTGGAGGTGGGCGAGGGCGTCACCGGCTACGCGGTCGGGGACAAGATCATCCCCTGCTGGATCCCGATCTGCGGTCAGTGCAGCTTCTGCCAGGAAGGCCGTACGACCCTGTGCGACGACTGGGCGAAGGGCTTCGTCGGGCCGAAGGACGGCACCATGCCGCGCCGTGACGCGGGCGGGAATACCCTGAACGCCTTCTCCGGGGTCGGCGTGATGGCCGAGTACTCGACGATGCACGTGGACAACCTGATCAAGATCGACCCGGACACGCCGTCGGACAAGGCCGCCCTGGTCGGCTGCGGCGTGATGACCGGCGTGGGCGCGGCGGTGAACCGGGCCAAGGTGACGCCCGGCTCTTCGTGCGTGGTGATCGGCGCCGGCGGCGTCGGGCTCAACGTGATCCAGGGCTGCGCCGTGGCCGGAGCCGAGACGATCATCGCGGTGGACATGGTCGACAAGAAGCTCGAGTTCGCCCAGACGTTCGGCGCCACCCACACCATCAACCCCAGCACCGACGGCGACGTGGTCGGCAAGGTGAAGGAGCTGACCGGCGGCCGCGGCGCGGACTTCGCCTTCGAGGCGATCGGGCTCGGCGAGACGATCGTCCAGGCCTACCAGGCCACCCGCAAGGGCGGGACGTCGGTGAACATCGGTGTGCCGCGTATGGACGCGATGGCCAACTTCCCCGCCGCGATGATGTGGATGGAGGAGAAGGCGATCCTGGGCTCCGCGTACGGCTCGGGCGCGCCCAAGACGGACATCCCCAAGCTGATCAAGCTCTACCAGCGGGGCCGCCTCAAGCTGGACGAGCTGATCACCCAGACCTATTCGATCGACGAGGCGGCCCGCGCCTTCGACGATCTCGAGAAGGGCGTGAACGCCCGGGGCGTGATCCTCTTCTAGCGGCGCCGACCGGCGCGGGCAGCGAGGGTTTCCTCGCTGGCGGCAGCGGGAAATCGTCGTTCTCGCGGAGCCGCTACCCTCCGGGCGATGGGGGGAGCGGCTCCGCGGCGAGAGCGTCCCGCCCGGGCCGCCGTGATCGACCTGGGCAGCAACGCCCTGCGCCTCCAGATCGCGGAGGCGCGCGAGCCGCGCGGCTCGGTGCTCCTGACCCGCGAGCGCGCGCCGGTGCGCCTGGGTCGGGGCGTCTACGAGAGCGGGCGCATCGACGACGCCGCGATCGCCGATGCCGAGCAGGCGCTGCTCCGCTTCGGGGAGCTCTGCGAGCAGTACGGGGTGCAGCGCGTCCGCGCGGTGGCGACGGCGGCGTTGCGCGAGGCCGACAACCGCGACGCCGTACTGGCGCGGCTCTCGGCGGCGGCACCCGCTCCGATCGAGGTGATCTCCGGAACCGAGGAGGCGTGGCTCCTGGCCCGCGCCGTCACCAGCCGGCTGGACATGTCGCAGGGTCGCGCGCTCCTGCTCGACGTGGGAGGAGGCAGCGTCGAGGTGACCCTGCTGCAGGACGGGGTGGCGGTCCTGGCCGACTCCCACCCGCTGGGCGCCGTGCGGCTGCTCGAGACCGCGCGCCGGCGCTCGGGGTCCGATCACGGCGCGCCCTTCCTCGACGCGCTGGAGGCCGAGGTCGGACGCCACGACTGGCGTCTGCGCGATCGCCTGGGCGCGGGAGAGGTGTCGCTCCTGGCCGCGTGCGGAGGCAACGTGGAGACGCTCGCCGACATCGGCGCGGTGGCAGGCGAGGGCTTCGAGGTGCTCGACGTGGTCTCCCTCGATGCCGTGCTCGACGACCTGGGTCACGTGTCGCCCGCGGAGCGCGCCCGCCGCCACGGCCTCACGCCCGACCGGGCCGACGTGATCGTTCCCGCCGCGGTGGTCCTGCGCCGGATGGCGTCGCTGGTAGATGTGAAGCGCCTGCTGGTCCCACGGGTGGGGATCCGCGACGGCATCGAGGTGGATCTCCTGCCTGGGGAGGCGGGGCGGGATCCGCGCGCCGACTGGCGTCACACCCTGGTTGCTTCGGCACGTGCGCTCGCCCAGCGCTACCGATGCGATCCCGACCACTCCGAGTGCGTGCGTCGACACGCCGCCGCGCTCTTCGATGCCACCGCGGCCCTGCACGGCCGCGGACCCGACGAGCGCGCGCTGCTCGAGGCGGCCGCGATGCTGCACGACGCCGGGAGCTTCGTCTCGTGCGAGGACCACCACGCCCACGGCGCCTATCTGATCGGAGCGAGCGACGTGGTGGGGCTGGGCGACGCCGAGCGGCTGCGCCTGGCGCTGGTGGCCCGCTATCACCGCGGCCCGCATCCCGCCGAGGACGATCCCGACTACCGGGATCTCGATCCCGGATCGCGGGCCGGAGTGTGCGTGCTGGCCGCCCTGCTGCGACTGGCCGACGCCCTGGACGCCACCCACCGCGGGGTCGTCGCCGACCTCTCGGTGCGCACCGGCGAAGAGCCGGGTCGCATGGCGCTGGAGCTCGTCGCCGCCGATGGCACCTCGCTCGCTGCCGAGCTCGAGACGGCCCGGTCGAAGGGTCGTCTCCTCGAAGAGGTCCTCGGCGTAGCCCTCGAGCTGAGGTCCTAGGCGCTCAGCGCCCGCGGTAGCGGTGGATCTCCATGTGGCCGCGCGGCTCGAAGCCGTAGAGCGTCGCGACGGGCTCGAAGAGGTCCCTGCGCTCGACCAGCGCCTTGAGGTCCGGGTGGCGCTTGATCGCCTGATGGGGGCGCCCGACGTTGACGTAGAGTGGGCGGCCGCTGCGATCCGCCTCGGCCATCAGCTGGTGGAGCTGCTCGGCCGTTCCGATCTTCCGCACGTTGGGGTCGTAGTAGAAGGGTGTGCGCGCCCAGGAGACGGTGAGGATCTCGCGGTTCTCGCGGGAGTGGGGATCGAGATGCGGCCGGGTGAGGAGCACGGCCTCGCGCGTGGGCTGGACCGAGCGCGTGCGCAGGGCGTGACGTACGGGCGCGGTCAGCACGGCGTGGCCGGCCAGCAGCGCCGCGAGCAGGGTCGCCGAGAGGGACCCGGCCAGCCGGGGCGGGCGCACGCCGGCGAAGACGGCGTCCGCTCCCGTGCAGACCAGGATCGCGACGGAAGGCAGCGCGAAGATCACGTACCACTCGTGAATGAGCGTCTCGCGCAGGGCCACCCCGACGAGGGTCAGCGGCGCAGGCAGCACCAGGACGCAGGCGATCACCCAGCCGCCCGGACGCCGACACAGGCGCAGCGCTCCGAGCGCGGCGGCGGCGCAGCTCGTCCACACGATGGCGCCGAAGAGGCGCGGCGTCGCTGCGAGGAGATCGCGGCCCTCCACGTAGTGCTCCTGGAATCGCCTGACTCCCCAGGCGACGCCCGCCAGCAGGTGGCTGGCCACCTCGCGCAGGAAGCGGGCGTCCAGGACGTCGCGATCCCACTCGATGTGGAAGAGGAACATGAAGAGGTTGGGTCCCATGAGCGTCATGAAGAGCCCGGCCGCCAGGGCGCTGGCCACCGCCCAGCGGGTGAGTTGGTCGCGCAGCGCGGCAGAGCCGCGTCGCCGTCGCCAGGTCTCGACGACCAGGGCCGCATTGGCGACGCCGAGGATCGCCGCGCCGCCGGGATACACCCAGAGCAGCAGCACCTGCACCCCGCCGAGCGCGACCCATGCGCGCCAGCGCCCCGTGCGCAGCACCTCGAGCAGCGCAGCGCAGAGCAGCGGGATGCAGAGCAGCAGGAGCGAGTAGCCGCGCGCCTCCGATGCGTAGCGGATCGCCCAGGGGTGGAGCGCCAGGCACAGGGCAGCGGCCACTCCGGCGCGCGGCATCCCCATGCGTCCCAGCAGGAATCCCGCGGCTGCGATGGCTCCCATCCCGAAGAGCCAGGCGGGCAGTCGTACCGCGGCCTCGTCCGCGAAGCGGAGCTCGGGGCGGGCGAGCGCGCGCCACCCCGCCAGCGAGGCGCGCGCGGCGAGGCTGAAGGGCACGTGGTTGTTGGGGCGATTCAGCGTGTACAGCCACGTGTCGCGCGAGCGCACCTCGCGGAAGCGGACCTCGCCGTCGGCCTGGAGCACGTAGAGACCGTCCACGGAGCGCCTCACCGTGTACTGCTCGTCGTCCCAGAAGGAGAGCGACATGCGCGGCCAGGTCATCCATGCGCCCAGGGCCACCGCGACGAGAACGCCCACCCAGAGCCAGCGCCTTCCCTCGGGCGAGGGAGCCAGGTCGGCGCAGGGCGCGGGATCGGGCGCGCCCGCCCAGCGTCGGGCCGTCGCCAGCAGGCCCGCCAAGAGGGCGGCGTTGGCCAGCGCGATCCACCAGCGGTAGTAGCGCGCGTAGTCGATGGGGCGGGGCGGGTGTCCGTCGGCGATGCGCTCGACCAGCCCCTCGCTCCAGGGCTTGTCGCCGGCGACGAGCGCGATGACGAGCAGGGCCAGGAGCGCGCCCAGCAGCCGGCGCACGAGCCTCACGCGGGCCTCATACACCCGTTCAGGCCGCCTCGCCGCCGCGGACGCGCTGCCGGATGGCCTTCACCAGCCGCCCCATGTCGAAGCTGCGGCCGCGCGGGATCTGGAAGTAGTGGCCGCCGTCGTCCTTGACCAGGAGCCGCACGCGTCTTCCGGCCAGCATCTCCTCGAGCGGCTCGTTCTCGTCGGGCGCGTGGTCGAGGGTGGCGAAGACCCTGCTTCCGCCCAGCGAGAGCAGCGCCACGTGCACCGGCTCGGCGCCCTCGTCGCCGGTCACGTGAATCGTGGTCGCGCCCTCGACCACGGCGCGGGCCCCGTGCAGGCTGGCTTCCTCCTCGTCGCCGCGGACCCGGGGCTCCCAGGAGAGCCTCGGCGTCGGCACCCGGGCTCGCTGGCGGCGCGAGCCGGAGGCCTCGAGAAGGGTCACGTAGACGTTGTTGCCCGGTCCGCCGATCGAGTGGGCGAGGCCCATCCGCGCCCCGCGCACCTGGGCACGAGGGTTGGGGAAGCGCTCCGTGATCTGGAGATAGGTCTCCGCGATCTGGAAGAGGCCGGTGCCGCCGACCGGGTGTCCGCGCGCCTTCAGCCCGCCGGAGAGGTTGGTGGGGATCGTGCCCCGTACGCCCGTCACCGGGTGGTCGAGGGGGTCGCGCGGCTCTTCGTCCAGATCCCCGATCAGGGCCCCCACCGCGTCGTCCGGGTCGCACAGGCCCAGGTCCCCCAGGTCGATGGGCAGCAGGCTGTTGAAGGCGTCGTGCACCTCGGCCACCAGGCCCTCCACCTCGCGCGGGCCACTCACCCCCGCCCGCCAGTAGGCGACGGCCGCAGCCTGTCGGGTGGCCTCGAGGCAGCCGAGCTCCTTGCGGTCGAGGATCGAGGACGTCTCGGTCGCGGAGCCCAGTCCCGCGACCCGCACCGGCTGGGGCCGGGCCGTGAGGATCACCGCGGCGGCGCCGTCGCAGATCGGGGAGCAGTCCTTGCGCATCAGCGGCGTGGCCACAGCCATGTTCCGCTCGCTGTCGAAGTAGGCGCCGAGCTCCTCGCGCCGGCCGTGGAACGCGGCCAGTGGATTCTCGGCGCCGAGCGCGTGCGCTCGCACCATCAGCCGCGACATCACGTCCGCCACGCGGTCGCGGCGGATGCGCCGCTGGCGCAGCCACGCCTGGGTCACCAGCGCGATCAGCGCGGGCATGGTGAAGCCGAAACGTCGCTCCACCGGGTCCACCGTCTTCGACATGATGGTGGTGGCCACCTGGGTCGTGACGGTCTTCATGCGCTCGCCGGCCAGCACCAGCACGCTGTCGCACCCGCCGGAGGCCACCTTGTGGTGCGCCTCGTGGAAGGCGGCCGCTCCGGACGACGAGGCCGTCTCGCTGCGCACCGCGGGAATCCCCACCATGCCCAGGCGGTCGGCCACCTTGGCTGCGATGTTCGCGCGGTTCTCGAACTCCTCGGTTCCCATGATCCCGATCTGGAGCGCATCGAAGCCGTGGATCGGCGAATCCTCGAGCGCGCGCTGGCACGCCTCCGAGAAGAGGTCGAACACCGTGGTGAAGATGCGTCCGGTGAGGTCGACCTTGGTCAGGCCCACCCCCGCGACGTAGACCTCCCTGGGCATAGGCGATAGCCTAGCGTTCCCCCGGAGGACGCGATGCGCCTGTTCGGCCGACTCATCATCCTGGCCCTGCTCCTTGCGGTGGTCTGGTCCCTGTTCTTCCAGGAGCGCAGCCCGGACGTGAACCCGGGAAGCGTCCTGGTTCTCGATGTGGGTGGGGACTACGTGGAGGCGCCCGCACCCAATGCCCTCGCCCGGCTGCTGGGCGAGGCGCGCACTCCGCTGCTCTCCCTCTACTCCGAGCTGCGCAAGGCCGAGCGCGATCCGCGCATCCACGCCGTCGTCCTGCGCATCTCGCCGACGGGCATGGCCTGGGCGAAGGCCCAGGAGGTGCGCGACGCCCTCGTGCGCTTGAAGGAGGCGGGCAAGGAGACGGTGGCGTACATCGAGATGGAGCCCCTGGGCGGGGCCGTCGAGTACTACATCGCCAGCGCCGCCGAGAAGATCTGGATGGCGCCCGGATCGCGCATTCCCTTCGTCGGACTCGCGGCCGAGTACCTCTTCCTCGGCGGGATGTTCGAGAAGATCGGCGTCGACCTCGAGGTGGAACGCGTGGGCCCGCACAAGACCGCGGCCGACTTCCTGGCCGGGCGCGGCATGACCGACGCGAACCGGGAGATGGCCAACTGGCTCCTCGACTCGGTCGAGGAGCAGTTCATCGGCGGGATCGCCACGGGGCGCGGCCTCGATCCCGAGGCCGTGCGCGCGGCTCGCGACTACACGCCGTCCTCGCCGGATCAGCTCATCGCTGCCGGTCTCGCGGATGCCGTCGGCTTCCTGGACGACGTGCTGGACGACCTCGGACCGGAGCGCGACGTGCTCTACCGGGAGGACTGGGCGCTCGTGGAGGTGGCCGGCTTCGCGCCGCTCGCGACCGTGGCGCTGGTCTACGGCTCGGGGAACGTGGTCACCGGCGACTTCGAGCGCACCCGGGGCGGGGCGCCGGTCCTGGCGGGTACGACGGTGGCGCGCAACATCCGCGACGCCGCCGACGATCCCGAGATCGACGCGATCCTCTTCCGGGTGGACAGCCCGGGCGGCTCGGCGCTGGCCTCGGACCTCGTCTGGCACGCCACCCAGGAGGCCCGCAAGGAGAAGCCCGTCGTGGTCTCCTTCTCGGATGTGGCGGCGTCGGGAGGCTACTACGTGGCCTCGGGCGCCGACGCGATCCTGGCCCAGCCGGGCACCGTGACCGGCTCGATCGGGGTGCTGATGGTGCGCCCGGTGGTCGGCAGGCTGTACGAGAAGCTCGGCATCGCCCACGAGGTGCTGACGCGGGGTGACTACTCCCGGCTCTTCACCACCAGCGAGCCCCTGGATGCGGACGCGCGCAAGAAGCTGGGCGAAGAGGTGGAGGGCACCTATCAGCTCTTCCTCGACCGCGTGGAGGCGGGGCGCGAGCTGCCGCGCGAGGCCATCGACAAGGTGGCCCGCGGTCGGGTCTGGACGGGGGCGCAGGCCAAGGACCACGGTCTCGTGGACGAGCTGGGGGGGATCTACGCATCGGTCGCGTGGATCCGCGAGAGGCTCGAGCTCTCCGAGAACGCCGACGTGGCCATGGTGGTGTACCCGCCGCCGCGCCCGCTGGCGGACCAGCTGGCCGAAGCCCTGCGCCAGGGAGTGCAGATCGCCGCTCCCCGGGTCACGCTGCCCCGCTCGCTGGAGCAGGCGCTGCTCTGGCTCGAGACGGTCGCCACCGGAGCCCCGGTGCTCGTTCCCGAGTTCACGATCGAGATCCGCTGATGCAGATCCGCCGCCGCTTCAACGTACGCTGCCCGCGCGATACGGTGGTCGAGCTGGCCGCACGGGAGGAGACCCTGCTCGGCCTCTTCCCCGAGACCAAGACCGAGATCGTCGAGCGCAAGGGCGATCGCATCACCCTGCGTTCGCACTACACGGCGCTGGGGCGCGACGGTGTCGCCACCTTCCACTTCGACTTCCTGATGGACGGCAACGTGCGCTTCGAGAAGGTCTGCGACGGGCAGGTGTGGCGTGAGCTGCGCGGCGACCTGGAGTTCGAGGAGCGGGGTGACGACGAGACCGAGGTGGCCATCTACATGGATGGCCGCACCAGGACCCTGGTCCCCGAGATCACCATCAAGGGCCCCATGGAGGACCAGGTCACCGCGATGGAGAAGGCCCTGCGGAGCCGCTTCGAGGCCGCCGCGGGCGGCGAGGGGTGACCCGGGTCGAGGCGTCCGACGGGGTGCGCCTGCACGCCGAGTTCCACGGCGACGGGGTCCCCGTCGTGCTGTCGTGCGGGTACGCGACGACCCACGAGAACTTCCGTCCCCAGGTGAAGCCTCTCATGGAGGCGGGCGCGCGGGTCGTGCTCTGGGACTATCGGGGACACGGCCGCTCCGCGGCGGCGGCGCCCGGG
Organism: Myxococcota bacterium; assembly: GCA_028278065.1. Classification (GTDB taxonomy): domain Bacteria; phylum Myxococcota_A; class UBA9160; order UBA9160; family JAFDET01; genus JAFDET01. The sequence continues at coordinate 31,871 of JANQFA010000251.1, forward strand.
AGCTACACCCTCGAGCAGGTGGTGGACGATCTCGGCCGGGTGCTCGACGCGGCGTCGCCCGGCGTCCCCGCGGTGGTGGGAGGCCTCTCGCTGGGTGGGCTGGTGTCGCTCCACTTCGCGCTGGCCCATCCCGGGCGCGTGCGCGCGCTCCTCCTGATCGACAGCGGGCCGGGCTTCAAGAACCCGGAAGCCGCTGCCCGCTGGCAGGGGCAGGTCGAGAAGACCGCTGCGATCCTCCGCGAGAAGGGAATGGCGGCGCTCACCTCCGGTCGGGCCGCCTCCACCACCGTCGGGCGCGATCCGGATCTCCCCGCCGCGCGCGCCGCGGCAGCGGCAATCGAGGCCCAGGACCCGGAGGCGGTGGCCGAGTTCGGGCGTCGTGTGGCCGGACCCGCGCCCGCGGTGATCGACGAGCTGGCCGGGATCGACGTTCCCGCTCTCGTCCTCGTGGGCGAGGAGGACCAGGCCTACCTGCGCGCGGGCGAGGTGATGGCGGCGCGCCTGCCCCGCGCGTCCCACGTGGTGCTCCCCGGGGCCGGTCACATCAGCAACATCGAGGCCGAAGCGGCCTTCAACGCTGCGGTCGTTCGGTTTCTGCGCGATCAGGGAGTCGGCTGAGGGGTTCGCACTGGCCCCTGGGGGTCCGGTCCCGGAGCCGCCGACGGGGGATTCGGGGTGGGGGGCCGCAACCATCCAGCCCCGGAGCGGTTTCACCTGCGATGGAGGCGCGCTTGCGCGAGGACGAGGACGTCCGGCTGATGCTGGCGTTTCGCGACGGCGACGGCGCCGCCTTCGATCGGCTCTTCGAGCGCTGGGCCGCCAGGGTGCTGCGCTACCTCGAGAGGATGGTGCGCGACGCCGGCGCGGCCGAGGAGCTGGCCCAGGAGGTCTTCGTGCGCGTGTTCCGAGCCCGAGAGAGCTATCGCCCCGAGGCGCGCTTCTCCACCTGGCTCTACACGATCGCCACGCGGCTGGCGCTGAACGAGCTGCGCAGGCCACACCGCAGGCGGCCGCACGACAGCGCCGACGACGAGGAAGGGCGCGGGCTGCGGCTGGCCGGCGAGCTGCCCTCTGCGGAGTCGGTGGCGGCGGCACGCGAGCGGGGAGACGCCGTGGACGCGGCCCTGGCCACCCTTCCCGAGCGCCAGCGCAGCGCACTCTGGCTTGCCGCGGTCGAGGGACGGTCCTATGCCGAGGTGGCCGAGATGCTCGACACTTCGCAGAAGTCGGTGAAGGCGCTGGTGCACCGGGCGCGCAGCGCGCTGGTGCGGGCGTTGGAGGAGGAGGCGGCATGAGCGAGCGCGAGCGCAGGGACGAGGTGCTGGACGAGGCGCTCTCCGCGCTGCTGGACGGAGAGCTCGACGAAGCCGCGGAGGCCGAGCTGCGCCGACGACTGGCGAGCGAGCCCGAGCTGGCCGCGCGGCTCGAGGCGCTGCGCGGGGTGGACACGATCCTGCGCGAGACGCCCGAGCCTGGGGTGCCCGCGGATCTGCTGGCGCGGGTGCGCGCCGAGGCCGAGGCCCCCGCGCCGCGTGTCGGCGTTCGTCCCCGCGCACCGCGCCGCGCGCGCCGCCTGGCCATCGCCGGGGCCCTGGCCGCGTCGGCCGCCGCCGCCCTGCTGGCCCTCTCGCTGCTGCCCGGTCTGCGACCCCGGCCCGAGGCCCCTGCCCCGCCTGCGCAGGCGCAGGCCCCGGCAGCGCCGCTGGATCTGGAGGGTGCCAGCGAGGAGGAGATCCTCCTGGCCATGGACCTGGAAGCCCTCGAGGAGCTCGAGCTGATCGAGCACCTCGATCTCCTCGAGCGACTCGACGCGCTCGACGCATCGGGGCAGGGATAGGGTGAAGCGCCTCGCCGCCATCGCGCTCGTTCTCGCCGCCGCGCTCGCGGCGCCGGGTCCGCTGCGCGCCGCGGAGCGCGATGTCCCGCAGCCGCCGGAGGGGATCGAGCTGCCCCCGGCCGGCGAGTGGCGGCGTGGCTGGTGGCGCGACCTCCCGGCGCAGGACCAGCGCCGGCTGCGCGCCTGGCACGACTCGCTCTCCGAGGAGCAGCGGCGCGCCCTGCGAGGGCGCTACGAGCGTGAGGGTCGTGCCGCGCGTCGAGAGTTCCTGGAGGGCCTGCCCGCCGACGAGCGTCGCGAGCTGCGTCGGCGCTTCGAGAGCATGAGTCCCGCCCAGCGTCGTGGCCTGCGCCGCGAGCTGCAACGCCTTCCCCCGGACCAGCGTCGCGAGCTGGCCGAGAACATCGCCCGCTTCCGCAAGCTCCCGCCCGAGGAGCAGCGCGCCCTGCGCGAGCGGCTGGACGGGCTGCGCGGGCGCACGCCCCAGGAGCGCGAGCGCATCCTCCGCAACGCCGAGCGCTGGAGGGAGATGACGCCGGCCGAGCGCGAGCGCATGCGCCGCCGCTGGAAGGAGTACAACGCGCTGACTCCCGAGGAGCGCAGCGCGTTGCGCCGCAAACACCGCCCGGACCCGCCCTGAGCGGCGGGTCTCAGGGGAGATCCGGCGGGGCGTGCCCCCGGGTCTCGGCGTGCCGGACCAGGGGCTTCAGGCCGCCGCGGAAGCTCCAGGCCTCGAGACCGAGCGCGCGCATCTTCTCGGCGAGATGGGTGCTCTTGAGCCCGAACTCACAGACCAGCACGTAGCGCTTGTCGGCATCGAACTTCTCGTACGCCGCGAGGGCGTGGGCGAAGTCGAGGTGCAGCGACCCCGGCCAGTGCCAGCCGGCGAACGCGGCCTTCGAGCGCAGGTCGAGGATGACCGCGTCGGCGGGGATCGTGTCCACCTCGAGGCCCGGGACGGCCATCGCCTCCGGGTCCAGGACACGGAGATCGAACACCGCCCGTTCGGCCACGGCTCGCTCCAGCAGCGCCGGGTCGATGCGCGCCTCCTCGTGCGCGATGGCCTCGTGGGTGGCCGCGGTGGCGGGCTTGCGCGGCACCAACGCGCAGTACTCGTCCACGGTGGCGGAGATCGCCCCGGTTCCGACGTGATCGGCGAGGGCGATGATCTCGTCCTTGTTGAAGGCGACCAGGGGCCGCAGGATCGGCATGCGGGTCGCCTCGGAGATCACGGCCAGGTTGGTGAGGGTCTGCGAGCTCACCTGGCCGACGGCCTCTCCCGTCACGATCGCCTCCGCGCGCACGTCCCGGGCCACCGCCTCGGCCGCGCGCAGCATGAGTCGCTTCAGGAGCACCTGCCAGTAGCGGGGCTCACCGCCCGCGCGCAGGTCGGCGCTCACCGCCTCGAAGTCGACGGCGTGCAGCTTGGGCCGCGTGCCGTAGGACCAGGAGTCGGCGATCACCTTCATCACCCGCAGCACGCCGAGCTGGTGGCTGGCGCCGCCGAGGTTGCAGAAGACGTAGTGCTGGGCGACGCCGCGCTTCAGGAGCTGCCAGGCGGCCACGGCCGAATCGAAGCCGCCGGAGACCAGCGCCACGGCGCGTCCCTCGACGCCGATGGGAAGCCCGCCCGGACCCGGGAGCCGCTCGGCGAAGAACCAGGTGGCGTCGGGCATCAGCTCGATCCAGGCCGTCGCCTCGGGACGGGCCAGGTCGACCCCGGCGGACTCGGCCAGCAGGGCGGTGCCGAGCTGGACTTGCACGTCCCGGGACGATGCGGCGATCCTGGAGCGCTCGCCCACGCGCCGGCAGCGCACCGCGAAGCGGCGGCCGCGCGTGTGATCGGCGAAGAGCCGGGCGCCCGCGGCCACGACGTCCGCGGTGGCGGTCACCGGGCGCACCACGGCGGGTGACACCGTCTGCACTCCGAAGACGCGAGCGACGATCTCGCCCGCAGCCGGGTCCGCGGCCTCCACGAAGATGCGCTCGTGGGTGGTGCGGACCTTCGCCTCGACGCCCTCCGATTCCAGGGCGTCGCGCAGGTTGTCCGTCAGCCGCCGGGCGAAGCGGCCGCGCGTGAAGCGCGCCTTGGTGCCGAGCTCACCGGAGAGGCGCACCAGGAAGGCGTGGGCGAGCGGGGTGGCCACGGCCGGCCAAGCTACCGAAACGTCGACGGGGCTGCCGCGCGCTATCCTCGGCCGGTCTCCGGCTCCCGGAGACGGATCGGAACCACTCTCCCATGACGCGACTCCCCGACGGCAGCCGGATCCGGGCCGTGCTCCTGGACCTCGACGACACCCTTCTCGACAATCGAAGTGGGGTCGCCGGCGCGTGGGATCACATCTCCGCGATGCTGGCCGCCGACCACCCGTTCTCGGTGGAGGACGCGCGCACGGAGATCGACCGCGTCACCGACTGGTTCTGGGACGACCCGGAGCGGCACCGGACCGGGCGTCTGGACCTGCTCGCGGCTCGTCGCGTGATCCTGGGGCGGGTGCTCGACACGCTCGGCGTCGAGGATCCGGCGCTCGTCGAGCGCGCGGCCTGGGAGTACGGCGAGCACCGCTTCGCGAACCTGCGTCTGGAGGACGAGGCACTCGATGTCCTGTCCGAGGTGCGCCGACGCGTGGGACGCGTCGGGCTGGTCACCAACGGGGCGTCGGACGCCCAGCGCCGCAAGCTGGAGCGCTTCTCGCTCGAGCGGCACTTCGACCACGTGCAGATCGAGGGAGAGCTCGGCGTCGGCAAGCCGGAGTCGGAGGCCTACGCCCATGCGCTCCGCTGCGTGGAGGCGCGACCCGACGAGACGCTCATGGTGGGTGACAGCTTCGAGGCCGACGTGCTGGGCGCTCTCGGCGCAGGTCTGCACGCCGCCTGGATCGACGCCCACGGGCGCGGCCGCCCGCCGGGCGAGGCCCCGCGCGCGTTCCACACGCTCGCGTCGATCGGGGATCTCCTCGCGCTGCTCTCGCCCGCCTGAGCGGAGGCGCTCCTCGCGCTGCTCTCGCCCGCCTGAGCGGAGGCGCTCGCCTGAAGGACGCTCTAGGCGGCGCGTCGGAAGGCGCGCAGGGGCACGATCGCCACGAGGATCGCGACGGCGCTCGCCACGTAGAGGCCGCGGTAGAGCGGCAGGGCCTCCCAGCCCTGCGCGAGGAGCAGCTCGAGCGCGATGCCGACGAGGAGCGGCGCCAGACCGCGGACCAGGCTGTCGATCACGCGGGCGACCACCAGGGTCCGGGCCGGGGCGTCACCGGGCGCCAGCTCGAAGAGCACGTGGGTGTCGGCCACGTCGAAGCCGGCGGAGAGGGCCTGTAGCGCGAAGAAGAGGAGCCCGGCGAGCGCGAGGTTGGAGGGGTCGTCGGCTCGCACGCCCATGAACCCCAGGAAGACCAGCGCCAGTCCGATCGCGGTCCAGCGGAAGACCGGCTCGGGGCCGGTCGCGTCGACGACCCGTCCCCACAGCCAGAGCGTGCTCAGGCCGCCGGCGTAGAAGGCCACGGGTGCGTACAGGGTGCTCGCATCGCTGAAGCCGATCACCTTGCGCATCATCACGAGTGCGAAGGTGGTCACCACGACCCGGGCCGAGCCTGCGATCGTGATGCCCGCCAGGTACAGGCGGATCCGGGGTCCCGCGAGAACCCGTACGGCTTCGCGCACGTGGATGGTCTGGCCCGTCCGCTCGCTCCGCTCGGGCAGCCGCGCGATCATCACCACGCGCAGGCAGCCCAACGCGAAGGCCACCGCGAAGAGCGTTCCGAAGGCCCCCGGGCTGGCCGCCAGCCAGCGTTGAGCGGCGAAGAAGTACACGATGAGGGTGAAGTGCCAGCCGGTGCGCAGGATCGCGAAGAAGCGCCCGATGCGGGCGTCCTCCTGGTAGCCGTGCAGGAGCGGGAACCAGACGGCCTCGCCGATCGAGAAGCCCGCCGCAGCCACCGCGAACGAGGAGAGCGCGATCCCGACCGCGAGGCTGCCGCCCAGCTCCTGCAGGCCCGGGAAGAAGACGAGCGGCAGGGTTCCCAGGATGGCGACGATCTGCCCGGCCACCAGGATGCTGCGCTTCCGTGTGCGTCCGACCCGGCGCAGCGCCGGAAGCTGGAGCAGCACACCCACGTAGGTGAACATCCGCTGCAGCCCGACCACGCCCTCGCTCGCGCCCAGCGCCAGCAACGCCAGCGTGGGCAGGTGATCCGTGACCACCATGCGGTGGGTCATCCCGGCCGGATGGCTGGCGATGGCCAGGCGGCGGCCGCGCCGGCGTTCGTCGGCCGAGAGCGGAGGCGCGGTCTGGGGCATCGGATCGGAAGGAGGGCTGGCGCTCATGGGGCGGCGCCAGTGTGGTAGAAAGGGCTTCGTCATGCGAGCGCGCGCGTATCGCATCCTGTGCGGCGGGGTCGGGGGGCTGCTGGTGGTCGCGGGGCTGGCGCTGCTGCAGCTCTTTCTCCGCTTCCACTCGGCCGGGTTCTCGGGCGAGCAGCCGGAGCTGCCCGTCCCGTTCGACGCCTGGGCCGTGTACATGGCGGCGATGGCGGGCTGCGCGTGCGTCGGCTGGGGAGGGAGCCTGCTGGGCGCCGTGCGAGGTGGGCCCGCGGCCCGCACCGTCGGGTCCTTCAGCGCCCTGGCGTTCGCCCTGATGGCGATCTACCGCATGATCGGCTGGATCGTCGGCGAGTACGCGGGCTTCGCGCGCCTCCTCCGCATGGAGGCCGTCCTCTTCCTGCTGATCGCGCTGGCCTTCGTGTGGCTGCGGCCCCCGCGCGCCGGGATGGAGGCCTGATGGCACGCCTGCTGGGCAGCCTCGTGCTCCTCCTGCTGCTGGCTCTCGCGGTGGGGCTGCCGCGCGTGCCGATGTTCCGGCAAGGGGCGGAGGAGGGCGTCGCCCGCGCCGATGTCGCGGGCGCGGTCGGCACGGTGGGAGAGCGGCTACCGGACTTCACCCTCCACACGCTGGACGGTGCTCGGCTGCGCCTCGAGGACCTGCGCGGGCATCGCGTCCTGCTCGCCTTCGAACGCAGCCTCGACTGGTGACCCTTCACCAAGACGCGGCTCGTGGAGCTGCGCGACGTCTTTCGGGAGGGCGGTGTGCTCGACGACGTGGTGATCGTCTACGTCGTGGCGGGAAACCAGATGACGCCGAAGACCTCCCAGTTCCTGGCGAGCCACGGACTCGAGGACGCGGTGCGTCTGGCGATCGATCCGGAGAGCGCCGCGATCGACCGGCTGGGCCTGCGGCGCCCGGATCCCGAACCGATCGAGGCCGGCGTCCCGCACCCGGCCACCTACGTGCTCGACCGCGAGGGGGTGGTCCGCTTCGTGGACGTGCGGGAGGACTTCCACTTCTGGCTGGATCCCGAGCTGCCCCTGCGCGCCCTCGCCGAGATCCCCTGACCCGGGCGGCTCGGAGTCCTTCGCCGGAATCTCCATGACTGGGAAGGCTCTCGCCCTGCGCCTTCCCGACCCGGACGGCTCAGAGCAGGCCGGCGCTTCTCTGGGGGTCGAGCTCGTTGAAGTTCTGCAGGGACCAGACGTGGCCGGCCTGGCCGAGGGGCCGGGCCTGGCTGACCGAGTAGGCGCCGAGGGCGCTCTCGAAGCGCAGCCACTCCCAGGGAACCGGGCGGATGTCCAGCAGGTGCGTGAGCAGCACGGCGTTGGTCCCGCCGTGGGCCACGACGACGACGCTCGGCGCGGTGCCCTCGGGCACGTGCCACACGGTGAAGTCCTTCTCGCGCGTGGGGGTGATGCCGTGCCGGCCGAGGACTCCCTCGAGCGCACCGACGGCTCGCTCGTGGAAGCCGGTGAAGTTCTCGCCTCCAGGCCAGCCGTCCCAGTGCTCTTCGAGGGGACGGCGCGAGGCCTCCACGAACATGCGGTCCACCTCGTCCTGGGTGAGGCCGTCGAAGCGTACGCCGATCTCGCGCAGGTCCTCGACCGTGACCGGATCGAGCCCGGTCAGCTCGGCCAGCGGACGTGCCGTCTCCTGGGCCCGCGGGTACGGGCTGACGTAGATGGCATCGACCCCGTCGCGGGCGATCGCTTCGGCCGAGGCACGGGCCTGCTTGCGGCCGTAGGGCGTGAGGCCCGGGTGGCGCACCGTGGGTCCGTCCTCGGGGGCCCAGTCGGGCTCGCCGTGCCGGAGCAGGGTGATGCGCGGCAGGCGCTGGGCGCGGACCTGCACCTCACGGCGTGCCGAGGGTCCGGGATCGGCGGGCATCGTCTTCCTCCGCAGGAGGGCGGGAGACTAACGGACGCCCTTGGGGACGCGAGCGGCGCGCGGGCTCCGCTACCCTGGCTCGCCATGGCTGGACGGATTCGAATCGAGAAGGAGGACGGGCTCGGGTGGATCGTGTTCGATCACCCGGAGCGACGGAACGCGATCTCCGTGGAGATGTGGCGGGACATCCCCAAGGCGACCGCAGAGCTCGCCGACGATCCCGACGTGCGCGTCGTGGTGATGCGCGGCGCGGGCGACGTGGCCTTCGTGTCGGGCGCCGACATCTCGGAGTTCGGACAGACGCGCACCGGAGCCGAGGCCGCCCGCACCTACGACGCGGGCAATGCCGCCGCCTTCGTGGCGCTGGCCACCCTGGAGAAGCCGCTGATCGCGATGATCCACGGCTTCTGCGTCGGCGGGGGCTGTGCCATCTCGCTGAACGCGGACCTCCGCTTCGCGGCGGAGGACGCCATCTTCGCCATCCCCGCCGCGCGGCTGGGCCTGGGCTACGCCATGGGCGGGATCCAGGCGCTGGTCGACCTCGTGGGGCCGAGCCGAGCCAAGGAGATCTTCTTCACGGCACGCCGCTTCGACGCCGCGGAAGCGGCGGACATGGGTCTGGTGAACGCGGTGCTTCCCAAGGCCGAGCTCGAGGGCCACGTGCGCGCGGTCGCCGCGCAGATCGCCGGCAACGCACCGCTGACGGTGCGGGCGGTCAAGCGATCCGTGACCGAGCTGGCGAAGGCGCCCGACCAGCGGGACTACGACGCCGTGAGCGAGATGGTGCGGGCCTGCTTCGAGAGCGACGACTACAAGGAGGGCGTGAAGGCCTTCCTCGAGAAGCGCCCGCCGCGCTTCCGGGGCCGCTAGCCGTTGCGCCCGCCTCCCCTTGCGGGCGTTCGCGTCCTGGACCTGACCCGCTACCTGGCGGGTCCCTTCTGCACGATGCTGCTCGGCGACTACGGCGCCGACGTGGTGAAGGTGGAGCCCCGCAGCGGCCGCGAGTTCCGTCCGGCCGGCGCGACGCGCGACTCCTACTTCTTCCTCTCCGCGAACCGCAACAAGCGCTCGATGACGCTCGACCTCAAGCGGGACGCGGGGCGTGCGCTCTTCCTCCGCATGCTGCCGCACTTCGACGTGGTGGTGGAGAACTTCCGGCCGGGGGTGATGCAGGGGCTGGGGCTCGGGCCGGACACCCTGCGCGAGCGCCACCGGCGGCTCGTCTACTGTGGGATCTCCGGCTATGGCCCGGACGGCCCCTACGCCGCACGACCCGGCTTCGATCAGATCGCCCAGGGAATGAGCGGCTTCATGAGCGTGACCGGAACCGAGGAGAGCGGGCCGACGCGCGCCGGCGTCGCCATCGGTGACCTCCTCGGCGGGATGTTCGCGGCCCAGGGCATCCAGCTCGCCCTCCTCGAGCGCGAGCGCAGTGGCGAGGGGCAGGTGGTGGACGCCTCGCTCCTCGAGAGCATGATCGGGATCCTGAGCTGGTCGGCCGGGCTCTACTTCGACTCGGGCCAGGCCCCGGGACCGGCAGGACAACACCACCCGCTCTCCTCACCCTACGGCCGCTTCCGCGCGCGCGACGGGTACATCAACATCGCGGCGGGTCGCCCGTCGATGTTCGAGCACCTGGCCGACGCCCTCGGCCGTCCCGACTGGAAGACCGACGAGCGTTTCCGCGACGTGGTGCCGCGCCTCGCCAATCGCGACGCCCTCACCGCCGAGATCGAGGCCGCTCTGGCAGGCGACGACGTGGCCCACTGGGTGGAGGTCATCAACGCGGCCGGCGTCCCCGCCGGCCCGGTCCTCGACCTGGAGCAGGTCTTCTCCGACCCGCAGGTCCTCGCGCGCGAGATGCTGGTCGAGATGCCCCACCCGGAGGTCGGCATCTTCAAGACCACCGGCCTCCCCGTGAAGCTGGGCGGCAGCCCCGGCAGCATCCGTCGCGCGCCCCCGCTGCTGGGCGAGCACACCGAGGCGGTGCTGGGGGAGTGCGGGCTGGCGCCGGAGGAGATCGCGGAGCTGCGCGAGCGGGAGGTGGTCTAGCTCGCGGCGCCGCCGGGAAGGGCTCAGTCCAGCCGCGCCAGCAGGGCGTCCCGCGGGCCCGACGGCAGGCGGGCCGCCGTGCGGCCCGCGCTGCGGGCGAGGGCCTGGGTTCCAGCGGTGCCGACGCCCAGGGCGCGCAGCGCCGCGCTGGCGCGACCGGCGCGCTCGAAGGCGTCGCCGGCGCGCGAGAGCTCGCCGTCGCGCGACTTCTCGGGGAGCTCGGCGGCACGAGCTCGGCGGATCTCCATGGCGGCGACACCGCGCGCCGTGGCGCGACGCAGCCGGCGGATGCCAGCCAGACGGTGGCCTGCCGGGCCCAGATGGAGTCGCGCTCGCGCGCCCGCCGCGGCCACCAGGGCGAGCCATGGCGCCAGGGCGGCGCCGGCGGGCAGGGCGGCCAGCGACACCGCCAGGCCCGCCGGTGCAGCCAGGCGTGGGGCCGGATCGAAGAGCGCGGCCAGCCCCACCAGCGTGAAGGCCACACGCAGCGGAGCCTCGGGTAGCAACGCAGCCGGCGCGCCCAGCACGGAGAGCCCCAGCCAGGCGGCGGCCAGGCCCCAGCGCAGGATGCGGTCCAGACCGGCAACCGCGGCCCCCAGGTCCGCGTCGTCGGGGGTGCCGGGCAGATCGAGCACCTCGTGGGTCATGCGAACGAGGATACAGGCACGTGGCCGGTCCTCCGAAAATCCGGTAGACGTTCGCGCAAGGAGTCCTCCATGTCTTCGAATCCCCGTTGGCGGGTCGCCGTGGTAGGCGCCACGGGCATGGCCGGCCAGCAGTTCCTGGTCTCGCTCTCGAATCATCCCTGGTTCGAGCTGACCACCCTCGCTGCGAGCGAGCGGAGCGCGGGGAAGCCCTACCGCGAGGCCATCGCCCGTAGCGACGGGTCCTCCACCTGGCTCTGCGACGAGGTCTTCCCGGAGCAGTTCGCCGACCGGAAGGTGGTGGCAGCGCCGGAGCTGGATCTCTCCAACGTGGACCTGGTCTTCTCGGCGGTGGAGTCCGACGCGGCGCGCCAGCTCGAGCCGATCTACGCGGCCGAGGTGCCGGTCATCTCGACGGCCTCGGCCTTCCGCTACGAGGACGACGTGCCCGTGCTGATCCCGGGCGTCAACCTGGAGCAGGCCGCCCTGCTGAAGCGCCAGCAGCGCGAGCGGGGCTGGAAGGGATGGATCACGCCCCAGCCCAACTGCACGACGATCGGACTGGTCATCGCGCTGGCCCCGCTGGTTCGCCAGTTCGGCCTCGAGCGGGTCTTCATGACCTCCATGCAGGCCCTCTCCGGCGCCGGCAAGAGCCCTGGCATCGCGGCCATGGACGTCCTCGACAACGTGATTCCCTACATCCCCCAGGAGGAGGAGAAGGTCGAGAAGGAGACGCGAAAGGTCCTCGGCCGCCTCGAGGGCGAGGCGATCGTTCCGCTCGATCTCCCGGTCTCGGCAACCTGTACGCGGGTGAACGTCCGCGACGGCCACTTCGAGTCGGTCGTGGCCGCGCTCGCCCGTGAGGCGTCACTGGACGAGGTGGCGGGAGCGCTCGCCGCCTTCGGGCGCGAGTTCACCGACCTCGGACTGCCCTCGTCGCCGCCCGAGCTGATCCGCGTGCTGGACGATCCCTACCGGCCCCAGCCGCGCCTGGACCGCGATCTGAACGACGGCATGACCACCGTCGTCGGCCGGCTCAGGGAGGACCACGCCCTGGAGCGCGGCGTGAAGTTCTGCCTCCTTTCGCACAACACCAAGATGGGTGCGGCCAAGGGGGCGGTCCTGCTTGCGGAGTACCTGGTCCAGCAGGGCATTTCGTAGGAAAAAGGACCCATAGGGTCCGCTCGCTCGGGTTTTTCGCCCCCCAAACAGAAATTGCTTTCAGGGCCTTGAGTTTCCATACTCAAATGCCGATAGGCCCGAACGGCGCATGGAAATCGCGCCCGGGCCCGCTCGGAAGCGGCCGGCGGACGGGATCAAGGGGGAGGATCCGATCGTGCGAGGACTGACGAAGCTATCCGGAACCGTGGGTGTTGCGGCCCTGATGCTGGCCGTGGGCTGCGCCTCGGGCAGCCAGCAGGCCGGCAAGGGCGGGGCCTTCCGCGAGGGCGGGGCCGGTCGTCCGATCGCCACCAAGCCTGCGCCGGGTCTCGACACCGTGTACTTCGACTACGACCGCGCGGACATCCGCAGCGACGCACGCAGCTCGCTGCAGACCAACGCATCCGTGATCAAGGACAAGAACTGGGACGAGGTCGTGGTCGAGGGTCACTGTGACGAGCGGGGCAGCGAGGAGTACAACCTCGCGCTCGGCGAGCGCCGCGCCAACTCGGTCAAGCGCTACCTGATGAACCTGGGCGTGCCCGGCTCGAAGATCACCACGGTGAGCTACGGCGAGTCGCGCCCGGCCAAGCCGGGCCATGCGGAGAACGCCTGGCAGTACAACCGGCGCGTGGAGTTCGGTCTCCCGCGCTAGCTCTTCTGCGAGTCGACGGAGGCTCTCGACGGGGCGGTCCCATCCGGGGCCGCCCCGTTTCGTTGTGGTACCGTGCCCCCGTCGGCAACCCCCACCTTCCGAGGTACCCCCATGGCTTCTCTTCACGGCGGCAAGCTGGCCGCCAAGGCGCTCAAGGAAGCGGGCGTCGAGGTCGTCTTCACCCTCTCGGGCGGCCACATCATGCCCCTCTACGACGGCTGCATCGACGAGGGGATCAAGATCGTCGACGTGCGCCACGAGCAGGCCGCCGTCCACGCGGCCGACGCCTGGGCGCGCTGCAATCCGGGCTCGATCGGCGTCGCGGCGATCACCGCGGGACCGGGCGTGACCGATGGCGTCACCGGCATCGCCAACGCCTGGCGCGCCAACTCGCCCATCCTCGTCTTCGGCGGGCAGGGTCCCTTCGAGAACCTGCGCCGCGGCTCGCTCCAGGAGATGGACCACCTCGGCGTGGTCCGTCCCATCACCAAGTACTGCGACGCGATCTACCAGACTAAGCGCATCCCCGAGTACATCGAGCTGGCCATCCGCCACGCGGTGTCCGGAATCCCCGGTCCGGCCTATCTGGAGATCCCCATGGACGTGTTCATGGGGCAGGCGGAGGAGGCCGAGGCGCCGGTCCCGCGCATCCGCACCGAGCCGCCGCGCCTCTCGCCCGACAAGGTCGAGGTGCGCAAGGCCATCGAGATCCTGGCCGCCGCCGAGCGCCCCATGCTGATGGCGGGAACCAGCGTGAAGTGGTCGCACGCCTCCGCGGAGATGAACCGCTTCATCTCCGAGACCCACATCCCCACCTACACCAACGGGATGGGGCGGGGCTCCGTCCCCTACGACTCAGCCGAGTTCCTGAACCGCTCGCGGCGCGAGGCGCTCAAGCGGATCGACTGCATCATCCTGGCCGGCACCCTGCTGGACTTCCGCATGCGCTTCGGACAGACGATTCCGGCCGACGCCAAGATCATCCAGCTCGACATGGACGCGACCCTGATCGGTCAGAACCGGCAGGCCGACGTGCCGCTGGTCGGAAACCTGGCCTGCACCTTCGAGCAGCTTCTCGACGAGATGAAGAACCAGGGCGTTTCCCTCGACTTCACGCCGTGGCGAGACGAGCTGCGCGAGGTGGAGAACGAGGCCGAGGCCAAGGTGGAGGCGGCCCTCAACAGCGACGAGGTTCCGATCGACCCCCAGCGCATGTGCCGCGAGGTGCGCGACTGGCTCGAGACCCAGAGCGATCCGATCGTGATCGGCGACGGCGGCGACATCGTGGCGACCGCCGCGAAGATCCTGCCGGTCAAGGGCGAGGGCGCCTGGATGGATCCGGGGCCGCTGGGCACCCTCGGCGTGGGCATGCCCTTCGCGCTGGCCGCCAAGCTGGCTCACCCGGACCGTCCGGTGGTGATCATCTACGGCGACGGCTCGTTCGGGTTCAACGGCTTCGAGTTCGATACCGCCGTGCGCTTCGGACTGCCGATCATCGGGATCGTGGGCAACGACGCGGCCTGGGGCCAGATGATGCGACCGCAGGGCGCCATCTACGGGTGGGACCGCCTCGAGGGCGTGATCCTGAACCGCACCCGCTACGACAAGGTGGTCGAAGCGCTGGGCGGCCACGGAGAGCACTGCGAGAAGCCCGACGAGATCCGGCCCGCCCTGGAGCGCGCTGCCGCCAGCGGCAAGCCCGCCCTGATCAACGTCGAGATCCGCCAGGACCGCGACTACAAGGGCGGGATCTACGTATAGAGAGAACGCGGCTCGGAGCCTCCCCCGCAAGCCCGCGAGGACAAGAAGGCGCTCTACACCGGATATGTCAGGGCGCGCAGCGAGCTCACCGCAGGCGAAGCCTGCGGTGAGGCGAGCGAAGTCAGGAAGTTTGGAACCCGAGCCCGCGTCCATCTTCGCCGCCCTACGAGCCGGGGGACGCCACGTCTGACCTAGCGCCGCTCGAACTCCGCACCTCCTCCCCCGGCGAGCTCGGTCTCGACGGCGGCGTCCTGGCACGCCTCGTGGAGCGCAACGGCCCCGTCGCCGTGATCGACCTCGAGACCACGGGCCTCTCCGGAGATCCGGGCGCCGAGGTGATCGAGCTGGGTGCGGTCCTGCTCGACCCGGGCGTCGAGAGGGTCACCACGGCCCACAGCTTCCTGCGTCCGTCGCAGCCGCTGCCGCGCGTGATCAAGCGGCTGACCGGGCTCGACGACGGGGACCTGGTGGATGCGCCGCTCGCGGGCGAAGTGAGCGGTCCGCTGGGCGAGCTCCTCTCGGGTCGCGTGCTGGTGGCGCACAATGCGCCCTTCGAGCGCTGGTTCCTGGCGCGCAGGCTGTGCAGCGAGCTCGACGACGCGGAGTACCTGGACACACAGGACGTCCTCGCCCTCACCCACCCCGACTCGCCGGACCTGAGGCTCGAGACCTTCACGCGCGGCCTGCTCGGCACCGACGAGCGCCATCGCGCCCTGGACGATGCCCTCGACACGGCGCGGGTCCTCTCGCGGCTGGGGCGCGGCGGTGACGCGGGCGAGGCCCGCTACGCCACCGCGCGAGCCGCGCTGGAGACCTGGGCGCCGGAATCGCCCTGGCTCTCGCTGCTGGGCAAGGAAGTGGGGCTTCCCGAGCGCGAGGCGCGCCCCGCCTACGTCGCGATCGCGGAGAGCGGCGAGCGCCCGGTTCCCTTCGACGAGGAGGCCATCGTCGCCGTCCTCGCGGACGAGGCCCGCTGCCGTCGCCATCTGCCGGGATACAGGGCGCGCTCGCCCCAGCTCGAGCTGGCGCGCCACTTCGTGCGGGCCCTGCGCGACGGGGGGACCTTCCTGCTCGAAGGGGGGACCGGCGTCGGCAAGTCGCTGGCGTACCTGTCCGCGGCGATCCCGTTCGCGCTGGAGCGCGCCGCGTCCGGCGAGCGCGCGCCGCTGGTGGTCTCCACCCGTACCAAGCTCCTGCAGGACCAGCTTCTCGAGAAGGACATCCCCGCCGCGGCGCGTATCCTCGGCTACCCGAGCCTGCGCGCTCTCTCCATCAAGGGGCGCGCCAACTACGTCTGCCAGCGCCGCCTCGAGGCCGTGCTCGCCGAGGGTCGCGAGCCGCGCCTCTTCGCCGAGGATCGCCTGGCGTACGCCGCCCTCTTCGCCTGCGCACGCACGCGTCCCTTCGGAGAGATCGGAGCGCTTCCCCCCGCGCTGCTGCGGCGCTTCCAGGCGCTCCACGGTCTGCGTCGCCGCTCGGTGTCGCCGCGGGCGCAGCACTGCAGCCGCGAGGACTGCGCGCGGCAGCCGGACTGTCCCTTCGGCCGCCGCCGCGCCGCCCTGGGCGACGCGCACCTGGTCGTGGCCAATCACGATCTCCTGCTGCGCTGGCCGCCCGACTACCCCCCGTTCGAGCACGTCGTCGTGGACGAGGCCCACGAGCTGGTCGACGTGGCGGACGAGGTCTTCGCAGTCGAGGTCCGGCCCGAGGAGGTGCTCGACCGCTTCGACGAGGTGTTCGGTCCGCCCGGACAGAAGGGGGGCGCCGCGCTCCTCTCCGCCAGACGTCGGCGCAGCTCGGCGAAGGATGCCCAGGCCTGGCGTCGCGCCCTGGCCCTGGACATGCGCGAGCTGGGGCGCTCCCTCGCCGCCCGCTCGGGTGAGTGGGGCGACATCCAGCTTCCGGACCCGCCCGGGGAGGGCTTCGAGGACGCCATCGAGACGGCGGACACCGCGGCGCGACGGCTCGACGAGGTGGCCGACGCCATCGACGGGATGGCGGACGAGGAGCGCGAGGAGCGCGGGGCCGCGCTCCTGCGCGTGACCGAGGAGCTGCGCGAGGCCGCACGCGGGCTGCGGCTGGCCTTCACGGGCAGCGACGGCGAGGCCGTCGCCGCCTTCGAGCGGGTGCTGCCGCCCTACGATCGCTGGCGGCTCGCGGTGCGCCCGGTCTCGCCGGCCGATCCCTTCCACGAGCGCTTCCTCGAGGGGCTCACCACGTTCGCGGGCGTGTCCGCCAGCCTCTTCGTGGCCGACGATGCGTTCCCCGCCGTGGGCCTCCTCGAGCTGGAGGAGCGCAGCCCGGAGCCGGTGCAGCGCTTCTCCGTGCCGAGCCCGTTTCCCTATGCCGAGCACATGCGTGCGGTGGCCATGGACCCCGAGGGCGATCTCGTCGAGGAGACGGCCGCGGTCCTCGGCGATCTCGCCCTGCGCCTGGGCGGGCGCACTCTGGGGCTCTTCACCAGCCTGGCGCGCATGAACAGGGTGGCGGAGCTGCTCAGCGAGCGCCTGCGGCCACACGGCATCGAGGTGCTCGCCCCGCGCAGCGGCGCCGACGATCCCAACGCCCTCGTCGAGCGCTTCCGACGCGGAGGCGAGGCGGTGCTGCTGGGAGCGCGCACCTTCTGGCAGGGCCTCGACATCCCGGGCCCCGATCTGCAGGCGCTGGTGATCGAGAAGCTGCCCTTCGAGGTGCCCACCCAGCTTCGCAAGCGTCGCGAGGCGCGCATGAAGGCGGCGGGGATCGACGCCTTCGGACGCGATACGCTGGGCAAGATGCTCCTCTACCTGAAGCAGATGGTGGGGCGTCTCGTCCGCAGCGAAGAAGATCGGGGCATCGTGGTGATCGTCGAGGGACGCACGGACCGTCGCTACTTCCGTCGCCTGCGGGATGCGCTCCCGCCGGGTGTGGAGTTCCGGGTGGCGCGCCGCGAGGAGCTGCCGGCCATCCTGGCGGAGGTCGGCGTAGAGGAGGTAGCGGAATGAGGGGGCGCAACGCCGTGGTGACCGGAGCCGGAACCGGGATCGGGCGGGCGATCGCGCTGCGCCTCTCGGCGGACGGTGCCCGGGTCGCCCTGCTCGGTCGCAGGACCGAGCTCCTCGAGGAGACGGCTCGCGAGGCGAAGGGCGAGACCCTCGTCCTGGGCACCGACGTCACCGACCAGGACGCCCTCGAGAACGCCTTCGGCACGGCTGCGCGCGAATGGGGCCCGCTGCACGCCCTCGTCGCCAACGCCGGGATCGGGGGACCCAACGCACCCGGACCCGACGACCGCTGGGACGCGGTGGTGCGCACCAACCTGGACGGCTCCTACTTCTCGATGCGCGCCTTCGAACGTCATCTGGCGGACGGGCCCGAGGCGCGCCACTGCATCTTCATCTCGTCGTGCGTGGCCCGCTTCGGGGTACCCGGCTTCACCGCGTACTGTGCCGCGAAGGCGGGCCTCCTGGGCATGACCCGGGCGCTCGCGCTCGAGTGGTCCGATCGGGGGGTGCTCGTCAATGCCATCTGCCCCGGCTGGGTCGAGACCGATATGGCGCGCGCAAGCTGGCAGGGGATGGCCGACGCGAGCGGACAGACCCTGGAGGCCGCGCGTGCCGAAGCCCTGGAGGTGGTGCCCATCGGGCGCGCGGCGGAGCCCGACGAGATCGCCGCCCTGGTGGCCTTCCTGCTGGGCCCCGGCGGCGGACCGTTCACGGGACAGGCCTTCGATCCGAACGGTGGATCGTGGATGGGCTAGGCGCCGCGCGCCGGCTCCTTCTCGCGCTGGCCCTGGCGGCGGGGCCGGCCGGGGTGGTCGACGCCCTGGAAGAGGTGCCGCGCTTCGAGGAGGCGCCGTGTCCGATGAAGGGCGTGAGTGGGGCCGCCGCGGGCACCGTCTCGTGTGGCTTCCTCGTGGTACGCGAGGATCGGGAGGACGCGGAGAGCCGGCTCCTGCGCCTGGCCGTGGCACGCATTCCCGCGCGCGGCGACGAGCCCCGGCCCGATCCGGTGATCTACCTGCACGGCGGTCCGGGTGGCAGCGCCACCGAGTACTGGGAGGACTGGCTGGACGATCCCTTCCTGGAGCAGCGCGAGCTGATCCTCCTGGACCAGCGCGGCACCGGCCACTCGCGGCCCGCGCTGTGTCCGGACCTGGGCGTCGAGGACTACCGTCTCCTGGCGGCGGATCTCTCGCCCGGGGCCGAGATGGCGGCGCGGGTGGAGACCGCGCTGGCCTGCCGCAACGAGCTGGCCGAGGCGGGCTTCGACCTCGGCGCCTACAACAGCGAGGCCAGCGCGCGCGACGTGGCCGAGCTGCGCCACGTGCTGGGCTTCGACAGCTGGAACGTCGTGGGGATCTCCTATGGGACGAAGCTCGCGCTCACGCTGCTGCGGGACGCGCCCGAGGGAGTCCGCGCGGTCGTGCTCGACTCGGTGTATCCGCCCGGAATCCCGGGGAACGTCCAGTTCAAGGAGCTCGAGCGCGCCTTCGGCGAGCTGCTGGAGGGCTGCGCCGCCGACGAGTCCTGCCGGGCGGCCCATCCGGACCTGGCCGGCGAGCTCCTCGCGGCGCTGCGCGACCTCGAAGCCGACCCGCTCGAGGTGCCGGTCAGCGACCGCGAGGTGGTGCCGTCCGGGTCCTACTTCATGAATGCCCAGGATCTCGCGATCGGACTGCACCAGGGTCTGTATGATCGGCGCGTGATCCCGCTCCTCCCCCACATGCTGCGCATCGCAGGGGAGCGGGACGCCGAAGTGCTGGCCGCGGTCGTGGAGAGCGGTGTCCATCGGGCCAGGGGCATCAACCGCGCGGTCTACCACTCGGTGGAATGCTACGAGCGCGGGCCCTTCATGCTCCCGCCCCAGCCGGGCAGGCGTTTTCCGGAGATCCGGCCCTACGCGATCTACTTCGACGTCGACCGGCCGGTCTGCCGTGAGTGGTGGGACGTGCAGGCGGGGCCGGAGGAGGCGCGGCCGGTGAAGAGCGACCTTCCCATCCTGATCCTGGCGGGACAGTACGATCCCATCACGCCGCCCGCCTGGGGGCGCATGGCCGGGGAGACGCTCCCGAACAGCCACTACCTCGAGTTCCCCGGCGTCGGCCACGCGGCCCTGCGCAGCGGCGACTGCGCCGAGTCGATCCTGGTGTCCTTCCTCGAAGAGCCGGGCGCGCCCGTGGACGCGGGCTGCATCGCCGAGATGTCGGGGCCGGAGTTCGTGACCGAGCTCCTGCGCGAGCCCGGCGTCTACCGGCTGGTCAAGGCGCTGGCGATCGAGCCCAGTCGCGTCGCGCGCTTCGCGCTGGCGCTGGTGGTGACCGGGCTCCTGGTGGGCGCGCTCGGCTGGCCCATGGCGGGCGCGACCCGCGGACGCCGCGGGACACCGCGGCCCAGCTCTCCCGACCGCCGCGCGCGTGCGCTCTTCTGTGTCGCGTCGCTCCTGGCCTTCGCGTTCCTGGCGGGGCTCTTCGCGATGCTCTCCCAGGTGTCGGCGCAGAATCCCTTCGTGCTGGGGTTCGGCGTTCCTCCGGCCTGGGCCCCGCTCTTCTGGCTTCCCGCCGGGGTGGCGGCGGTGTCCCTGCTCGGCCTCTTCGTCCTGCTGCCCGCCTGGCGGAGCGCCCGCCCGCCGGCGCGCGCGATGCACCTGGCCGCGGTCGCCGCCTGTGCCGGATTCCTTCTGTTCTTCGCGTGGTTCGGGCTCCTGTAGGGCCCGTCGTGAGGGCGCCCTTGACGAAAAAGTGACTGTGAGTCACCTATGGGTGGGAGGGGGGTCTTCTTGAGCCTGTACGTCCACGCCCTGGGTCACGCGCACCCGGCCACCGAGATCAGCAACGGCTTCCTCGAATCGCTCGACATCGGGACGAGCGACGACTGGATCCTGGAGCGGGTGGGGATCCGCTCGCGTCGCACCGTGCTGCCCCTCGACTACATCAGGGACACCCGCAATCGCGATACGCGCGGCGTCCACGAGGCGGCGCTGGAGACGCAGGCGGAGCTGGGTGCCCGCGCTGCGGAGATGGCGCTCGCTCGCGCCGGCCTGGAGCCTTCGGACATCGGGATGGTGGTCGCGGGGACGTCCTGCCCGGACATGGTGGCCCCCGCGCAGGCCGCTCAGGTGGCGCGGGCGCTCGGCCTCGAGGTGCCGGTCTTCGACGTCGCCTCGGCATGCACGTCGTTCTTCGCGCAGATGAAGCTCCTCTCCGGAATGGGGGCGGGCGCCCTGCCCGCATTCGTCCTGGTGGTGGCCGCGGACACGCTGACCCGCACGGTCGACTACGACGATCGTTCCGCGGCAGTACTGTGGGGCGACGGAGCTGCGGCCGCGATCGTCTCGGGCAGCGAGCCGGGTCACGCCTGCGTCCTGCAGCCCCGACTCGACTCGAGCCCGGAGGGCGCGATGAAGGTGTCGGTGCCCTGGGCCCTCCACTTCGACCAGGAGGGCCACGCGGTCCAGAAGTTCGCCATCAAGAAGACGGTGGATGGGGTCGCGCGGCTTCGCGACACGGTGACCGAGCCGGAGCGTGACTTCCACTTCGTGGGCCACCAGGCGAACCTGCGCATGCTCGAGGTGGTCTGTCGCCAGTCCGAGCTGCCGCCCGAGCGGCATCACAGCAACGTGGAGTGGTACGGCAACACGGGTGCGGCCAGCGCCGCGTCCGTCGTCTCCATGGGCTGGGAGAAGTGGACCGCTGCGGCCGACGTCGCGCTGGTGGGGGTGGGAGCGGGGCTCACCTGGGCGAGCTTCCTGCTGCGCTTCGGACCATGATCCCGGCTCGGACGATCCGACGCCTGGCCGTGGTCAACCGTGGCGAGGCCGCGCTCCGCTGCATCCGTGCCGTGAAGTCGCTGCGCGCCCGGGAGGGGAGCGGCCTCTCGGTCGTGGCGCTCTACACAGCCGGCGAACGCCATGCGCCCTTCGTGCGCCAGGCGGACGCCGCGGCGGAGCTGCCCGGGGCGGCCGGTGCCGTCGCCGCCTACCTCGACCACGCGGTGGTGCTCGATGCCCTGCGCCGGCTCGAGGCCGATGCGGTGTGGCCGGGCTGGGGATTCGTGTCCGAGGACCCGGTCTTCGTGGAGCGGCTCGCGGGTGAGGGCATCACCTTCCTCGGACCGTCGGCCGACGTGATGCGCTCGCTCGGCGACAAGATCGCGGCAAAGCGGCTGGCGGAGAGCCTGGGCTGCCCGGTCTCGCCCTGGAGCGGCGGCGCCCTCGAGGACGAGGAGCACGCCCGGCGGGCCGCGGAGTCCATCGGCTACCCGGTGGTGCTGAAGGCCTCGGCCGGCGGGGGCGGTCGCGGGATCCGGCTGATCCACGGACCCGAGGACCTCGCGGCCGGGTGGCGTGGCGCGCGTGCCGAGGCGCAGATCGCCTTTGGCGACGACCGCCTCTTCGTCGAGCGGCTGGTGCGCGGCGGGCGCCACATCGAGGTGCAGGTCGCCGCGGATCGCCACGGCCACGTGCTCTCGCTCGGCTGCCGCGATTGCTCGGTGCAGCGCCGCCACCAGAAGGTGATCGAGGAGACCCCGCCGCCGGGGATGCCCGAGAGCCTGCTGGGCGACCTCGAGTCCGCCGCCGCCGACATCGCGGCCAAGGTCGGCTACTGCGGCGTGGGTACGGTCGAGTTCCTGGTGGAGGGCAGCGCCTTCTACTTCCTCGAGGTGAATCCGCGCCTCCAGGTCGAGCACGGCATCACCGAGGCGGTGACCGGCGCGGACCTCGTGGAGTGGCAGATCCGCATCGCCCGCGGCGAGCGCCTTCCGCAGCGCGGCTGGAGCCCGAGAGGGGCGGCCATGGAGGTGCGTCTCTGCGCGGAGGACCCGGACGCCGGCTTCCTTCCGGCACCGGGGCGCGTCGGCCGTTTCGACGCGGCTCTCGGTCCTCAGGTGCGCGTCGACAGCGGCGTGGTCGCGGGCAGCGTGGTCCCTGCCGACTTCGACTCGATGCTGGCCAAGGTGATGGCCTGGGGCGACACCCGGGAGGAGGCCCGCGCGCGCCTGGCCTGCGCGCTCTCCGACCTGGAGGTGGTGATCGAGGGGGGCGCCACCAACAAGGGCTTCCTCCTCGACCTGCTCGAGGATGCCGAGTTCCGTGGCGGCGGCGTCGACACCGGCTGGCTGGACCAGCGCGGGCCCGCGGGCGCCGGCGAGTACGGGGTGGAGGCCCTCGCGGTGGCGGCCATCCTCGCCTACCAGCGTGCGCGCCGCGCGGCGCGCACCAACTTCTTCGCCGATCCCGCCGGCGCGTCGGGCGCGGTGGCACCCCCGTCGGAGGGACAGGAGATCGACCTCTCCCACCGCGGCGACGCCTACCGCCTGCGCGTCTACGCGATCGGCTCCTGGACCTACCGCATCCACCTGGACGCGCGCGTCACGACGGCTCGCCTGGTGGAGGACGGCGCGGGCGGCGCACGCCTCGAGCTGGGCGGGCGCACCTTCCGCGTCCTGCACGACGCGGGCGAGGCGGGGCTGCGGGTGGAGGTGGAGGGGCGCGTCCACCGCTTCGACTGGCAGGCGGCTGGCCGCGTGCGCGCCGGCTCGCCAGCGGTGGTCGTGGCCCTGCACGTCGAGCCGGGACAGCGGGTATCGGCCGGACAGGCCGTCGCGGTGCTCGAGGCGATGAAGATGGAGATCGCCGTCGAAGCGCCGGTGGACGGCGTGGTCCAGGAGGTGGCGGCGCGACGCGGCCAGCAGGTCGCGGCGGGCGACGTCCTGCTGGTGATCGAGCCCGACGAGGAGGGGGGTGCGGCCGCGCCCTCGCAGCGCCTCGCACTCCCCGACGAGGTGGATCCCCTGCGCGTGTTCTTCCGTCCCGACGGCAGCGTCGATCTGGTGGGCGTGGAGGGCGAGCCTCCGGGCCGCCGTCACGCCTCGGTGCGTGCGGTGGGCGACGAGATCCGACGCGTGCTCCTGGGCTACGATGCGGATCCCGAGCGGGTCGACGAGCTCCTCGCCTTCCTCGACGCTCCCCTGCCCGACTCCCTCTCCGCCGGCTTCCGCGCGCAGCTCGCGCTCGTGCGCCGCGAGGTGGTCCTCCTCGCCGACGTGGACGAGCCCTTCCTGCGCGCGCCCCGCGCCAGCGTGGCCGGGGCCCCCGGGCCGTCCAACGCGGCGCGCACGCGCATGTTCGTGCGCCGCATGCGCGCGTCGGGTGCGGGCGTGGCGCCCGAGCACCTCGATCTCCTGCAGCGCGCCCTCTCTCACTACGGGGTGGAGGGGCTCGAGCCGAGCGACGAGCTCGAGCGCGCGGTCATGCGCCTCTTCGCCTCGCAGCGCTCGCCCGCGGTGAGGCAGCGCATGAGCATGGCCATCCTGCGCCGGCTGGCCACGCTGGCGGCCAGCGGGATCGCGCTCGGTCGCGACGAGGCGTTGCGCGATGGCCTCGGCCGCCTCGCCGGGATGCGCGGACACGTTCCCGACGCGCTCGCGGACCTGGCTTCCGAGCTGCGCTGGGCGCTCTTCGAGGGGCCGGAGACCGAGGCGCGGGCCGAGGAGGGCACCCGTCGCCTGGAGCGATGGCTGGAGGCGGCCGACACGGGCGCCTCCGAGATCCCGGAGGACGTGCTCCTCGAGATCGCCGACGTCCCGCGGCGCGTGTTCGACCGGGTGGGTCGCTGGCTGGGCGATCCCGATCCCCGCCGCCGCGCCCTGGCGCTCGGCGCCCACCTGCGGCGCCTCTACAGCCCGCGCACTCCCTCCGGCCACGCGCTGCGCGGAAGCGACGGGGAGCCCCTCGAGCTGCTGGTGCTCGATGACGGCCGGGTGGTCCTGGCGGTCGTGGCGGCGGGCCGCAATGTGGCGCGCGCGGCCCGCGACCTGTGTGTGCGCGCCGAGGCGGCCCGGGCCAGCGATGGCAGCTCCGGGGTGGACGCTCTCGAGGTGCTCGTCCCCGTCTCCGACGAGGCGCTGCTGCCCTGGATGGAGGACCAGATCCTGGCACTGCTCGGCGAGCGCTTCCCCGCCGAGCGCCTCACCCTCACCCTGATCCGCGATGCCGCGCCGGACGAGCACCGCACCTGGCTGCGCACCGACCGCGCGCCGCGAGGCGCCGAAGAGCTCCACGGTCTCCACCCGGAGACCGCGGCGCGCCTCGACCTGGATCGCCTCCAGGGCTTTCACCTCACGCCACTGCCGGGCGCCGAGGATGTGCACGTCTTCCAGGGGCGGGCGCGGGAGGTGGAAGAGGACGAGCGCATCTTCGTGCTGGCGGAGGTGCGCGGGCGGGGCGGCGGCGAGCAGGCGGACGCCGAGCCCTGGATCCCCGCGTTCGTGCGCGCCTTCAACCAGGCGGCGCGCACCCTGCGCGCCACCCTGGCGGCCCGGGACGAGCGGCGCCGGCTGCAGTGGAACCGCCTCTCGGTGGTGGTGCATCCGCGCGTCGTGCTGGGTCCCGAGGTGGCGCAGCGCCTCGCCGTCGATCTCTTCCCCGCCACCCGCCATCTGGGCCTCGATCGCGTGGTCGTGCGCCTGAACCTCCTGGACCCGGAGTCGCCCTCGGAGCCGGCGCGGGCGATGGAGGTGGTGATCGCCGACCCGACGGGCAGCCGGATCGACATCGCCTGGCGCGACCCGCGGCGCGCCCCCCTGCAGCCCGTGGGGAGCTACGAGCGGAAGCTGGTCGAGGCCCGGCGGCGCAGCCTCGTCTACCCGTACGAGATCGTGCGCATGCTCACCGGAGGTGGCGTGCCCGCGAACGGCGCGCGGGCCGAAGGCGAGCTGCCGCCCGGGACCTTCGAGGAGTACGACCTGGATCCCGCTGCGGACCGGCCGACGGCGGTGCGGGTGGTGCGCCCCTACGGCGAGAACGCGAGCGCGATCGTGTTCGGGATCATCACCACCCCCACCGACCGCGTACCCGAGGGCATGCGTCGCGTCCTCATCCTCTCCGATCCGACCCGTGGGCTGGGCTCCCTGGCGGACGCGGAGTGCGACCGGGTGGTGGCGGCCATCGATCTCGCCGAGGCGCAGGGGATCCCGGTCGAGTGGGTGCCCGTCTCGAGCGGCGCGCGGATCTCGATGGACAGCGGGACCGAGAATCTCGACGCGACCGCGCGAGTCGTGCGCCGTATCGTCACCTTCACCCAGGCGGAAGGCGTCATCCACCTGGTGGTGTACGGGATCAACGTGGGCGCCCAGAGCTACTGGAACGCCCTGGCCACGATGCTGATGCACACGCGCGGCGCGCTGGTGATGACGCCGGGCGCCTCGATGGTGCTGACCGGGCGGGCGGCCCTGGAAGCCTCGGGGAGCGTCGCGGCGGCCGATGAGGTGGCGATCGGCGGCTTCGAGGGCGTGATGGGGCCGAACGGCGAGGCGCACTACTACGCGCCGAGCCTCGCTGCCGCTTTCGGGGTCCTGCACGACCATCATCGCTACACCTACGTGGTACCAGGCGAGGGCGGACCGCGCAGATTCGCCACCTCCGACACCGACGACCGGGACGTGCGCGAATCGCCCTGCCAGCCGGAGGACGGCGGGGACTTCGCGAGCGTCGGCGAGATCCTGGACGAGGACACGAACCCCGACCGCAAGCGTCCCTTCCCCATGCGGGCCCTGATGCGCGCGGTGATCGACGCGGACGGCGCTCACCTGGAGCGCTGGGCCGCCTGGGAGGGCGCCGAGACCGCGATCGTGTGGGACGCCTTCCTGGGGGGCGAGCCCGTCTGCCTGGTGGGGATCGAGAGCCGCAACCTCCCGCGCCTCGGCTACCGCCCCGCCGACGGTCCCGAGAGCTGGAGCGGCGGGACGCTCTTCCCGAGATCCTCGCGCAAGGTGGCCCGCGCCCTGAACGCGTCCAGCGGGAACCGACCGGCCGTGATCCTGGCCAACCTCTCGGGATTCGACGGCTCGCCGGAATCGATGCGCAAGCTCCAGCTCGAGTTCGGCGCCGAGATCGCCCGCGCCGTGGTGAACTTCCGCGGTCCGCTCGTCTTCCTGGTGGTCTCCCGCTACCACGGCGGCGCCTACGTCGTGTTCTCGCGCGCACTCAATCCGCGGCTGCGCGCCTCCGCACTGGAGGGATCGTACGCGTCGGTCATCGGGGGCGCGCCGGCGGCCAAGGTGGTCTTCGGCCGCGAGGTGCGCGCGCGGGCGCTGGCCGATCCGCGCCTCACCGGACTGGCGGGAGAGGCCCGCGAGCGCCGCTTCGCCGAGCTCCTGCTGGAGAAGCAGGCCGAGATCGCCGCCGAGTTCGACGCGGTGCACACGGTGGAGCGCGCGCGCCAGGTGGGCTCCCTCGAGCGGATCGTCGCCCCGCAGCGCATGCGCCCCTACCTGATCGAGGAGCTGCGCGCCGCGCGCAGCGACGGCGACGATCTCACCAAGTTCCGCGAGTGAGTCGGGTCAGTCTCGCGGCCAGTCCGGCGGGCGCTTCTCGAGAAAAGCCCTCATCCCCTCCACCATCTCGGGCGAGAGGATGGCCCGGCGGAACACGACCTCCCCCATCTTCAGGCGCCGTCCGGGCGTGTCCCGATCACGCCGGCCTGTGCGAGCGCCGCGATGGTGTCGTCGTCCATCCCCGCGACCTCGCGCAGCACCTCGTGGTTGTGCTGGCCCAGGGTGGGCGCAGGAGCCCTCATCCAGCGCTCGACGCTCGCGTAGCGGAACGGGACGGTCGGAACGGGAAGGCTGCCCAGGACCGGGTGGTCGGAGGTCTCGTAGAACCCTCGTGCGCTCATCTGGGGATCCTCGGAGCAGGCGCGCGGATCCGCCACCGGCGCGGCCGGGACGCCGGCATCGAGAAGCACCTTCAGCGCCTCTTCGCGCTCGCGGGTGGAGAGCCAGGACGAGAGCTTCGCGTCGAGCGCGTCGTGGGCCGCCCGGCGCCCGGCGCGGCCGTCCAGCGCGGACTCGGTGGCCCAGGCGGGTCGTCCCAGGACCTCCACCAGCGCGCGCCACTGGCGTTCATCCTCGACGGAGAGAGCCAGCCAGCGCGGACTCGTGGTCGGATCGTGGCCGCGGCACGCGTACAGACCCTGGGGTGCGGCGCCGGGAGAGCGGTTGCCCTCGCGCTCGAGCAGGTTGCCATAGGCGCTGAACTCGACGAGCTGCTCGGCAGCGGCATTGAGTGCGCCCTCCACCATGGTGCACTCGACGTGGACACCCCGGCCGCGCGTCGCGCGCTCCTGCAGCGCGACGAGGAAGGCGAAGGCGGCGTGCATGCCCGAGAGCGGGTCGCAGGGGCCGCGCTGGATGCGGGGCTGGTCGTCCCGGTGTCCGGTCAGCCAGGCCAGCCCGGTGAGCTGCTCCATGGTCTGGGCGAAGCCGGTGTTGTCGCGCCACGGCCCCGAGAGCCCGAACGCCGGCATGCGCACGAAGATCGCGCCGGGATTGAGCTCGTGGATGCGCTCCCAGGTGAGCCCGAAGCCGTCGAGCACCCGCGGCGTGAAGTTGTCGAAGACGGCGTCGGACCTGCGGATGAGGCGCTCCATGGCCTCGATTCCGCGCGGATCGGTGAGGTCGATCGCCAGGCCGCGCTTGTTCGCGTTGGCGGCCAGGAAGAAGTGGCTCGCCTCCCACCACTCGGAGTGGAGACTGGCGAACATGCCGCCCACCATGCGCATCCCGTCGGGCCGGCGGGTGCTCTCCACGTGGACCACGTCGGCTCCGAGGGCCGCGAGCATGTGGGTGGCGGAGGGTCCCGCCCACCAGGCGGTGAGGTCGAGGATGCGCACACCGGCCAGCGGGAGCTCGGCAGCGCCGTGGGGCACCGCTCGCGACGGCGTGCGGGACTCGATGCGTCCGTCGTGCTCGCCGAGTCGCGGCGCGGGGCGGAAGGCCGGAGCCTCGCGGTCGTCGATCCGGTACGGGGGGCGCGGGTGGACGAAGCTCCCGGTCGGGTCCTCGCGGAAGACCCCGCGTGCCACCAGCTGTTCGTGCTGCTGCACCGTCTCGCCGTTGCAGATGGGTGCCACCGGAATGCGCAGGAGCGAGGCCAGCTCGATCACTTCGGCGGTGGTCTTCGTCTCGGTCCAGGTGCGCACGATCGCGGTCCACTCGTCGTAGCGCGCCGTGCGACCCGCGATGAAGGCGAGGTCCGCGTCGTCCGCCAGGTCGGTACGCTCGATCATCACCAGGAAGTCGGAGAACTGCTGGGGCGTGTTGGTGCAGAAGCCCACGTAGCCGTCCCGGGTGGTCTCGATGGAGGGCGTCTCGACCGTCGCCGGCAAGGGCCCCTCCGCGGGCGGCCCGACGCCGAGGACGCGCGACACCAGGTCCATGTAGTTGGTGCCGGCGATGGTCATCACCTCGTGCAGCGAGAAGTCCACCTGCTCGCCGTGGCCGCTGCGGCGGGCGCGGTGGAGGGCGGCCAGGGCGGCGACGGACGCGAAGGTGCCGCCCACCCACTCGGTCGTGCGCCCGCCTGCCTGGAAGGGCTCCTGCCCGGCGAGCCCACGGGTGCCGATCGAGCCGCAGCCGGCCTGGATGGTGAACTCGGTCGCCGGGCGGCCGTCCCAGGGTCCACCGCGGCCGAACGGCGTGATCGAGAGCACGACCAGTCCCGGGAAGCGGTCGCACCAGGCGGCGGGATCGATCTCGCCGCAGCGGAAGCCCTCGACCACCAGATCCGCCGAGGCCACCAGCTCGAGGATCGCATCATCGTCTGGGAGGCCCGTGACCGAGCGCTTGTTCTGGTGCAGGAAGCGGAACAGGGCTCCGTCCTGCGCGCCGGGATCGGCCCCGCTCGCGGACCAGCGCCGCAGGGGATCGCCCTGAGCGGGCTCGACCTTGACCACATCCGCTCCTGCGTCGGCGAGGAGCTTGGTGCAGTAGGACCCTGCGATGCCGCTGGAGAAGTCGACGACGCGAAAGTCCGCGAGTCCCTGCATCCAGGCCTACTCGATCCCGTACAGGGCGGCCGCGTTGTCGTGCAGGACCCGGCCCAGGATGGCGTCGTCCACCTCGGCGAGCGCCTCCTCGGCGTAGATTCCCGGACGTTGCGCCGGCGTGTAGTCACTCTCGGCCATGCAGGTCGGATGGGGGTAGTCGGTCTCGTACATGAAGTTGTCGGGGTACTGGGTGAGGGCGCCCGCGATTCCGTCCCGCTCGAACCAGAAGGAGCCGTAGATCTGGCGGCGGAAGTAGTCGCTCGGCAGGAGGTCGTACTCCGGGTGCTCCTCCCGGATGCCGCTGTTCTGCCACTGCCAGTCCATGGCCTCGAGAAACGGCGGCACCCAGCCCGCCCCGCTCTCGACGGACACGAAGCGCAGCTCGGGAAAGCGGTGACAGATGCCGCCGAACGTGAGGTCGGCCAGGCAGCGCGAGTTGTCGATGAACATCAGCGACGAGACGCGTCCGAAGTTCGTCTTCATGCCGATCCCGCCCGGATCCTCGGTCAGCTCGCTCAGATCGCCGCCCCCCACGTGGAAGGAGATCGACAGGCCTGCGTCCTGGGCAGCGGCCCAGATCGGATCCCAGTGAGGTCTCGGAAGGTGGGGCAGCCCGAACGACTGGGGCTGTCCGCACATGAGGACGGCTCGATGGCCGAGGGCGGCGCAGCGCTCGATCTCCTGCACCGCGGCTCCGATGTCCCAGAAGGGCGTGGCCATCACCGGGACGAGCCGCTTCGGATCCGCGCTGCACCAGTCCACCAGGAAGTCGTTGTAGGCCCGCACGCAGGCCAGCTTGATCTCCGGGTCCTTCATCTCGAGGAAGCGGCCCGAGCCGAAGCCGCCCACGTTGGGGTAGAGGACCTGCGCGTGGATGGCCTCGCGATCCATGTAGGCGAGCCGCGCGCCGGCGTCGTAGGCCGCCGCGGGAACGTCGTCGTAGGTATCGGGGAACTCGGGGATGGTTCCGTGGAAGCCGGCCATGGAGAAGATCCCCGGGAAGCCGACTGTCTGGTCGCCGATCACCCACACGTCCTTGGGCCCCATGCGCTTCACCTGGGGCACCTGGTCGCGCCACTTCGCGGGCACCCGCGACGTCCAGACGTCCGCCGGCTCCGTGACGTGGCTGTCCATGTCGATCACACGGTGTCGCTCGAAGATCCTGCTCACGGCGGCTCCTTGTCCCCCAGGGGCGCCCGCTCGGCCCAGCTCCTGATCGTAAGCGCGGCCCGGTGCCGGATCCAGGCCCTCAGGACCCGGCGGCGGGGGCGCAGAATCGCGCTCAAGGCGGCGCCGGGAGCGGACGATGGGAAGCACGAAACCCGGGCGCACACACCCCCTTCTGGCGAATCCCGGACTCTGAGGGAAGAAAGATCGATGGCAGACGCTGCGGCTTTCGACTGGGTGTGCGCCGAGCTCGAGCAGAGCACGTCACTCGATCGCCTCGAGGCGCGCGGCACGGTCCGGATCGCCCTGAAGGAAGCCGGTCTCGACTCGCGCACCCTGACCCCGGCGCAGATGAAGGTGGTGCTCGAGAAGGTCCTTCCCAAGGAGCTCGAGTCGCGCGGCGTCCAGGATGCTTCGGACGTGTGCAGCAGCCTGGCCACGGGCATCGCCTCCCTGGCCGACGGCGGCTCGGGTGTGGAGACGCCCGAGGAGGTGTTCAGGCGTCTCGCCGGCGCGTCCGCGTCCTGACCCGTGGCGGAGACCGCGGCTCCCCACCCGCTCGTGTGGGTGGGCTTCCTCGCGTTCTTCTTCGTCGCCCTCGCGGTCGGCGTGCGCCTGCTGCTCCTCGCGCGACGCACGCGGCAGCTCCCGGAGCTGTGCATGGGGATCGGAGTCCTGGGGATCGGACCCGTTGGCTTCGGGCTCATGGTCCTGGCGCAGGAGCTGCGGGCGGGCTCGCCCGCCCTGTACGCGCCGATCGTGGCGGCGGGGATGGCGGCGGTCGCGGCCGGTGTCATCGCGAAGCTGATCTTCAACTGGCGTGTCTACCATCCGACCCGCTCGCGCGTCGCGGCACTCGTCGCCCTGGCCGCCGCCGTCCATGTCGCCGCGTTCGGCTACACGGCCGTCGTGGGATTCGAGACCTTCAACCGGCTCGATTCCAGCTACCTGCTGCGGACGGCCCTGCAGATCGGGGCACTCCTCTGGGGATCGGTCGAGTCACTGCGCTACGGGCGGCTCATGGGTCGCCGCGTGCGCCTCGGGCTGGCCGACCCTGCCGTCGCGAACCGCTTCACGCTCTGGGGGATCGGGGCCTTCGCGGCGGGGTTCGGAACGCTGGTCGGAACCGGGGCGCAGCTCTGGTACGGCCAGCCCGAGGCCCAGGTCCCCTGGGTGCTGGCCAGCTCGTCGGCCCACGGGCTGGTCGCCGCGATCGCGATCGCGCTGGCGTTCATGCCGCCGCCGGCGTACGTGCGTTTCGTCCAGCGGCGCGCGGCCCGGGCCACCTAGCAGCTAGCTGTCGCCGTCGGCCAGGTGGCGCGCGTCGAGCTCCGCCCGGATCCGGGCATGCTCGGCGGCGTCCAGCCGGAAGCCGCGGAAGATCGCCGCGCCGATCAGGTTGGCGACCAGCGGGGCGCCTCCGAAGAGGCCCTTCAAGGTCCACAGCGCCAGCGGTGTCTGCTGCTCGTTGGGGACGAAGCCGGCAGCATCGATCGCAAAGCCCGTCAGCGCCACCGTGCAGCCGGCGGCAGCCTTGAAGCAGAACCCGGCAGCTGCGGAGTAGGCGCCCTCCTTGCGCTCGCCGGTCTCGTACTCGTCGAAGTCCATGATGTCCGCGAGGACCGACTGGGAGACCGCGCCGCCCGCTCCGGCGAAGATCCCGGCCACGAGGAGCAGGCCGGCGGTGAGGGCCACGTCGCCCGGCCCCACCGTCATGGTGGACCCGAAGGCCAGGCCGTTTCCGACCATCGCGAAGAGCCAGACCGGGTGCTTCCCGAAGCGCCGCGAGAGCCTCACCCACATGGGCACCGACCCCACCGAGGCCGCGACGTAGAACGCCGGGAGCAGGGCCACCGCGTGGGGCGCCTCCAGGACGTACTTGGCCAGGAAGGGTGCGAGCACGCCGATGGTGGCGCCGCCCAGGGCTTCGACGAAGAGAACCGTCAGGAGGAGCCGAGCGTGGGGATTGCGCCAGACGTCTCGCGCGGCCTGCAGCGGGCGGCCGCTGCCACGGCCCTGGTACTCGACCCGCTCGCGCAGGGCCAGGGGGGGAATCGCGAGGATCAGGGCGGCGAGGGGAACGAAGAGGAAGACCACCGCCCTGGCTGCCTCGCGCGGCGCGGGCGCGTTCTGGACGAACTGGAGCGCGGCAAACGCCCCGACGATCCCGACCGTGAGCGCGATGTGGCGCACGGCGAAGATGCGCGTGCGGTCGTGATGGCCCTTGGAGAGCTCGGCTCCGAGCGATGCGTGTGGAATCGAGTAGAGCGTGTAGGCGGTGTAGAAGCCGAACAGGGCGATGCCCACCCATGCGACGAGGCGGCCGCCGGCGAGCGTGGCCGGCGGCATCCACAGCATCGCGAAGAAGGCCATGAGGAGGGGGAGCGCGGCCAGCATCCAGGGCCTGCGCCGGCCCAGGCGCGTGCGGGTGCGGTCCGAGAGGAACCCCACGATGGGGTCGGTCACCGCATCCCAGAGTCTCCCGATCGCGAAGAGGCCGCCGACCACCGCGGGAGCCACCAGCAGGACGTCGGTGGCGTAGTTCAGGAAGTAGACCTGGACGAAGAAGAGGGGCACCGACAGCCCCAGCACCGGGACGCCCCACGACAGGATGGGGCGCCACGGCAGACGCTCGTCGAGCGACGAGGGGTGGGGGGGAGACGCGGCTATCTGATCGGCTCGAGGGCGACGGGCAGCCCGTCCATCGGTTTGGAGATCGGTGCCTGCTGAAGCGGCATCCGGTAGCCCGGGTCGACCCGCCAGCGATAGCGCAGCACCAGCTGGTGCATGATCCCCTTGATCTGGGCTTCCGCGAACTTGAAGCCCAGGCAGTGGTGGGGGCCCCCGCCGAACGGGATCCACATGAACGTGTGGCGCTTCGACTCGTCGCGACCCGGGGAGAAGCGCTCGGGATCGAAGGTCCAGGGGGCGGTCCACCACTCCGCCATGTGGTGGGTGTGGATCGGCGAGACGACCACCATGCTCCCGCTGGGGATCTCGTAGCCGCACCACTCGAAGTCGTCCGTGGTGACGCGGGGGATCACGGGAAGCGGCGGGTAGCGCCGCAGCGTCTCTCGCATGACCCAGGTGAGAGCCTCGCGCTCCTCGACGTCCTCGAAGTCGAGGACGGCCTTGCCCAGGCCCAGAGCCTCCTCGCGCACGCGCTCCTGCCACTCGGGATGGCGCGCCAGCTCGTAGATCATCGACGTGAGGGTGCTCGTGCTGGTGTCGTGGGCGGCCATCATCAGGAAGATCATGTGATCGATGATGGCCTGGTCGTCGAGGCGGCTCCCGTCCTCGTCCTCGGCGCGGCAGAGCTCGCTGAACATGTCGCTGCCGTCGCCTTCGCGCCGAGCCGGGATCAGCTCGCAGAGGAAGGCGGACAGGGTCTCGCGGCCCTTCAGGCCCGCCTGGAACTCGAGGCCGGGGATGGGCAGGCGGATGCGCGACATCGATGCGGCCACCATGTCCTCGAAGGCGCGGTTCAGGCGCCGGGTCTCCGGACCCAGGTCGACTCCGAGGAAGATCGACGCCGCCATGTCGAGGGTCAGCTCCTTGACCGCGTCGAAGGCGAGGAAGTCGCCCATCCCACCCCACTCGGCGATGCCTCGCTCGATCATCGGGGTCATGCGCTCGACGTAGGTGCGCAGGACCGGGCGCCGGAACGCCTGATGCATGATGCGCCGGTGCTTGCGGTGCTCGTCGCCGTCCTTGAGGAGGAGGCCGTTGGGGAAGATCCTCCCCATGATCTGGGTCCACGGCCTCTCCGCCGAGAAGATCCCGTCGCGGTCCATCAGGACGGTCTGGCACGCATCGGGACCGAACAGGTTCACCATCCGAAAGGGGCCTGCGGGCTGACGCACCAGCGGGCCCAGCTCGCGGTAGTGCCGATCCAGCGGGCCCAGCATGTCGATGCGGCCGCCCTTGCCGCCGAGGATCTGCCTCAGCATGGTCAGGGTGCCGACGGACGGGATTTCGTCGAAGGGCCGGAGTCTCGATGCGGAGGTCGCGGTCATCGCTCTCGGGCGGGGAGGATAGCCGAGGCTCCCGGTGCGTCGCGTGTGTAGACTCCCGAGATGTCGCGCGCCGTGTTCGGACTGGTTTCCGGGGCTCTCTTCGTCGTCGGGCTGGGCTCGCTGGGCCTGACTGCGTGGATCTGGTTCGGCGACTGGCCGCAGGCGACGCGGGAGGTCGTCGACTACGAGCGCTCGGCGCGGGAGAATGCGGGGCGCGCTCCCGATCCGCTGCTGGCGAGCCCCCGCCAGCGCGAGGTGCAGTCGCTGAACGGCACCTGGGCGGCCGTGATCGATCCCTACGGCCGAGCCGGGACCCTCGGCATGGCACCGCGCGACGTCAAGCCCGGCTCGCCTTCGGACCTGGCCGAGTTCTCCTTCGACGGCGGCCTCACCCTCGAGGTCCCCGGCGACTGGAACACCCAGGACCCGCGTCTCGTCTTCTACACGGGGACCGTGTGGTACCGGCGCG
Organism: Myxococcota bacterium; assembly: GCA_028278065.1. GTDB lineage: Bacteria > Myxococcota_A > UBA9160 > UBA9160 > JAFDET01 > JAFDET01. Next base: position 66,647 of record JANQFA010000251.1, read on the forward strand.
TGTTCGAGCGCCCGGCGGTGGTGGACGGACGCACCTTCCTGTGGTTCGGGGCGGCTCACTACCGCGCCTCCGTCTATCTGAACGGGAAGCTCCTCGGCGTACACGAGGGTGGCTTCACTCCCTTCAACTTCGATGTAACCGGACGCCTGCGTCCCGGCGAGAACCTCCTCGTGGTCCGAGTGGACAACGACAAGCGGCCCGAGGACGTCCCCACGCCGACGACCGACTGGCTCAACTACGGGGGGCTCACCCGCGACGTCCTGCTGGTGGACGTTCCCCGGGTCTTCGTGCGCAGCTGGCGGGTGGGGCTCGTCGGAGAGCAGCCGGGGAGGATCGAGGCCGAGGTGATCGTCGCCGGAAGCGGTCCGGGAGAGGACGTGACGCTCACGATCCCGGACCTGGGCATCGAGGCCACCGCATCCACGGACGAGGTCGGTGTCGCCCGCTTCGGCTTCGAGGCGACTCCGGAGCGCTGGTCGCCGGAGACGCCTCGGCTCTACCGGGTGGAGATCGCCGCCGGGGACGACCGGGTCTCGGACGAGATCGGCTTCCGCACCGTGAGCGTGCGCGGCCGCGAGATCCTGCTCAACGGCGCACCGGTCTTCCTGCGCGGGATCTCGATCCACGACGAGGAGGGCATGGGGGGTGGACGGATCCACGACGAGGAGGGCGCGCGCCGCGTGCTCGGATGGGCGCGCGAGCTCGGCTGCAACTTCGTGCGCCTCTCCCACTATCCCCACCCGGAGGTCACCGTCCGGCTGGCCGACGAGCTGGGGCTCCTGGTGTGGTCGGAGATCCCGGTCTACTGGAACGTCCGCTTCGAGAGCGAGCGCACCCTGGCGGTGGCGCGCACTCAGCTCGCGGAGATGATCGAGCGGGACCGCAACCGCGCCTCGGTCGTGATCTGGAGCATCGGCAACGAGACGCCGGAGAACGCACCGCGCCATCGTTTCATGCGCACACTGGCCGAGCGCGCCCGCGAGCTCGATCCGACGCGGCTCGTGTCCGCGGCCCTCCTCACGGGGCCCGAGACCCTGGTTCCGTTCATGACGCGCTACTACGTCCCGGCCCTGCTCGGCCTGGTGCGCGGCGAGTGGCCGTTCGTCGTGAAGGACCCCCTCGTGGACGCCGTGGACGTGGCCGCCCTCAACGAGTACTTCGGCTGGTACTACTCGGGAGCGGTGGGGCTGGTCGGTCCCTGGTCGAGCCGGCACACGCGGCGGGTGATGCTCGACAACATGGATCGCATCCGCTTCCGGATCCCGTCCGCGAAGCCGCTGATCGTGAGCGAGATGGGCGCCGGCGCGAAGCGGGGCCTGCACGCGCCCGAGGAGGAGCTGGCGGTCTACAGCGAGGAGTACCAGGCCCTGGTCTACCGCAGGCAGCTCGCGATGCTGGAGCACCAGGAGGGCCTGGCCGGCCTCTCTCCCTGGGTCCTCAAGGACTTCCGCACTCCGATACGGCTCTACCAGGGCGTGCAGGACCACTGGAACCGCAAGGGCCTCGTCTCCGACGATGGCGGGAAGAAGGCCGCGTTCTTCGTGCTGCGCGACCACTATCGCGAGCGCGCAGGGGGCGACGACGCTGGCAGCGCGGGAGCTCGCGACGCGGGAGGAGCTTGAGATGCCGGGTCCCATGAACGGCGCGCGGGAGATCGTCGCGTAACACGCTGTCCCACTCGGCTCCCGCCCGGCGTCTATACTCAGCGTCGACGCTGCCCTTCCCATGCGGCCGAGGTGGAGCGAGATGCAGGTCGGAGTCCTCCAGATTTTCCAGAACTACCTCGGTCGGGGACAGGACGCGGACGTCGTCGAGGGCGAGCGTCAGCTGGCGGTTCTGGCCGACGAGCTGGGCTACGACCGCCTCTGGGCGGTCGAGCATCACTTCACCGACTACGCCGCATGCCCCGACAACGTGGCGTACCTCTCCTGGCTGGCCGGGCGCACCGAGCGCATCCGGCTCGGCACGGGCGCGGTGATCGTGCCCTGGAACGATCCCCTGCGCGTGGCCGAGAAGTTCACGCTGCTCGACCACCTCTCGGACGGCCGCGCGGAGCTGGGCCTGGGCCGGGGCCTCTCGCGCATCGAGTACGCGCACTTCGGGATCGACATGGGCACCTCGCGCGAGCGCTTCGACGAGGGTGCGGACATGATCGTCGAGGCCCTCGAGAGCGGCGTGATCGAAGGAGACGGCCCGTTCTACCCGCAGCCGCGCACGGAGATCCGCCCGCGTCCTCTCGCCCCCGTGCGCGACCGCCTCTACTGCGTCGGCATGTCCCCCGACTCGGTCCAGGCGGCGGCGCGCCTGGGCGGACGGCTCACCACCTTCACCCAGACGGCCTGGGAGCTCTACGCCGACGGCCCGCTCCAGGAGTTCCGCGAGGCCTGGAAGCGCCATCACGACGGAGATCCGCCCGCGCCCCTGACCGGCGACCTCATGTACTGCCACCCGGACCCGGCCCAGGCCGAGGAGAAGGGCCTCGAGTACATGACCAACTACTTCCTCACGATCGTGAAGCACTACGAGATCATGAGCGACCACTTCAAGGACACGAAGGGCTACGACTCGTACGCGAGCGCCTCCGAAGCCTTCAAGGCCGTCGGGCTGGAGACTGCGGCGCGGGCCTACTGCGCGGTCAACTCGTGGGGAGACCCGGCGCGCATCCTCTCCGAGCTGGAGAAGAGACGAAAGCTCGTCGGCGACTTCCAGCTCAACCTGATCTCCTTCTACGGGGGCATGAGCCTGGCCGAGGCCGAGGAGAGCCTGCGTCTCTTCGCGGCGGAGGTGCTGCCGGTCGTCCACAGCTGGTAGGATCGGGGCATGCCCCCCACTCCCGACGAGCTCCTGGCAGAGCTGACCCTGGAGGAGAAGGTGACCCTTCTCTCCGGGTCCGACATGTGGCACGCGGCCGGCGTCGCGCGTCTGGACATCCCGCCCCTCAAGGTCAGCGACGGCCCCCACGGTGCGCGTGGAGCGGACTTCTCGGGCTCCGTCTCGGCTGCGTGCTTCCCCTGCGGCACCGCGATGGGAGCGACCTGGAACCCGGCTCTGATCGAAGAGGTCGGCGCCGCGATCGGCGACGAGGCGCTCACCAAGAGCGCCCACGTGGTGCTCGGTCCCACGGTCAACCTGCACCGCACGCCCATCGCCGGCCGCAACTTCGAGTGCTACTCGGAGGACCCGCACCTCTCGGCCCGCATGGGAGTGGCCTGGGTGCGCGGCGTGCAGAGCCGCGGGGTGGGCGGCTGCGTCAAGCACTTCGTGGCCAACGACTCCGAGTTCGAGCGCCACACGATCAGCTCGGAGGTGGGAGAGCGGGCGCTGCGCGAGCTCTATCTGGCGCCCTTCGAGGCCGTGGTGCGCGAGGCCGATCCCTGGTCGGTGATGACCGCCTACAACCGCATCAACGGAACCTACGCGTGCGATCATCCCCTGCTCGCCGACGTGCTGCGCGGGGAGTGGGGCTTCGGCGGCTTCGTCGTCTCCGACTGGTTCGGGCTGCAGAGCACCGAGGCGGGAGTGGTCGCCGGGAACGACCTGGAGATGCCCGGCCCGGGTCGCCACCGGGGCGAGAAGCTGCTGGAGGCGGTGAGGGGCGGGCGTCTCGACGAGAAGGACCTGGACACCTGCGTGCGCCGCATGCTCGAGGTCCGCGAGCGCGCGGGCATCCTCACCGGCGAGGTCGACGACGTCGAGGAGGCGATCGATCGGCCGGAGCATCGCGCCGTCGCGCGGCGCGCCGCGGCCGAGGGGATCGTCCTCCTCAAGAACGAGGGCGACCTGCTGCCCTTGCGGGACGCGGGCCGGATCGCGGTGATCGGACCCAACGCGCCGAAGAAGGCGATGATCGGCGGGGGGAGCTCCAAGATGCGGCCGCACTACGGGGTCTCGCCGCTCGCGGGCATCCGGGCGCGCGCCGGCGAGGGCGTCGAGGTCCTGTTCGAGCCGGGCTGCACCAACCACAAGGACACGCCGGTCCTCTCCGGCGACTTCGAGATCGCCTTCCACGATGGCCTGGCGCTGGAAGGGGATCCCATCAAGACGCAGAAGACGACCCAGGTCGAGTGCATGTGGCTCTCGAAGTTCGACGACGCGGTCGACCACGAGAGCTTCAGCGCCCGGATCCGCGGTCGCGTCGAGCCCCAGCACGAGGGCCGCTACCGGTTCGGCCTCACCAGTGCGGGGAAGAGCCGACTGCTGGTCGACGGCGAGCTGCTGATCGACAACTGGGACGCCCAGCAGAAGGGGAAGTCCTTCTACGGAGCGGGCAGCACCGAGAAGACGGCCGTCTACGACGCCGACGGGCCGTTCGAGGTGACGATCGAGTACAGCAAGGAGGGGGCGCCCGTGCTGGGGGGCGTGAAGGTCGGCTGCATCGAGCCGCTCCCCGAGGACGCCATGGCGCGCGCGGAGGCCGCCGCACGACTGGCCGACGTGGCGGTCGTGGTCGTCGGTCTGAACGGGGACTGGGAGACGGAGGGGCGCGACCGCGTGGACATGCTCCTTCCCGGCGACCAGGCCGAGCTGGTGGAGCGGGTGGTGGCTGCGAATCCGCGCACCGTGGTGGCGGTGAACGCGGGAAGCCCCATCGGCGGGGAGTGGATGGGTGCGGCGCCGGCCATCCTGGCGCTCTGGTATGCCGGCCAGGAGGGCGGCAACGCACTCGCCGACGTCCTCTTCGGCGACGTCTGTCCCAGCGGGCGCCTGCCCCAGACCTGGCCGCTGCGCGAGGAGGACAACCCGGCCCACGTCGGCTACCCGGGCGAGCGCGGCAAGGTGCACTACGGCGAGGGCATCTTCATGGGCTACCGCTGGTACGAGAAGAAGAAGCTCGCTCCGCGCTTCGCGTTCGGCCACGGGCTCTCCTACACGAGCTTCGCCTACGGAGAGCTGTCGGCGACGGTCTCCGGGGACGTGGTGCACGTCTCGATTCCGGTCACCAATACCGGCGCGCGCAGCGGCCAGGAGGTCGTCCAGCTCTACGTGCGCGACGACGAGGCGAGCGTGCTCAGGCCCGAGAAGGAGCTGCGCGCCTTCCAGAAGCTCTCCCTCGAGCCCGGACAGACGCGCAACGCGGAGTTCACGCTGGAGCGTCGCGACTTCTCGTTCTGGGATCCCGAGGCGCACGACTGGTGCCTCGAGCCCGGCGACTTCACGCTGCTCGCCGGCAGCTCGTCGGCAGACATCCGCGCCACGCAAGCCATCCGCATCGACGAGTGACCCGCGTCGGCGCGTGGTCCGGATCGGCAATGGACCCGCACCGAGATGCGCTCCGGATCGGCAACGGATCCGCACCGAGATGCGCTCCGGATCGGCAACGGATCCGCACGGAGATGCGCTCCGGATCGCGTGTGATTCGGGTCGCGGTCGGCGTCACCGTGCCGGCCGATTCCGGCACTCACGGGCATGGCGAACCTCCCCCTGCGCCGCGCCGCCCGGCGTGCGCTGCGTCCTGCTTCCCTCCTGCTGCTCGGCTGCGTGCTGGCTGCCTGCTCGTCCACCCAGCCGCCGCCGGTGGCGCTGGGACCGTCCTCCTCGCAGGAGCTCGAGCAGCGGGCCTTCGCCGAGTTCGATCGCGGCCTCGACCTGGCTTCCGAGGGTCGCCTCGCCGAGGCCGAGCGGGCCCAGCGCCACGCGGTCGACCTGGCCGAGCAGCTCACCGATCCCGCCCATCCGGCGCTCGCCTCCGCGCTCTTCGGCCTGGCGGCCGTGCACGCGGAGCAGGGCCGCTACGGCGAGGCCGAGCTGGCCCTCTCCCGCTCGGTGCAGGCGCTCCTCGCGGGCGGCCTCGAGATGCAGGTGCTGCTCCCGGAGGCAGCGGTCCTGGCCGGCATGATCGCGCTCGAGCAGGGGCGGCTCCTCGACTCGGAGCTGGCCTTCCGCGAGGGCTGCAGGATGCGCCGCGCCTTCTTCGGCGCCGAGAGCGTCGAGATGGCGGAGTGCTCCCTCTTCTTCGCGCGGCTCGCCTACGAGCGCGCCTACTACGACGAGAGCCGCGCCCACCTGGTGGAGGCGCGCCGCATCGCCTCCGCCCGGGTCGCTCCCAATCACCCCCTGCACGGGGAGCTCGACGACCTGGGCGACGCGCTCGACCGCGCCGCGCACTAGCCGCTTCCCCGTCGGCTTCGTCGCGTCTCCCCGCTCCCCGCGGCGGGACCTGCTCGAGCGGGACTACTCGATCCCGTACAACCTCGCGCAGTTGTCGGCGATGATCTTGCGCATGGCTTCGTCGCCGAGGCTGGCGATGGGCGACTCCTCGATGGCCTTGCGGGACTCGGGCCAGGTGCTGTCGCCGTGGGGGTAGTCGGAGGCCCACATCACGTTGTCGACTCCGATGTGGGGGATCAGCTCGACGCCGATCTTCTCGTCCTCGTAGGTGACGAAGATCTGCCGCGCGAAGATCTCGCTGGGCTTCATTTCGAGGCGATGATCCTCGATGGTGTCCCAGTACTTCACCAGCTCGTGGTCGAGGCGTTCCACCACGTACGGGATCCAGCCGAGTCCGGCCTCGCCCAGGACCAGCTTCACGTTGGGTCGCTTCTCGAGGATGCCCGAGAAGACCATCCCCGAGAGCACCTCGTCGAGCTGCATGGGGATGACCGCCACGAAGGCGGGCATGCGCCACGAGCCGAGCTGCGGCTTCAGGCTGTGCATGCCCGGCCCGAGGTGGATCGAGATGGGAAGGCGGGTCTCCTCGACGGCGTCCCAGAAGGGGTGCCACACGTCCTCGAAGATCGGCTGCTCGCCGTGGAACTGGTGGATGATGGCGCCGCGGTGACCCATCTTGGCCGCGCGCAGGATCTCGTCGCGGGCCTCGCCGGGATCGTGGCTCGGGATGTCCGCGAGGCACACGAGGCGGTTGGGGTCGGCGGCGTTGAACTCCGCCGCCCAGTCGTTGTAGGCACGCTGGCAGGCCGCGCGGAGGATGGGCTCCTCGATGCGCATCTGCGTCGTGGTCGGGCTGTAGATGACGTGGGTGTGGACCCCGTCCCGGTCCATGTCCTCGAGGCGCGTCTCGGCGGCGCCCGGACGGAAGCCGTGTGCCTCGGCGCGGATGTAGCCGGCCTGCTTGCGGCCGCTCGGAGAGACGCGCTGGCCGTCGATCTCCCAGAAGGGCCCGTCGTCGGTCTCCACCACCCGCGGCCCGCGCTCGCGCAGCTCCTCGGGCAGGCGCTGCTGGTAGAGGTCGGGGGGAAGGACGTGGATGTCCATGTGGTCGTCGGCCGAGACGATGCGCTGATCGGGGGCGAGGGCCATGCGGGAATCTCCTGTGGACGCCGTCCAGAAATCTGACGGTGCGTCAGATATGCTACCACAGGGGCCGTGGAGTTCGAGCTGACGCCGGATCAGGAGCAGCTGCGCGACGCCGTGCGCGAGGTGCTCGACGTCGAGAGCCCGCCGGAGGCGGCCCGGCGGGTGGCGGAGACGGGGCAGCCCGCCGCCGAGCCCTGGGCCAGCGCCGTGCGCCTGGGCTGGCCCGCCATCAGCGTGCCGGAGGCCCAGGGCGGGCTGGGCCTGGGCATGGAGGAGCTGGGGCTGGTCTTCGAGGAGCTCGGCGCGCACCTGGCGCCCGGGCCCTTCCTGGCCACGCTGGGCCTCTTCGCGCCCCTGGTCCGCGAGGCCGGGAGCCCCGCGCAGCGCGAGCGCTGGCTGGCTCCCCTGGCGGCGGGCGAGCTGCGCGCCGCCGCAGCTCCGCTGCCGGGAGCCTTGTGGGCGCGACCCGAGGGCGACGGCTGGCGGCTGCGAGGCGAAGCGCGCTTCGTCCTCGATGGGGGCGACGCGGAGGAGCTGGCGGTGGTCGCGCGGCTCGAGGCGGGCGACGGCCTGGGCCTCTTCGTCGCCCCGGCCTCCGCGGTCCGGGCGGAGTCGGTGGAAGCCCTCGATCCGAGCCGCCCGCTGGCCCATCTGTTCTTCGACGACGTCGCGCTCCCGGCGGATCGCGCGCTGGGTGCGGCGGGGGGCGCGGCCGACGCCGTCGCGCGTGCACGCGACGAGGCCCTGGTGGCCGTGTCCATGGAGACCGTCGGCGTGTGCCGGACACTCTTCGAGATCACTCTCGAGCACGCGAAGCAGCGTCATCAGTTCGGTGTGCCGATCGGATCGTTCCAGGCCGTGCAGCACAAGTGCGCAGACATGTTCGTCGCGCTCGAGAAGGCCCGGGCCACCGGCTGGTTCGCCATGATGTGCATCGCCGAGGACGACCCGCGCCGCGGCATCGCCTCCGCCATGGCCAAGGCTGCGGCGGGCGCCTGCCAGCGCCTGGTCTGCAAGGAGGGGATCCAGATCCACGGCGGCATGGGCTTCACCTGGGAGAGCGATGTCCATCTCTATGTGAAGCGGGCCAAGACGGGTGACCTCCTGCTCGGGAGCGCGCGCGAGCATCGCGCCCGCATCGGCGAGCTGCTGCTGGGGGTGGCGTGAAGCTCCACTACGACCCTGCAACCGAGGCGTTCCGCGCGGAGCTGCGCGCCTGGCTCGACGAGAATCGTCCGACCCGGGGAGCGATGGAGAGCGAGCCCTCGCGTTCGTCGGCGCACATCCCCGACTGGTCGCGCGCCTGGCAGCAGCGCCTGTTCGACGCGGGCTGGCTCGTGCCCGGCTGGCCGCCGGAGCTCGGAGGGCGCAGCGCCACGCCCGTGCAGCAGCTCGTCTACTTCGAGGAGATGGCGCGCATCCCGGTGCAGCGCAGCTACAACCCGCAGGGCCTCACGATCATCGTTCCCTCCCTGCGTGACTTCGGGAGCGACGCCCAGCAGGAGCGCTTCGTCGTGCCGTCGCTGCGCGCCGAGGTGTCCTGGTGCCTGGGCATGAGCGAGCCCGGGGCGGGCAGCGACCTGGCCGGTCTGCAGACCCGCGCGGACCTCCGCGGCGACCGCTTCGTGGTGGACGGACAGAAGGTGTGGACCTCCGGGGCCGCCCACGCCGACTGGTGCTTCTGCTTCGTGCGCACCAACCCGGACGTTCCGAAGCACCGGGGCATCAGCGTCCTGCTCATCGACATGCAGTCGCAGGGTGTGGACGTCCGCCCCATGGCGGAGCTCACCGATCGGGAGCGCGCCGACTTCAACGAGGTCTTCTTCGACGGGGTGGAGGTGCCGCGCGAGAACCTCGTGGGAGAGATCGACCGGGGCTGGCCGATGGCGACCGGCTCGCTCGCCCACGAGCGCGGGATGCTCTGGACGAGCCAGGCGGCCCGTCTCGAGCATCTCGTCGCAGAGCTGTGCGCGGCGGCCCGGGAGCGGGGACTCGACGCCGATCCCGTCTTCCGGGAGCGGCTGGCGGCTCTCCACGTGGACGCGCAGGCGCTCAAGTTCATGGGCTACCGGGGCTTCGCGCGCTTCGCCCGCGGCGAGGCGTCGCCGGAGCACTCGGTGCTGAAGCTCCTGGGCAGCGAGGTCGAGCAGCGCCTCGCGCTCGAAGCGACGGAAGCGTTGGGAACCGAGGCCCTGGACGTGGAATTTGCCGGCTTCGGACTGGGCGTGGAGGAGAGCCCGCCGTGGGCGCGCCGCTACCTCTTCTCCTTCGCCAACACCATCGCCGGCGGCACGTCGGAGATCCAGCGCAACATCATCGCGCAGCGCGTCCTCGGTCTTCCGCGCCGCTAGGCGTGTGCGATACTCCATCGCTGATGGCCGCACCGTCCGCGCAGGCATCATCGCCCTGGCTCCACGGCGCCTTCTCCGACCTGACTCTCGGCACCGGCCTGATCTACCTGCCCATCTTCCTGCTGCTGCTCTTCGGCGGCGACACGATGCAGACGGCCCTGCCGATGGGCTTCGTGCCGATCGTCATCCTGATGTTCAGCATTCCCCACCTCGGTGCCACGCTGCTGCGGGTGTACGAGCGCCGCGAAGAGCGCCGCGCCTACGCCTTCTTCTCGATCTACTGCACCATCGCCATCGCCGGAGCCTTCGGTCTCGGCCTCTACTGGCCGCCGATGGGCTCGATCCTGATCACCATCTACCTCACCGTCGTTCCCTGGCACTTCACGGGACAGAACTACGGCGTGGGCCTGATCTTCCTGCGGCGCAGGGGCGTCGAGATCGCGCCCAGCACCAAGCGGTTCATCTACCTCTCCTTCGTCACCACCTACGCCATCACCCTGCTGGCGCTCCACGGGAAGACCCTCGCCGGCGACTACGCGCCGCTGGGCACCGAAGGCACGATCTACCAGTTCCTGGCGCTGGGGATCCCGATGCGGGTGCAGGCGGCCGGGATCATGATCCTCTTCGCGGTGTACCTGTGGTCGCTCTTCGAGAGCACGGTCCGGCTGCGCCGCAGCGGCGCCGCCTGGAGCGACCTGGCGCCGTACGGGGCGGTGGTGCTGACCCAGGCGCTCTGGTACGCGGTGCCGATCGCCGTACGCCTCTTCGTTCCGGGAGACATGCTCGGCGCCTTCGACCCCTCGAACCATCACTACATGTTCGTCTGGGTCGCCCAGACCCACTCCATCCAGTACCTCTGGGTGACGAGCTACTACGTGAAGAAGCAGGACCCGCAGCAGAACCTCCCGCGGCACCTGCTGAAGGCGCTGCTGGCGGGCGCGGCCATCTACGGAATTCCGCTCCTCGTGCTCACGCCGAGCGTGCTGGGCCGGGTCCCCTACGACGCCGGGCTCTACCTGATGCTGGCGGGCGCGCTCAACGTTCATCACGTGCTGATGGACAGCGCCATCTGGAAGCTCCGCGACGGGCGCATCGCCAGGATCCTGCTGCGCTCGGGCGAGGCCGAGGGCTCTGCGGAGCCGGGGTCGGCGGGCCTCTGGGCCTGGGTGCGCCCCGCGGTGTACGTATCGGGCGCGGTCGGCGCGTTCCTGATGATCGCGGGCACGATCGAGGAGGAGATGGGTGTCGCGCGCGCCGGCGCGCGCGGTGACCTGGCCCGCGTCGAGCAGGCGGAGCGGCGCCTCGCCTGGCTGGGTCGCGAGAGCGCCCGCATCACCGCGCTGGTGGGCACGCTGCGCGCCGAGGAGGGAGACACCGCGGGCGCGCTCTCGGCCCTGGACCGCTCCAACGAGCTGCTGCCCAACGCCCTGGCCTGGACGAACAAGGGCGTGGTCCTGCGCAAGCAGGGAGACGATCGCGAAGCGTTGGCCGCCTTCGAGGAGGCCCTCGCCATCGAGCCGGACTACGTCAACGCCCTGTTCTTCGCCGGCGACACCGCCCTCGCCCTGGGCATGAAGACCCGCGCCAACTACTTCCTGGAGCAGGCCGCACGGCTCGACCCCGGGAACCCCGACGTGCAGGCCGCCCTGCGGCGCAGCCGCGGCAGCCCCTGGCAGAGGCGCTGAGCCGGCCACGCGCTCTTCAGCGCCGACGGGCGCGTCGCACCAGGAGCACTGCGGCGAGAGCCACGACGCTGACGAAGCTGCCCGCAGCCCCCGCCAGTGCGCGCGCGCCCGGGAGGATCCACGGCCAGGCCCGTACGCCCACCTCGTCGGCCCAGGCCTGCCAGTGGGTGGCCAGGCGGGCGAGCTCTCGCGGCCGCTCGGCCGCCAGGTCGCGCTGCTCGGTCGGGTCCGCGGCCAGGTCGTAGAGCTCCCAGTCACCCCGCCAGGGGGCGACCGCCTTGAGGTCGCCGTCGCGGACCGCGCGCCAGCCTTCGTGCTCCCACACCATCGGCCGCGGCCGCGCGCGCTCCCTCCCGCCGAGCACGTCGCCGAAGGAAACGCCGTCGAGGCCCGCGTCCGGTACGCCCGCCAGCTCGAGCACGGTGGCCGCCACGTCGACCACGTGGACGGGGCTCGCGCTGCGCGCGCCCTCGCGCCGCGCGATGCCGGCGGGCCAGTGGGCGATCAGCGGAGAGGCGATGCCCCCCTCGTAGAGTCCGGACTTGTGGCCCCGGAAGGGTGTGTTCGACAGGTTGGACCAGCCCCGGCCGTAGGCCTGGAAGCTCTCGGGCCCGCCCGGCTCCAGCGCGGGATCGTCGCCGTAGTGGTGCGGGGTCCAGAGCCCGAAGGCGCGCCGCAGGGCACCCGTCCAGGGCGGCAGCTCTTCGGCGCAGGCGCCGTTGTCCGAGAAGAAGAGGATCAGCGTGTCGTCGCGCACACCGGTCTCGACCAGTGCGTCCATGAGGGTGCGAACGGCGCGGTCCATGCGGTGGACCATGGCGGCGTAGGCGCGCATCCGCGCGCGCTGCCATTCGCCCTGGTCGACCTCTTCCCAGGCCGGCACTCGGGGATCGCGTCCGGCGGGTGCGACGCCCGCTGGAAGGAGCTCCAGCTCGCGCAGGCGCCGGTGGCGGCGGTCGCGCAGTGCGTCCCAGCCGAGCCGGTAGCGTCCCGCGTAGCGCTCGACGTCCGCGGCGAGTGCCTGCATCGGCCAGTGGGGTGCCGTGAACGCGAGGTAGAGGAAGAAGGGATCGCCGGGATAGTCGCGCCGGTGGTCGCGCACGAAGGCCACTGCGCTCTCCGCCAGGGCGTCCGTCAGGTAGAAGCCCTCGCCCGGGTCCGGCAGCGAGCGCTCGTCGCGGGCGAGCGACTCCGGGTGGTAGAGGTCGTCGGCACCGCGCATCACGCCGAAGTAGCGCGCGAAACCCCGCGCCAGGGGCGCGTCGGGCGAGGCCGGATCGTTCTCCGGGTCGAGGTGCCACTTCCCGGCCATGTAGCTCCGGTACCCGGCGCCGCCCAGCCGCTCCGGGAGCGTGGCCACCTCGCGGTGGATCGCGCCGCGGTAGGCGCGATGGGCGGTCGCGGTGCTGGCCAGGTGTCCGACGCCGGCGGCGTGCGGATGCAGGCCGGTGAGGAGCGAGGCCCGCGTCGGGCTGCAGCGGGGCGTGACGTAGAAGCGCGTGAAGAGGAGTCCGTCGCGCGCCAGGGCATCGAGCTGGGGCGTGTGGATCTCGCTGCCGGTTGCGCCGAGGTCGGAGAAGCCGAGGTCGTCGGCGAGCAGGACGACGACATTCGGGCGCGGAGCGGCCGATGCGGGGTCCGCCGCGAGGATCAGGAGCAGGGCCAGGGCGCAGCGCTCAATGGGCTTCACGGTGGACCGGCCCTTCCGCAGCGAGCCGCAGGCCCGCCGGGGCGCCCCGCTCAATGCGCTTCACGATGGATCGGCTCTCCCGCAACGAAGGTGGCGCGCACGCCCACCGCGCCCAGGTCGGCGCGCGCGTCCGACCAGGGGCGGTCCAGGAGGCAGAGATCGGCGGCCGCGTCCACTGCGACGCTGCGCGAGTCCGCGCCGGGGGACCCGGGGGCCGTCGTGAAGAGCGCCAGCGCCTCTTCCGGAGTGAGCGTCTCGCCGGCTGCGAGCACGGCACCCGAGGGTGTGCGGCGGGCGACGGCGGCCGCCATCGAGCGCCACGGGTCGCTCGTCCCGAAGGGTGCGTCGCTGCCGCCGCCGAGGGCGATTCCGGCCTCCAGGAAGCCGCGCCCGCGGTAGAGCCAGTCGCGCTCGCGCGGTTCCACGTCGCGCAGATAGGCGTCGCCCCGCTCGGCGATGAAACCGTGCTGGGTCACTACCGTGAGGCCGAGCTCGCCGACGAGCTTCAGCGCCTCCGGCGGCGCGACCGAAGCGTGCTCGAGGCGATCGCCCGCGACCGATCCTGCCTCCGCGAAGGCGCAGCACGCGAAGACGAGCTCGGCGTGCGTCACGCAGTGAACGGCGACGCCGCGCCCGGACGCGTGGGCGGAACGCACGTCGGCGACGAGATCCTCCAGTCGCGGCAGCGCGCCTTCGCGCAGCACGATCTTGCGCTCGCCGCGTGTGGCCCGGCGCTGCCTCGGCACGGGCAGATCCGCGCGCCCCATCAGGCGCAGGGACTGGGGGAGTGCGCCCGAGGCCAGGGCTCCTTCGAGGATCGCCAGCTCGGCCGGGCCGTTGCTGAAGGTGGCATCGGTGATGCCGACCACGCCGCGTCGCGCGAGGAGTCGCCCGGTCTCGGCGAGGTCCGGCGGATCGGCTTCGCCGAAGCGCTCGCGCAGGGTGTCGTCCGCATCGAGAAAGCGGCCGTCTCCGTCTTCCGCACCCACCGCCGCGCAGGCCGCCGACGAGAGCACCCAGAGGCGTCCGCTGCGGTGCTGGATGCGGACGGGGCGGTCGCCGACCCACGCGTCCAGGATCCGCCGGTCCAGGTCGCCGGCTACCGACTCGTGGTACCCGACGCCGCGGATCCAGCCGGCCCCGGGCACCGCGCGCAGGGC
>JANQFA010000037.1 GCA_028278065.1 Myxococcota bacterium
AGGCTCTCCCGCGCCGCCTCGTGCTCGGCGCGGACGTAGTCATCGAGATCCTCGGGGCGCATCCGGCTCCGGAACAGGTGCTCGCCGGGTGCGTGCCACACCGAAACCACATGCTGCTCCCCGTCCTCTCCCGCGACGGCACGCGCCGTCTCCAGGACCCGGGCGGCCACCGCCGGGCGGTCGCCGTCCTGGCCCGGGTCGATGGCGGCCAGCAGGCGCGTGGGGCGGTCCGTGGCGGGCCGCCCCACGATCCACACCGGGCATGGACACTTCCGGATCAGGCGCATCGCGGTGGAGCCGAAGAAGAGGCCGTCACTGCTCCCGGCACCTTCCGCGGTCTTCAGCAGGAGATCGTGGTCGTCGCGCATCACGGTCCGGATCACCTCGAGCCAGGGCGCACCCCAGCGAACCTCGGTGTGGACGTCGAGGCCCTCCTCGAGCAGGGGCGCGACGCGTGCGTCGAGCAGGGCCTGCTGTCCCTCCGCCAGGGCGCGTTGGATCCCGTCGGCTTCCTGGCGCCCCTGGAGCCGCTTCAGCAGGGAGTCCCGCTTGGGAAGAACGCGCAGGACCGAGAGCGCGGCCCGGTGTCGACGGGCCAGGGCGGCGCCTTGTTCGAGGGCCAGGAATGCCTCGTCCTCCAGGGACGCGTAGACGAGGATGCGTCGCAGGCTGTACATGACAGTCTTCCTTTCACTGCGAGCGTACAAGTGCCGGAGAGATTTGAATAATCGATAATTTACCGGCCACTCTTCGTCTGGGCCGAAGCGATGGCGCTCCGGCGCCCGAGTCGGGAGGCGCGTAGAATCGAGATCCGTGCTCCGCTTCGTCGTCTCGCGCGGCCATGCCTATACGCTCACGGACGTCGCGCGACGGCCCCTCCGGGTGCGCGTGGTGGAGTACGAGCGGCTGCTGGGGGCCCGGCGCCTGCGGCGCGCGACGACGGTCTTCACGGATCTGGACCGTCTGAGCCCGTGGGACCGGGAGCGCGCCGCGGCGGTGGCGCTCGACCTGCGCAGCGCGCGTGTGCCGGTCCTCAACGACCCGGCGCGCGTGCGCACGCGCGCGGCGCTCCTGCGTGCCCTGCACGAGGCGGGGATCAACGACTTCAACGTCTACCGCGTCGAGGAGGGGCTGCGGCCGGTGCGCTACCCGGTCTTCCTGCGCCGCGATGCGGGACACCAGCGGCCCCTCTCGGATCTTCTCCCGGATTGGGATGCGGCACGCCGGGCGGTCGACGAGGCGCTCGACGCCGGCGTGCCGCGTTCGCAGCTCCTGATCGTGGAGTACGCCGGAGAGCCCGTGCGTTCGGGGATCTTCCGCAAGCTCTCGGTGTTCCGCGTCGGCGGGCGCCTCGTGCCGCACCTCTGCGGGCACTCGGATCGCTGGTTCGTCAAGCGGGGCAAGCGTGGCCCCATCCCCGAGGACCTCTACGACGAAGAGCTCCGCATCCTGCGCGAGAATCCGTATGCAAAGCACCTCGAGCGCGCCTTCGAGGTGGCGGAGATCGACTACGGGCGCGCCGACTTCGGGCTCGTCGAGGGTCGCGTTCAGGTGTACGAGATCAACACCAACCCGCACGTGCGCGCGCCGCAGCCCCATCGGGTGCCGGTGCGGGCCGAGAGCCGCAGGCTGGCCTGGGAGCTGCTGCGCGAGGCGCTGGCTGCCCTGGATCGCGATGCACCAGGCGGCTGGGGCCGCGTGCCGCTGCGCGACTCGCGGCTGTCGAGACCGCCGGCCTGAGAGTCAGGCCCGCGCGAGCAGCTCGACGGGGTCGTCCGGCAGGTCCGCGCACAGACCCCGGCCGTCGAAGCGCGCGCGGTGGCCGGCGACCGCCTCACGCACGGAGAGGGCGCGTCCCGTTTCGTCCCGCTCCGGGACATAGTCGACCGCGTCCGAGGCGTGGAGTGCCGGCACGTCCGCGGGTAGCCCCATGCGCCGGACGGCGGACGCGATGGCGCCCACGCGGTCGCGCAGCGAGACGAGCAGCCGGCGACCCTGCGCAGTGAGCTGTCCGTGCCGCTCGAGCAGGGCCACCGAGAGCGCCATCTGGCGCGGCAGCCTCAGCAGACGCTCCACGGCGAACGCGCGGTCGGCCTCGGGCGCGCCCGGATCCGCGAAGACCCGCGCCCAGTAGTCGCACACGGGGACGTGCACGTAGACGCCGTGCAGGACACCGTGGAGCGGCCGCGGGTCGTCGCGCCAGGGCGAATAGAAGCTCTCGTCGCGGCGTCCGCCGGGGGCGGGGTCGAGGATGGGCTCGATCTCCTCCACGTCGAAGAGGCGGTTGTGCATGAGCTCGTGGATGAACTTGTCGCCCCAGGCGAGCGGGTTCCGCCGCACGCTCGCGATGAATGCGCCGGGCAGCTCGGAGTGGCTGATGTTGTTGAAGCGTCCCGCGCGACGGGGCTTGAGGGCGATGAGCGTGACCGAGGATCGGAGCTGCGCGAACACAGCCGGCGCGTAGCGGCGGACGGCGCGGAGGGCCGCGCACACCCGCGGCGCGTGCTCGCGCTGGAAGGGGGTCCCCACGTCCAGCGCGGCCTGCGCGTCGTCGAAGCCGGGTATGTGGAGCGCATGCGGCTGCAGGCGGATGGCGCAGCCTCCTTCGCGAACGACCGGACTCTCGACGATCCGATGACCGTCGCCGTGGACCTGGATGCGCGCGGCGGAGCAGCCGTGGATCGCGACCTCGCCGGGCCCTTCGATCGAGAGGGGAGTGCCGGGTACGGCGAACGGCAGCCTGGGGCGCAGGGGGGTGCGGAACGCGAGCGAATCCCCCGCTACCAGCGCTGCGGCGAGGGGGAAGGCCTTGAAGGCGTGGAGGTGGTGCACCAGGGCCTCGCGTGCATCGTCCAGGCCCTGGGCGGCGCGCCACGCTTCGACCAGCGGGGAAGGCTCGAATCGACCGCGCAGGACGCCGAGCAGCTGGTAGGCGATTCGCACCCAGAGATAGAAGGTGGGATCCGCGGGCGCCGGGCCGGCGCGCGGGACGAGCTCGAGGAACTCGTCCTCGGCGCCGCCGAGCGGCCGGTCGCGTGAGAGCACCCGCTCGAGTGCCACGAGCGCTGCAGCGGCCTTCTGCTGGCGCGCCTTCAGCACCGAGGCGTCGGTCCAGAAGAGCGCCTCGGGATCCACGTCGTGGCGTCCGGCTACTTGTCCTCGCCCTTCACGCCCGAAGGCGGGAACGACTCGGTCCAGGGGCGCGCATCCCCGTCGAGGGACTCGATCAGCTCTTCGACCTGCGGCTCCGGGGCGGGCGGGGTCTCGGGCTTGCGTTCCTGCATCGGTCTTCTCCGCATGGGTTCGGCCGGCACTCTACCACGGACGAGAGGGACGGGCCGCGGTCGAGGCTAGGAGATCTCCACGAAGAGCTCGCCATCCTCCTCGCTGACGGGATAGGTGGCCAGCGCCTTCTCGCTGCGCACGACGTTCAGAACCTGGATGCCGGGGGGGAAGTGGGCCCAGCGGACGACCTCGCCGGTGCGCACGTCGAACTGGGCGCGATGGAAGGGGCACTGCAGCTTGTGGCCGTCGATCAGCTTGCCCCGATTGAGTGGCGCGAAGACATGGGTGCACGTGCTCTGGGTGGCGTAGAAGCCGTCGTCCAGGTGGAAGACCAGCACGGACTCGCCCCCCGCCTTGCAGGCCTTCATGCCACCGACCGGAATTTCGGCTGCCTTCGCAACGGGGTGCCGGGCCATGTGCGCTCCTTGGATCGCGGATTGGACGAGGGGGAGGATACCGCAGGCACCGCGGCCTGTGGCGACTCCCGACGGGGTATCCTCGTGGGGTGCCCCCGCGCGACGAACCCCGGATGCGTGACGGCAGGCGCGCGCCGCGTCGCCTTGCGATGGGGCTCTTCCTGGCGTCGATGCTGCTGCCGCGGGCGGCCGTCCCGAGCGGGGAGGGCGTGATCGCGCTCCCCGCACCGAGCCGGGACGGTGACGTGGCGGTGGAGCGCGCGCTGGCGCTCCGGCGTTCGCTGCGCGATTTCGCGCCCGGCCGGCTACCGGTGTCTGCGGTGTCACAGCTCCTGTGGGCCGCGCAGGGCGTTACGGATCCCACCGGTCTGCGCACGGCGCCTTCGGCGGGGGCGCTCCATCCGCTCGAGGTGCGGCTCGTCGCAGGCGCGGTGTCGGGAGTCCCGCCAGGCGTGTATCGCTACGACCCGCGGCAGCATCGCCTCGTGCTCACGTCCGAGGGCGATCGCAGGGACGCGATCGTCGAGGCCTCGCTCGGCCAGGACTGGATGGCGAAGGCCCCCGCGATCCTGGTGATCACGGGCGTGTACGAGCGGAGTGCGCGGAAGTACGGGACCAGGGCGGCGCGCTACGTCCACATGGAGGCCGGGCACGCCGCGCAGAACGTCTACCTCCAGGCCGCGGCCATGGGCCTCGGCACGACCATGGTCGGCGCCTTCCGCGACGCGGATCTCGCGCGGAGCCTCGGACTTCCGACAGGCACCCGGCCCCTCGGGCTGCTGCCCGTCGGGAAGAAACCCTGAGCGCGAGGGGCTGTCCGTCGGGAAGAAGCCCTGAGCGCGGGGTGCTGTCCGTCGGGAAGAAGCCCTGAGCGCGAGGTGCCCGCGCCGGACACCTGCCCGACGGAGCCGGCTTCGGCCCGCTGCGTCGAGGCCCTCTAGTCGGGCTCGAAGTCGGACTTGCGGTCGTAGAGGTGGTCGATGAATCCGACGCGCCAGCTCTCGCGGAGCCCGCGGTTGGCCCGGACGCGGCCTCCTTCGAACTCGTTCGCGAGGCCGATCAGCTCGTCGGGCGAGAGGGCTTGCGGGCGGTCGATCGCGGGGTGGCGCTCGGCCAGCCAGCCGACGAAGCGCGCCACGCGCTCGCGCCCCACGGCGACCCGCTCGCCGATCACGAGCAGCCGCACCGGCTCGTCGGTGGGGTTGGCGATGCTATGCCGGATGCCCGTGCCAGGCGCGAAGACGACGATGTCGTCGGGCTCGAGAGGGTGGAGCTCGCCGTCGATCCACGCCTGCGGGTGGCCTTCGAGGACGTAGACGCACTCCTCCTCGGTGGCCTCGGCGTGGGGCAGACTGCTCCGATGGCCGGGCTCGAGCACCTCGTGGTGGACGCCCAGGCGGGTCAGCCCGAGGGGCCGCGAGAGCGGGGTCCGCACGGCCAGGATCTCGTCGGAGCCGGGCCAGACCACCTCTCGCGACGGCAGGTCGCTCACGTGACGGATGAAGTCGGGCCTCATGGCTTCCTCCCCGGCGCTGCTGCCGCTCTTGGACACCGGGCCCGCCGTGGCCGTTCTCGCCGGTTGCGGCCGACCGCCTTCCTTCGCATTTCCTTCGGATCGCCAAATCCGCGCGGGCGAGGCGCTTTTCGCCGGGCGGCTGCGAGGCAGCGACCGGCGCCTGAGAGGGCGCCGGTCTAGGCTCGGGGTCGCGCAAATCTCCACGAAGGGGGACGGAGCCGTGGCGAATGTTGCCGTCGTCGGAGCGGGGGCCTGGGGGACCGCCCTCGCGTCGCATGCCGCGCGTCTCGAGCACCGCGTCTCGATGTGGGCCTTCGAGCCCGAGGTCGCGGAAGACATCGAGTCGCGCCAGCGGAACTCGACCTACCTGCCGGACGCCGAGCTGCCCGCGGGCATCCGCGCCTCGGCGGATCTCGCGCAGGCCGCTCGAGGCGCGGAGATCGTGATCCTGGTGCCGCCCTCGTCGCACCTGCGCGCCGTGTCCGCCGGTCTGGCGGGCTCGCTGGAGCCGGGCGCACGGGTCGTCGTGGCCAGCAAGGGGATCGAGGAGGACTCGCTCCGGCTGATGTCGGAGGTCCTGGCCGAGACCCTCCCAGAGGTGGGCGCGGACCGGCTGGCGTTCCTGTCGGGGCCCAGCTTTGCCCGGGAGGTGGTCGCCGGGCTTCCCGCGGACGTGGTGCTGGCCTCGCAGGACATGGTGGCCGCCGCCGAGATCCAGCCCCTGCTTCACGCGCCGCGCTTCCGGGTCTACACGAGCGCCGACCGCATCGGCGTGCAGGTGGGCGGCGCGCTCAAGAACGTGATCGCCGTGGCCACCGGTGCGTGCGATGGCCTGGGCCTGGGACACAACGCCCGCGCCGCCCTCATCACCCGCGGGCTGGCCGAGATCACGCGGCTGGGCGTCTCGCTCGGGGCCGATCCGCTGACCTTCCTGGGACTGGCGGGCGTCGGCGACCTGGTGCTGACCTGTACGGGGGACCTCTCCCGCAACCGGACCCTGGGCCGCAAGGTGGCGGAGGGAGAGGACCCCGGGGCGTATCTGGCGAGCCGCCAGTCGGTGGCCGAGGGCTTCTCGACCTGCGCGGCCGCGCACGCCCTGGCCGTCAAGCAGGGCTGCGACATGCCCATCACCGAGCAGGTGTGCCAGGTCCTGCACCGTGGCCGGCCCCTCCTCGACGCTGTGGAGAGGCTCGTCGCACGCGAGTTCAAGGAGGAGCTGACCGGGATCCGCTGAGGGCGAGCGCCCCCTGGCGCGCCTGGACGGCCGGTCAGGCCGATCGTGCCTGTTACACTCCCGCCCCGGTCGGCCGATAGGCGGCTGCAAGGGGGGATCCCGTGATCGAGTCCGTTGAGATCGAGAAGTCGCTGAGCCTGGACGACTACGAGCGGGTCGTCCATCTGACCCAGGCCGTGCGTCTGCTGCGCGAGCAGGCCGCGCGCCTGGTCCCGGAGCTGGCCGGACGCAAGGTGTGGATGGTGAACTCCACCGCCCACGGCGGGGGAGTCGCGGAGATGCTGCCCCGGATCGTCTCGCTCCTGAACGAGCTGGGCCTGCCCACCGAGTGGGTCGTGATGGGGACCGAGGAGACGCGATTCTTCGATCTCACCAAGCGCATCCACAACCTGATCCACGGCGAGGGCGATCCGAACCTCAGCGCCGAGGATCGGGAGGTCTACGAGCGCGTGAGCGCCGAGAACGCGGCCGACCTCAAGCAGAGAGTGAGGCCCGAGGATCTCCTGGTGATCCACGACCCCCAGCCCGTGGGAATGGGCGCGATCCTCAAGCGCGAGATCGGCATGCCGTTCTTCTTCCGTTGCCACATCGGGCTGGATCGCGACGGGCCCCAGCACGAAGCGGCCTGGTCGTTCCTGCACCCCTACGTGGAGCCTTGCGACTACGCGATCTTCTCGGCGCCCGAGTACATCCCGCCCTTCGTCGCGGGTAAGGCGGGGATCATCGCCCCCGCCATCGATCCGCTCAGCGCGAAGAACCGCGAGCTCTCGGCCCACGAGCTGGCGGAGGTGTTGAAGAATGCGGGCCTCGCCCAGTCTTCCCACCCCGTCGTTCCCAACGACTTCAGCGAGCAGGTCACGCGCCTCGACCACAACGGCCGCTTTCAGCGAATGGACGAGGAGACCGAGATCGGCATCCCGTTCCGCCCCATCGTCACGCAGATCTCGCGCTGGGATCGCCTGAAGGGCTTCGACAAGCTCCTCGAGGCGTTCGTGCTCATGAAGCAGGGGATCGGCAAGAAGGCCCTGTCCGAGTGGCAGCGCCGTCGCCTCGCCAGCGTGCGCCTCGTGCTCGCAGGGCCCGAGCCGGCGGCGGTGGCGGACGACCCCGAGGCGGTGGAGGTGCTGGAGGAGCTGACCGCGGCCTACCGCGCCCTGCCGCACTGGATCCAGCCCGACGTCGCGCTGCTCTCGCTGCCGATGGGGTCGCGCGAGGAGAACGGGCTGATGGTGAACGCGCTGCAGCGCTGCTCCAGCGTCGTCGTGCAGAACTCGGTTCGCGAGGGCTTCGGCCTGACGGTGACCGAGGCCATGTGGAAGCAGCGCGGCGTCCTGGGCAGCCGCGCCTGCGGGATCCGCCAGCAGATCCGCGACGGCATCGACGGACGCCTGGTGGAGGACGGCCAGAACGCGGAGGATCTCTCGTCGCTCCTCGCTGAGATGCTCGAGGATCTGGCCGGACGCAACCGCTGGGGCCAGGCCGCGCAGCGGCGCGTGCACGAGGAGTTCCTCGTCTTCGCCCAGGTCCGCCGCTGGATCGAGGTCCTCGCGGACCACGTCCGCCCCTGACTCACGGGTCGGGGCATCCTGTCCCAGGCTGCCCTCGCTGCCGACGCCAGGCACCAGATGGCTCTCGCCATCGAGCACGGCGGCTGTGCGAGAATGCAGGTCGTGGGAAGGCCGATCTCGCTCCGTCTGCGCGCGGCGTTGGCCGCGAGCTTCGTGCTCCTGGCCTGGAGCGGGGTGGCGGGGTCCGGATGGGCGCAGGAGACCGCTCCTCACCGCAGCCCGCGTGCCGACCCGTACCGCGAGGCCCCCTACCCGGACCGGGAGCGTCGGGAACGGGGCTGGAGTGATCCCCAACTCGGTCGCCAGGCGGCTCCGCCTGCGACCCCGGAGAGAAGCGTCATGGAACAGGTGGCCAGCTTCAGCGTGGTGGCGTGCCTCGTCGTCGTCGTCCTCGGCGCGGCCTTCCTGGTGGTGCGCTCGCGCTACAAGAAGGCGGGACCCGACGAGGCGCTCATCGTCTTCGGGCGCCGCCGTCTGCTCGGCGAGAAGGCGCTGGGCGAGGACGGCCGGGCGCTCGGCTTCCGCATCGTCCGCGGCGGGGGGACCTTCATCTGGCCTGCCTGGGAGGGCTACGAGCGCCTCTCGTTGAAGATGATGACGCTCGAGATCAACCTGCCGCACGTCTACACCGAGCAGGGAATCCCGATCAACGTGAAGGCGGTGGCGCAGGTGAAGATCCTGGCGACCAGCGACGCGATCCGGCGCGCCGCGGAGAGCTTCCTGGGCGTTCCCGTCGACCAGATCCGGGCGACGATCCAGGAGACGGTCGCGGGGCACCTGCGCGGCATCATCGGAACGCTCACCATCGAGACGCTCTATCGCGACCAGAAGTCCTTCCAGGAGAAGGTGCGCGACGAGGCGCACCAGGACCTCGAAGCCATGGGCTTCGAGTTCAAGTCGTTCGTCTTCCAGGAGATCCAGGACGATCAGGGATATCTCGATGCACTGGGTCAGCCCAAGATCCAGGAGGCGCTCAAGCGCGCACGCATCGCCACTGCCAACGCGGACCGCGACGCCAAGATCGAAGAGGAGAACGCGCG
Source organism: Myxococcota bacterium (assembly GCA_028278065.1). Lineage (GTDB taxonomy): Bacteria > Myxococcota_A > UBA9160 > UBA9160 > JAFDET01 > JAFDET01. The sequence goes on from JANQFA010000037.1 coordinate 9,060, forward strand.
CATGGCCAAGGAGCAGCAGCGCTTCTCCGTGGATACAGAGGTGGCCGAGGCGGAGAAGACCCTCTCGCTCAAGAAGGCGTCGATCAAGGAAGAGGTCGACGTCGCCCACGCCCAGGCCACCAAGGCGGGCGAGATGGAGACGAAGGTCCAGAACATCCGCATCGCCGAGAAGGAGGTCGACCGCCAGAAGCTGGAGCTCAACGCCACCGTGCGCGAGCAGGCGGATGCACGGAAGTACGAGACCGAACGTCACGCCGATGCCGAGAAGTACCGGATCGAGCAGGAGGCGACGGCCGAAAGGCGGCGCCGCGAGGAGATCGCCGAGGCGGTGAAGGCGGAAGGCCTGGCGCGGGCCGCGGCCGATGCCGCCCAGAAGCGGGAGGTGGGTCTCGCCGACGGCGACGCCATCCGCGCCCGCGGCGAAGCCGATGCCGAGGCGCGCCGCCTCCTGGCCGAGGCGCTGAAGCTCTACAACGAGGCGGGTCTCTCGATCGAGGCCCTGAAGGTGCTCCCGGACATCGCGGCGGCGGTCTCCGAGCCGCTCTCCCGCGCGGGCACGACCACGATCATCAGCCAGGGCAACGGCGCCGGAAACGGAACCGGCGCCGCGAAGCTCACCGAAGACGTGGTCCAGGTGTTGAGCCAGCTCGGGCCGATCCTGGAGCAGCTGGCGGGCGTCGATCTGGACGACTTCCTGCGCGGAATCGCAGCACTTCCCGGCGCGAGTGCGCGCCATCTCGCGCAGCGCGTGCAGGCCGAGCACCCGGGGTCGGACGAGCGCTAGCCGATGGTCCGTCCGGCGGAGTCGCTGGGAGAGCTCCTCCGGGAGCTCGAAGCGCAGCGAGGGCTGCGCGGGCGCCTGCGCGTCCTCGGTCGCTCCTTTCAGCTCCTGCGCTCGCTCTCGCCCGCCGACCGCGAGCGGGTCGCCCTGCGCGTGGGAAGCGACTGGGCCTGGAAGCGCCTCGAGCGCGCCTTCATGCAGGACGGTGAGCTGAGCCCCAGCGAGGACCTGGCGCGCAGGGCCCTGGAACGCGTCGGAGAGGCCGACCCCGGAGAGCTGCGCGGGCTCGCCCGGACGCTGCGGGAGGGCGACCGCAAAGCCGTCGAGGACGTCGTCCTCTCCACCCTGGCCAGCGCGCTCGACGAGGAGGCGGACGACCAGGAGGCCGACGCCGCCACGGTCGTCGCCGAAGCGGGCGATGCCCCGCAGCCGGGCTCCGCGATCGGAGGCGCGGCGGCGCAGGGTTCCCAGCCGACGCCTGCCGCAGAGGCGGTGCCGGTTCCGGACGAGACCGTCGTGCGTGCCGAGACAGCGGCTGCGTCCGGCCGGTCCCCGCGTCCCGTTCCGGAGCGACCCGCGCCGCGTGCGCCCTCGGATTCCGGTCCGGAGCGAACGGCGTCGCGTCCCGTTCCGGAGCGCCGCGCGCCGCCGCCGCGCTCGCCCGCCGTCTCATGGCCCGCGGCCCCCGAGCTGGCCTCGTACGCGCCGACACCGATCGTCGTCGAGACCTCCGCGCGGGAGCGCCTGGGCATCCTGCGTGGCCTCAACGCCGATCCGGAGTCGGGCGCGGAGCTCGGCCGAGAGGGGAGGGCCGAGCTGATCGAGAGGCTCGGGGGAGGCTGGGCGTCGCGACGCGCCCTCTCCCTGCTGATCCGCTCGCGTGGGGTCGAGACCCTCTCCGAGGCGCTCGCGCTCATCGATCTGCTGGACACCGCGACGCGCCAGGCCTGGTGCCTGGCCGATCTCATCGCCGAGTGGGATCTCGACGAAGCGGAGCGCGAACGGGTCCTCGACGCCGCGCCGACGGAAGCCGCGCGACGGCGGCTCGAGCGCCGGCGACGCGCTCTGCGCTGAAGAGCCGCTCGAAAGCGACGGTCCGCCTCTCCGGAGGTGTGTTCGGAGTGTTGCGAAACCCCTGGCTGGGTCTCTTCTTCCTGGGCTTCACGGTCCTCTTCGTGGGCTTCGTCGCGCTGATCGCCTACGCGGCGGGTGCAGCTGCACGAGATCGAGCGGATCCACGCCGTGCCACAGGTTCGCTACGAATCGCAGCAATACTGCTGGATCCGCATCGAGCGCAAGCCCAGGCACCCGGGCGAGCGGGCATGGAGGCGGCGCATCAGGGGAGGCTCGCTCGTGCCCCATCGCGAAGCCGCCGCGCTCGCCCGTGCGATGGGCGAGTCGGTCGGGCTGACGACGAGCTGACCCGCAGTCCCTTCGCCGGACCCGGTCCCGTCCGCTACCAGTGGATGGCGTGGCGACCGCGTTCGGCCTCGGCCCGCTGGCGGGACTCGATCTCCGTCCGCAGGCGTCGCCGGTACTGTCCGAGCCGCTCCCCGCGTCGAGCCTGGGCCACCGCGGTCCAGGGACGCGCTTCGGCTCCGGCGCGGAACCGTTTGAACTTGCGGTAGGCGCCGAGCTCGTGCTTCAGATCCTCCTTGGCGAGGCGGATCATGAGCGCGTCGTCGAGGAAGCCCAGGCCCGGAATCCGGTCCGGGATCAGATCCTCCGGATCCGTGAAGTACACGAGCGTGCCCAGGGCCCGCGCACGGACGCGCTGGGGCAGAGCGTAGTCCTCGTCCTCGATCATCTCGATCAGCTCTTCGAGGTCGTCGGCAGCCTGGCCGATGAAGCGAGGCCGGCCCGAGTCGCCACGCACCCGCTCGATCAGCTCACGGGCAGCCGCGATGGTCTCGCCGGGATCGTGAGCCTTCGAGCGGCGCTGGGCCGCCCGCTGCAGCTCCCGGAAGTACTTCAGATCCTCTTCCTTGAGCTGAAATGCCACCTTGATTCCCTGGCTCATCTCGTCTCCCAGCCGGGCGCGCAGCATCTCGAACGGGCATCGGAAATCTAGCCCTCGCCGCGGTCGCTTCCATGAAGACGCGGCGAAGACACGGCGGCGCGCGCGCGCGTTGTCACGCACGCGACAGGAGACACATGAGACGCTCAGTGTCGCGTCGGCCGTCTGCTACTCGAGGTCCAGCTCGAAGCGCGCCTCACGCGTCTTGCCGTCGGCGTGCTGGGTGACGAGGCGCACCTGCCAGAGCGTCGCCCCCGCGAACTCGCGGGCGTGGATCTCGCCGAGCTGTCCGTCGCGAACCGCGGCCGCGAGCGGATCGCCCACCTTCTTCCACTGGTCGGGCGCCTTCCCGGCGCCGAGCTCGAGCCACGCCTTCGCGAAACGGTCGGCGTCCGAGGTGCCCAGGACCTTCACGATGGAGCTCCCTCCGCGCTGCTCCACCGCCACGTCCCGGATGGCGGATTCCAGGAAGTAGTCGGGGCTGATCGAGAGCGCGGCTCCGGCGTCCACGATCCCGTATCCGGTGTACTGATCGACGCCGGGCAGCTCTGCATCGCGGGCGGAGTTCTTCAACATCCTCACGACCTGCTCGTTGGTCAGCTCGGGGTCGTTGGAGAGGATCAACGAAGCGATGCCCGCCACGATCGGGGGCCGCAGCTCCAGATCACCAAGAGCCTCTGGCGCCACGGCCGCTTCGACCTCGGTGCCTTCGCGGGAGGCTCGGTGATGTGGCCCGTGTCCGGGGAGGATCAGAGCCTCACCGTGATGGGGGCCAACGGCTCCTACGCCAACTTCGACCTGGAGGCCAAGGTCAACTGGAACGTCGGCGGCGGGGTGCGGCTGAGCTTCGACATCCCGGGCCTCTAGCGCCCGGCCGGCGCTAGGGATCCCGGGCGGGCAGGACGCGCACGGGCTGCACGCCGAGCGCCTGGATGCGAAGGCGTCGCTCGTCGTCGTAGACCATCACCTGCTGGACGCCGCGACCGCGCAGTGCGGACACGAGCTCTCGGGCGGCGTGCTCTTGTTGCGGCGGCGCCAGTCGCAGCCAGGCGTCGTCCAGGGTGCCGACGAAGGCCGGCCCGCGTCCGTGTTCGTTCCGGGCACCGTCCGACAGGAAGGGCGAGACCCGCTCCAGCTCCGCACGGCTCCAGCCTTCGAGATCGTCGCCGGGCAGGAGAATCCGGCCGAGGCCCAGGAGCGCCAGAGCCGCGACGGCGGCAGTCGCCGCGCGTTTCGCGAGAAGGGCTCGCGACCAGGAGCGCGAGGCGATCGAGGGAGGGGCTCCGCCCACACGATCCGGGCCGGTCTCGCCCACGAGTGCCTCGCCCGCGAGGTCGCGCGCGTCACGCGCGACCTGTTCGAAGCGCGGGCGCGCGGGACCCGGCGGCGCCCGGCGCGGCTCACGGCGGCTCTCGGAGCGCAGGGAGTAGAGGAAGCGCGTCCTCAGCTCCGAGAGCGCACAGGCGTCCTGGTAGGCATCGCTCGCGATGCGTTGGTTGACTTCCCGCCGCAGGACCTCGTCCAGCTCGCGGACCCAGCCGTCGGCCAGGCTCTCCGGAGAGATGCCGATGCCGGGCAGCTCGCCTTCCAGGACGACGGCCGATGCGGAGAGCAGGCCGACCAGGACGGTCGCGCCCTCGAGACCGCCGGCACGCCCCGCCGTCGGCGCGAGCAGGGCTGCCCGCTCGGTCGGCTCCAGGGACGCGATGTCGAGGCACCAGGCTACCCGGTCGACCGCGCTGGTCGTGGGGGGCGCGCCGTCGGCGCGGCGCCGGAGCGCCTCGGCGAGCCGCGGCAGGGCCTCGGTCTCGAACACCGAGGCGGATCCCTGCGAGGCCGTGCCCGCGCCGGGAAGCGACCCCCAGTCGCGGGAGTCCCAGACACCGCGATCGATGCAGCGCGAGAGCGCCGAGTTGTAGGCCACGATCGCCCGCAGCACGCGAGGGGCGAAGAAGCTCGGCCCGAGCTCGCGCTTGCGTCGACGCAGCCGGCGCAGCCGGATCTCGTCGCGCGCATCCTCCTCCGCGACGTCCGCCGCCTCGCGGAACTCGGCCTCCACGTCTGCCAGCCGCGGGTCGTCGTCCGCGTCGGCACGCTCGCACAGCGCGTGCAGGCGCGGGGTCAGGCCGACCGGATCCTGGGAGGCCTCCTCGCCCACTCGGCTCCCACCCGTGCAGAGGAGCGTGATCAGATAGTCGAGCGCGCTGATGCGGCCTGCCAGACCCGGCTGCTCGGCCTCCTCGGCGGCGAGCATGAGATCGAGCAGGTCCAGCACGCCGCGTCGTTCGCTCGCCAGTCGCGGCGGAAGCGTGGAGCGCAGCTCGGCCACCGGCACCTCGAAGGCGAGCCCGAGCATCTCGGACTCGATCGTGTCGAGCAGGGCATCCAGCTTGGCAAGGGCCATGTGGTCGCGGCGCTCGAAGGGCTGCGCCGCCAGCTCGGCCAGTCGTCCGCTGACCGCGCGTCCCGTCTCCACCACATGCCGCCAGTCGTCCTGGAGACCGAAGGGCGCCAGGACTCCCCAGGCGGAGTTCAGCGCCCTCAGCCGCTCGAAGCGGGCGCGGAGCTCGTGGTCACGGCGCGCCAGCCATGCCTCTCCCGTGCCCGGGCTCTCGTTCGCTTCGCTCATGGGCTCTCCGGGCTCGAGCCGGCCGTTGGCACCTAGAAGACGGAGCGTCCGGCGGACGGATGGCAGGGCCCCACCACCATCGGTGCCAGCGCGGTCACGTCGCAGCCCACCTGGCCGGCGGGGAGGGCGCCCGAGCCGTCCGGCCGCGTGTAGCCCCAGAACTGCACGACGCCGTCGGCGTCGATGTCGGCGCCGGCGTCGGCGCTGTAGCCGCTGCCGTCGTCGCTGGCCAGGACGCCGTACGAGAAGTAGACGCTCCCCTCCGGAGCGAAGCCGAGCTCGGCGAAGCCGCTGTCGAGCGATTCGAACGTCGCCGCCTGCGCGCCCGGAATCGCGACCGGCTCCGGCGCGATGGTCAGGTACGCTCCGAACTCCGTGAAGTGGGCCTGCTCCGCGACACGGATCGCGGCGAGGTTGGTCTTGGCCTCGGCGCTCTTCGATCTGAGCTGATACGCCAGGAAGTGCGGGATCGCGATCGTGGCCAGGATCCCCACGATCAGCGCCGCGATCACCACCTCGAGGAGGGTGAAGCCACGGCTTCCTTCCGGGTGCGTTCGCGGAGAGCCCACCCGGGGAGGATCGGTCGTGCACCGGACCGACTGAAGCACGGTCCGCCGGGCGGGACCCCGGGGGGTTCTGCGCTAGGCCTGCGCGTCCAGGCGCAGCACGGTCGGCCTGCGCAGGCGGAAGAAGCTCATGATCTTCTGCATGGCTCCGTACTTCTCCTTGAAGGCCGCCTCGACGCGGTCGTAGCTGCCCTCGTCCTCGATCTCGGTGGCGGTCGCCGCCAGCCGGGTGTCGTCGGCGCGCAGCTCGATCGGCGAGCCCCGTCGGATGTTGGCGAGCCAGCGCGAGTCGTTGGTGCGCACCCAGCCCGCTCCATCGAGGACCACGATCCAGATCTTCGTCTCGCGGCTGTCGCCATCTTCGTCCTGGGTGTGGATCTCGATGATGTCCGTCTCCACGAACGGCGCCCAGACGCCGGGCGGATCCTCGGCGCTCGCTCCCCCAGCCAGGATCAGGCCGAGGCAGGCCGCGGCCAGCATCGGGCGGGAGACGATCGCGTACATGCAAGATCCTCCGTGGGCTCGGCTCGTGTGGACCGGAGCGGTCCGATCGACCGCGGCCCAGCGTCTCGCGGAGCGTAGCGGCAGAGGCCGGATCTCCCAGGGCGGCCACGCCGCCGGGCCCAGGCCGGACGGGCTGGTCAGTCCGCGAGGAGCTGGGAGGCGATCCGGCGCGCCAGATTTCCGTCCACGTCCCCCTTGTGCTCCTTCATGACCGCGCCCATCACGCGCCCCAGCTCCTTCGGGCCGCTGGCGCCGGAGCTGGCGATCGCCGCCTCCACCCAAGCTCGGGTGGTGGCCTCGTCCGCCAGGCTGGGGAGGAACTCCTGGATCACGGCCAGCTCGGCGCGTTCGGACGCGGCCTGTTCGGTGCGCCCCGCCTGCTCGAACGCCTCGATGCTCTCATTGCGCTGCTTCTCGAGCCTGCGCAGGAGGCCCAGGCAGACCTCGTCCGAGAGGGTCTCCGCGTTGTCCTTCTTCGTCTCGTTGAGGAAGACCGCGCGGATGCTGCGCAGCGCCGCCAGGCGCGTCTGCTCCTTGGCGCGCAGCGCCTCCTTCATCTGCTCGCTGACGTCGGCGAAGATCCCCATGGCGCGGAGCGTACTCGCTGGGCGCGAGGGCGTCGATGCGCGGCGTCAGTCGCTCGGCTCGTCGCCGAGCTCCGGTCGCAGAGCGTCGGGCAGCAGGGCGGAGACCGCCTCGTGTGCCGCGGCGAGCGCCGCCCGCGGGCCGCCGCAGGCGCCGACGTCGAGGGGTGCGCCGAGCACCAGGCTGCAGGTGGCGGGTCGGGCCGCGCGCTGGCCCACACCCATCACCCGGTCGGTCCCGACCAGGGCCGCCGGGACGATGCGCGTCCCCGGTGGCTTGAAGTAGCGGTAGGTGGCGCGCAAGAAGGGGCGCAGGCGCCCCGTGCGTGTCCGCGAGCCTTCGGGGTAGATGAGCAGCACGCGCCCCGCGCGCATGGCGGCGTGGGCGTGTTCGACGGCTTCGAGTGCCTGACGTGCCGTCGCGCGGCCCGGCAGGCGCGCCGTGTGGCCGAGGGACTCGCTCTGGGGCACGGGAAGGGTGCCGAGGGAAGCGCTCGCCACGCGGCGGAAGGCGTCCTCGTACACCTTGGGCCCGGCCACCGAGACCAGCCGGTCGGCCAGCTCCCGCCGGTCGTGCCGGCAGAGGATCCAGTCGATGGCGTTCGAATCGATGTACGAGAGGTGGTTGCACACCAGCGCCGTCGGGCCGGAAGCGGTGGCGGCGAGGAGGTGCTCGGCCCCGCGCAGGGCCGATCCCGCCAGCACGATCCCGCACCACGTCCGCGACAGCTCGCGCAGACCTGGATCGGCGTCGTGGACGCGCAGGCCCAGCCCGACCTCCGCCAGGGAGTCCCGGGCGGAGGCGAGCGTCGGCTCGTCCCAGCCGTCGACCCGCGCAGAGACCGCAGCGGCGGCCGCTTTGGCCGCCGCGGCATCGGCCACCCCCGCGGCGAGGAGGCGGGGAAGAAGCGCCCGAAAGGCATCGGAGTCGGGCAGCTCGGTCGGCTCGCGGGTCACGCCGGCGCACTGTACCGGCACCGGGATGCCTGTCCAGATCGGGTCAGTCGCGGTCGCCGGTGTAGGCGTCGAGGTAGGACTTGAGGAGCGTCTTCATCTCGGCGACGTAGCGGTCGCGGGCAGCGCGACTGGGGGCGGTGAGAGCGAGGTCCTGGAGGGCGTTGGCCGCCTCGATGGCCGTGCGGGCGATGGCGCCGATGCGCTCGGCGGGGACTCCCAGGGTCGCGAGACGGGGATGGGCCGCCAGGGCTGCAGCGACCCGCGCGTTGGACTCCTCGGTGATCTCGCGAAACTCCGGAGTGCCGCGCAGCGCGCGCAGCAGGGCCGGATAGCCCGGCTCCTGCTCGAAGGCGTCCACGGTGACCTGGACCGCGCGGTCGACCCCGCTACCGACGGGAAGGCCGTGGCCGGCTTCGATCTCCCGTACGATCGCGGCGTCGACCATGGCCATCACGCGGCGCGCCAGCTCGGCCAGGACGGCTGTCTTGTTCGGGAAGTACTGGTAGAGCGATCCGATCGGAACGCCGGCCCGCTCGGCGATCAGCGCCGTGGAGACCTCGCTCGGAGGCTGCTCGGTGAGCAGCTCGGCGGCGGCCGCCAGGATGGCATCGACCCGCTCGCGGGCGCGCCGCTGCACCGGCACCCTGCGCGGCGAGAGGTCGCCATTGCGGCTGCGTCCGTCGCGCGGTCCCACGGTGCGCTAGACGGTCCCGTGTTCCCGCTTGAGCGCAGCGAAGGCGTCGTCGGTGCGCTCGAGGGCGAGCCGGATGTCGTCCTCGCGGTGCGCCGCACAGACGAACATGTTGTGCCAGGGATGCAGGTAGACGCCCCGCTCGAGTGCCTGTGCGCTCAGGCCGCGCACCTTCGCTGTGTCCGGATCGTCCTCGAAGAGCACCATGGGCATCTGCACCGGACCCGTCTGCCGGAGCGCGAAGCCGTGCGCCCGGGCCTGGGCGTCGAGGCCCTCGCGCAGCAGGGTCCCGGACCGCTCCATCTGCGCGATCGCCTCCTCCTCGCGGACGGCCTGGATCGTCGCCAGGCACGCGGCCATCGGCACGGCCGAGTACCAGAAGGAGCCCGTCGTGTAGATCGACCGGGCGGCGTCCCGGTAGCGGTCGTTCCCTACGATCGCGGCGAGCGCGTAGCCGTTCGCGATCGACTTGCTGTAGGCGGAGAGGTCCGGGTCGACCCCGATCGTCTCCCAGCTTCCGCCGAAGGTGAGCCGGAATCCGGCTCGCACGTCGTCCAGGATGAGCGCCGCTTCGCGCTCGTCGCAGATGCGGCGCAGGGCCCGCGCCCACTCCGGATCCGGCATCTCCTGGTCGATGAAGGCGTCGTGCCGGAACGGCGAGACGACGATGCCGGCGAGATCGTCGCGCGCCTCCTCCAGGGCCGCTTCCACGCTTTCGAGGTCGTTGTACTCGTACTCGAGCAGATGGGCCCGGTCTCCGTCGACGATTCCCTTGTGCGAGGGTGTGCACCAGGGGGCGGCCCCGTGGTAGGCGCCGTGGGCGATGAGGACCTTGCGCCGCCGGGTGGCGGCCCGCGCGATGGTCAGGCAGGCGGTCGTCGCGTCGGTTCCGTTCTTCGAGAACATCGCCCAGTCCGCATGAGCGATCGTCTCGACGAAGAGCTCCGCCAGCTCGACCATGCGCGCCGTCGGGCCGTTGAAGCAGTTGCCGAGAGCTCGCTGCTCTGCGGCTGCAGCCTCGACGCTGGGGTGATTCATGCCCAGCAGGTTGGGGCCGAAGCCGCACATGAAGTCGATGTACTCGTTCCCGTCGACGTCGGTGATCCGGCAGCCCTCGCCGCGTTCGAAGAACTGCGGGTAGTTCGGCGGCAGCATCGCCGCGTGGCCGTGCCCGTACATTCCGCCGGGGATCACCTGCCTGGCCCGCTTGCGCAGGAGCTGGTCGTTGGGGAGTTCGCGCATCGTCCTTGCCTCCGTCAGCCCCGGACGGGCAGCTCCTTCATCGAGAGGAGGGTCTCGTCCCAGCCCACGACGCCCGCATCGGATCCCAGGCCGGTGGCCACCTGCGCCGCCACCGCGCTGGCCACCCGCGCCGCCTCGATCTCGTCGAGCCCATGGTGGAGCGCTGCGATGAAGCCCGCGCAGTAGGAGTCGCCGCAGCCGGTGGTGTCGACCGCGTCGACGCGGAAGGCGGGCACGCGCACCGCGCGTCCGTCGCGCACGAAGAGCGAGCCGGCCGAGCCGTCCTTGAAGATGCAGGCCCCGGCCCCGCGCTCCACGAAGAAGGCCGCCGCCTCCAGGGCATCCGAGGCCCCGGCCAGCTCGACCGCCTCGTCGAGGGTGGGCATGAAGTAGTCGACGTGGGGGAGCGCGGCCTCGAGGGCCGGGAGGGTGCGCTGGCTCGGCGCGATGAGATCGCAGGTCACGGTGGCGCCGAGCTCCTTCGCGCGTGCCAGCAGGCGCGCGCTCGGCTCCCCGTCCATCTTCAGCATCGTCCCGACGCCCCCCAGATGCAGGAACCGTGTGGACGCGACGCGATCGAGATCCTCGTCGGCGATCTCCAGAAGCAGCGAGGCGCCGGGTGCATGGAAGGCGGGGCGGTCGCCCCCGCTGCGGATCGTCAGCAGCGTCGTGGATGTGCGCACGCCGGGGAGGACCTGAACCAGGCTGGTGTCGACGCCGCGTGCCTCGAGCCCGCGCGCCAGGGCTTCGCCCAGCTCGTCGTCACCGCGGGCTCCGACCAGGCGCGAGCGCAGGCCGAGCTTCCGCGCGATCACCGCCGGCCCGGCCGCCGTCCCGGCCGGGGTCATGCGGATCTCCTCGATCAGCGTCGTCGGCCCGCCGTCCGGGATCGCGTCGATGGGCCGGCCGAGGACATCCAGGATCGTGAGTCCCACGCAGGTGCAGTCGAAGAGGTCGGACATGGCGAGCGATCCCCGGGGCCGGAGCGACCTCCGGCCGGAGGAGAGTAGGACGCCCTGGCGAAAGCGCCTCCCGGGGGCTGGAGAGCCGGCGGTTGCGTTCGGGTACCCGCCTGTGGTGTCCTTGGTGCCACGCTGCCCGGGAGCGAGCGCCGCCGAGTGCCTCGTCCGGGAGATGGAGGACCACGACATGCTCGCGAGGATCCCGACCCCGATCCGCACCTTGGCGGTGCTCATCTCCATGGTGTCCCTGCTGGCGGCCGCGCCGCAGACCGCCGTCGCCGCCGAGAACATCTGGGGCGACTGGGCCCGCGACGTCGTGGACCGCGAGAACAAGATCGAGATCCCCTTCGCCATCCTCGCGACGCTGCCCGCCATGTTCATCCTCACCCCGTTCTGGCTGGGCACGGTCGCCATCGAGGCGGCGACTGGAGGCGATTGAGCCGCCCCTTCGGGACGGGAACGCGATCGGCTCGTAGCGGGCGGTCGACTCGCGGGATCGGCCGCGCGCTGGCACTGGCGCTGCTGGTGCAGGCGCCGACGGCCGGAGCGGCCGGAGACTGCTGCGCGGCGTCCGCCGCGCCCGGCTGCGAGACGTCTGCCTGCGAGAGCGCGGTCTGCGCCGAGGACGCCTTCTGCTGCGACCTGGCGTGGGACGCCGTCTGCGCGGCCCAGGCGACGGTGCGCTGTCCGGACACCTGCGCGGGGCTCGACCCCTTCATCTGCTACAAGACCCGGCGCAACGCCGAAGGCGAGAAGTTCGAGCCTCGCAGCGTGACCCTGGCCAACGCCTTCGAGGACAAGGCCTTCGAGGTCAGGAAGCCGGGTCTGCTCTGCAATCCGGCCGAGGTCGAGGCGGTGCCGCCGACGAACTCCGACGACCACCTCGCGGGCTACCGGGTGCGTCGCGCCAAGGGTGAGCCGGCCCACGCGAGGGTCGCCCAGCTGGAGGCACTGGACCGCTTCGGCTCCCTGGGGCTGCGCACGGTGAAGGAGCGGGTCCTGCTGGTCCCGAGCGCCAAGAGCCTGGGCGGCCCCGTGGCGCCTCCGCTGGACCCGGGCGTGGAGCACTTCGCCTGCTACCAGGTGAAGCGGGGACAGGGCGCCGAGGAGCTTCCCAAGGGCATCGAGGTCGCGGCAGTCGATCAGTTCGGCCAGGCGAAGCTCTTCGAGCTGAAGAAGCCATCCCGGATCTGCATCCCCAGCGACAAGAACGACGAGGGGCTGGCGGACGAACGCCACCACCTGCTCTGCTACAAGGCGAAGCGCGCCAAGGGCGAGCCGAAGCACGCCAAGGTGGGCGCGATCCACGTCGCCAACCCGTTCGGGAGCGAGATCCTGGATACGCGCCGCGAGGAGGAGCTCTGCTTCGCCTCCCTGGTCGACGCCCCCTGACGCACCGCGAGCGGCCCGGGATCCCGGCCGGTCCGCTCCCTACATCTGCACCCGCCCGGTCAGCTCGGTGACGCGCGCCTTGCCGTCGATGAGCTCCACCGAGAACTCCTCGCGGGTGCGCGAGGAGAGGGTGCGGCCCTCGACGGTCATGGTCTCGACGGTGGTGTCCGTGACCTTCGCCGAGCGTCCGTCTTCGCTGATCTGGATCTGGATGTCTTCGACGGCGTAGGACGAAGCACCGCCGATCGCCCAGCCCTGGGTCAGCATGGCCTTGTACTGGGGCACGCTCATCTCGACGGTCTGGCCTCCCGCGGCCGGGGGCATGACGAGCCGGATCACCGAGCCGGGAGCGAAGTGCTGGACCACGCCGTCCGCGTCCTTGCGCTGCACCGCGCGCTCGATGGCGTTGAACATCCCCATGATCCGCTCGTGGGTGAGCAGGCTGTCGGCGCGGGCGGCCGGGGCCGCGAGAAGCAAGGTCAGGAGCAGGAGCCCGATCCGGGTCGCTCGTGTCATCGTGCCCTCCAAGGATTGGGATTACAGGCACTTGTCGGGCTTTCGGAGGATCGACTTGAAGAGCGGCTAGGAGCGGCCGAGCACCCGTCGCCGGAAGTCGCGCACGACCGGCAGCTTGTCGATCCAAGGCGAGGCGTCGGCCCGGTTCTCGTCCTGGGGGCTCGGGGGGCCGGCGAAGCCCTTGGGGATCTGGCTGAAGAGCGAGCCGTCGTCCTCGACGAAGTGGTACTCGTAGCCCGGGACGAACAGGTCGTCGTCGGCGACCACATCGACCAGGCGCAGGCCGAAGCTCGAGAGCTCCGTCGTGGTGGCCTGGGGCGGGATGATCCAGACGTGCCGGGGCGATGCCATGAAGAGGTACTGGATCTCCCGGTTCGTCGAGAGGATGCGGAAGCGACGCACGCGCCCGCCGTAGAGCCGGCTCCTGAGCCCGTCTTCCTCGAGGACGCCGCGCTGGAAGTCGGGCTCGTAGCCGCGGGTGAAGCGCAGCGATGTGGGGTCGTTGCGGCGCGTGAAGCGCGCGACCCGGCGCCCCCGGTTGGGGAGGTGCGAGGCGTTCGCCTGGGCGCGCCTGCGGGGCCCGCTGAAGTCGCGGTAGGGCTCGATGCGTCCCTCGGGCCCGTGGTGCAGCACGAGGAAGGGCGCGCGGTGGTCGGTGGGAATGCGCTCGCTGGTGCGCAGCACTTCCTCGAGACCGCTCTGGAGCTCGACCGGGAGATCGGTCGTCTCCTCGCGCGAGGTGAGGCACTCGGCCCCGCCCTCGTAGTAGGTGGTGGTGTCGCCCTTGCCGATCCAGAGGTGTCCCCCGAGACGCGCCGTGTGGGATGCCGAGCGCCAGATCAGCGAGACGTCCTTGTAGAAGATGCGCGGCCAGGCGCGGCTGCCCTGGGTCACGTAGGCCACGAAGAAGCGGATGTACTCGTTCTGCCGCACGCCCGTCAGGTAGAAGGTCGTGTCGAAGAGGTCGATCCGGTGTCGGGGGGTGTAGCCCGCGTGGAGCAGGCCCTGGGGGTCGCTGCGGGCGCTGCCCGACGGGAGGATGCGCAGACCCGCGGCGACGCGACGCCGGAACTCCCGGCCGATCCGCGCGGGAGAGCGTTCTGCGGCGCGCGGCGCGGGAACGATCATGCCCGGATCCGGTAACAGTCCGAACCGCCGCAGGCAAGGCCCCGAGGCGTCTCCTCCAGCCGAGCTCCCGCTCAGGCCGCGGCGCGGGCCTCCTGCTTGGAGGCCGCCTGGCGCAACACGCCGAGGTAGCCGCGCGAGATGAGGGCATCGTCCAGGGCGCCGCGGTCGCGCAGCAGGGCGTGGAGGCGGGGCAGCTTGTAGCCCGGCACGGTCATCAGCAGGTGGTGCTCGAGGTGGTAGTTCACGTAGTTGGGCGCGATGAAGAGCCGCTCCAGGGGGCTGGCGAGGGTCGTGCGCGTGTTGCGCAGCGGGTCGCTCGGATCCCAGCACATGCTGTGCTCGGCGATCGAGCGGATGCGGGTCACCAGGCTGTTGGTCGTGAACCAGGCGACGACCCAGAGCAGGTAGAGCGCAGGATGGCCCACCGCCGTCAGCAGGGCGAGGAGCGCCAGGTTGGTGATCACCACGCCCCGCAGGTTCTTCCAGCCGGGCGAGCCGCTGTCGGCGTTCTTGCCGAAGGCGACGGACGTGTCGCGCCGGGTCTTGCCCGCCACCCCGGCCAGGTCGCGCTTCAGGATGGCCTTGGCGCGCTTCCAGCCGACCTGGCCCGAGAGATCGCGCCAGATCTTGCGCTTCATGCTCGTGGGGGTGACCGGGAACTTGGTGGCCAGGTCGAGGTCCGGATCCTCCTTCGTCCAGTTCTTGGCATGGTGCTGCAGGTGGTAGCCGCGGTAGGGAGCGATATCGGCCCACACCGGGTAGGCGGCGAGCCAGTTGCCCGCCCAGTCGTTCAGCCAGCGGGTCTTGAAGACACCGTAGTGGGACGCGTCGTGCATCACCACGGCGAAGCCCAGCTGGCGGGCTCCGATGATGGCGATCGCGAGGGGCACGGTCACGATCCAGAGCCACCAGGGCGAGACGGCCACCATGGCCATGGCGGCGAAGACCACCAGCCAGTTGAAGGCGATCATCCACCAGCCGCGCCAGTCGTCCAGCTCGGCCAGCTCGCGGATCTCCTGGGCGGTCAGGACCTCGCGCCAGTGGGTGGGCTTGGCGTCGGTCGCCTCGCTCGGGGTGGCTTGGGCTTCCATGTCAGGCTCCTGCGGCGCCGGTGATGAGGTCGGAGCCGCCACGCGGTCCCCGCACGCCCACCGGGCCGTGTTCGGGTCGGGATCGGTCGTCGCCGAGCCAGCCGGCCCAGACCGCGCGCCCGAGGGCATCGTAGTGGCGGGCCGCTTCGATGAGGGCACGCCGCTCGGCGGCGGGGACGATCGGCTCGGGAAGTGCGGGATCGAGCACGAGCTGGCGGAGGGCGGCTCCGCCCACCAGGAAGGACTCGACCATGGCATCGTCGCGGGGCAGGTCGGCGAGACGCGCCTCGCTCTCGGCCAGGGCCTCTCGCTG
>JANQFA010000044.1 GCA_028278065.1 Myxococcota bacterium
GGCCTCGTCCTGGAGCGCACCGGGGCCGATCCGGAGGAGATCGCGCGCTGCTTCGAGCGCTCGGATGCCCTGGACCCGGACCACTACCCGATGCCGACCGAGATCGACAGCCGCGCCTTCGAGCGCGCGGCGGACGAGGCGCTCGGCAACCTCCCGCGCTCGATCCGCGAGTACGTGGCGGACGTTCCCGTGTTGATCGAGGAGTATCCCTCCGCCGAGATGGTGGAGCAGGAGAACGTGTCGCCCCAGATCCTGGGGCTCTTCATCGGGATCCCGCGCACCGAGGCCAGCGTTTCGCAGCCCGCGCCCGACGTCGACCGGGTCATCCTCTACAAGCGCAACCTGGAGCGGATGTGCCGGAACGAGGACGATCTGGTCGAGCAGATCCAGATCACGGTGACCCACGAGATCGGTCACTACCTCGGCCTCTCCGAAGAGGATCTCGACCGCCTCGGCCTCGGGTAGACTCGCCGGCGTGACGCCTGCAGCCCCGCGCGACGGGCTGGTGCACGCGCTGCGCGCCGTGGTCGGCCCCGAGCGTGTCCTGCATCGGCCCGAAGAGCTCTTCGCCTACGAGTGCGACGGGCTGACCCTGCACCGGGCGCGGCCCGCCGCCGTGGTGCTGCCCCGCGACACGGACGAGGTCTCCCGGCTGGTGAAGGCGTGCCGGCGCGCCGGGACTCCGTTCGTGCCTCGCGGTGCGGGCACCGGCCTCTCGGGGGGCGCACTCGCCCTGGAGGACGGGGTGGTGATCGAGTGCTCGCGAATGAACCGGGTGCTCGAGGTGAACGCGGCGGAGGGCTGGGCCGTCGTACAGCCGGGCGTCGTGAACGCCCACCTCGCGAAGGCCGTCGCCGCCCACGGTCTCTTCTACGCCCCTGATCCGTCGAGTGAGGCCGTCTGTACCATCGGCGGCAACGTGGCGGAGAACTCGGGCGGCCCCCACACGCTGAAGTACGGGACGACCACCCACCACGTGCTGGCGCTGCAGCTCGTGCTGCCCGACGGCGAGGTGCTGCGCCTGGGCTCGGTGGCCGGCTGGGATCCCGGCTACGACCTGCGCGGCGCGGTGATCGGAGGCGAGGGCACGCTGGGCATCGTGACCGAGGTGACCGTGCGCCTGGTGCCGAGGCCGGAGGCCGTGGAGACGTTGCTGGCGATCTTCCCCGACGTGGTGTCGGCCTGTCGCGCCGTCGGCGCGGTGATTCGCAAGGGACTCGTGCCGGCGGCGATGGAGATCGTGGACCAGCGCACCATCCGCGCGGTCGAGGACTCGGTCTACGCGGCCGGCCTGCCCACCGATGCCGGCGCCGTCCTCATCGCCGAGCTCGATGGGGCGCCCGAAGCGCTGGCGCGGGAGTGTGCAGCCGTCGTCGACCTCTGCTCCCGCGAAGGGGCCGACCGGGTGGAGGTCGCCGGGGACGAGGAGGAGCGCGTCCGCTTCTGGCGTGCGCGCAAGGGCGCCTTCGGAGCGATGGGGCGCCTGGCGCCCGACCTCTACGTGCACGATGCAGTCGTGCCGCGTCCGCGCCTGCCCGAGGTATTGGAGCAGGTCTGTGCGATCGGCGACCGCTACGGGCTCAAGCTCTCCAACGTCTTCCATGCCGGCGACGGCAACCTGCACCCGAACATCTCCTTCGACCGGCGCGATCCGGACGAGCTGGCCCGGGTGATGGCGGCCGGCGAGGAGATCCTGCGTACCTGCGTCGAGGCCGGCGGCGTGATCAGTGGCGAGCACGGCATCGGCACGGAGAAGCGGGACTTCCTGGGCCTGGTCTACGACGAGGACGACCTGGAGCCCATGCGCCGACTGCGAGCCGCGTTCGACCCGGAGCGCGTCTGCAATCCGGGCAAGGTGTTTCCGACGACGCGCTTCTGCGTGGAGTCCGACCCGAAGGCGCGCGGCTACGACGAGGTCCCCCTGTGAGCCTGGCGGCGCGGCTCGGTGCGACCCTCGGAGAGGACGCCGTCGAGGAGGGCGGTGCCCGAGAGGTGGACGGCCTCGTTCCCGAGCTGTCGGCGCGGCCTGCCGACGGCGACGCGCTGGTCGCGGCCCTGCGGGTCCTGGGCGAGGAGGGAGCTGCGGCGATCGTGCGCGGCGGCGGCACGCGCCTCGGGATCGGAAACGCACCGCGCCGCGCCGACGTGCTGCTCTCGACCGAGCGCCTCACCGGCATCGACGTCCTCGACGCCGACGAGGGCGTGACCCACGTCGGGGCCGGGACGTCCCTCGCCGTGCTGGCCGCGGCTGCCGAGGAGGCCGGCTGGGAGCTGCCTCTCGCGTCGCCCGACGCCGGATCCACCGTGGGCGGAGCGATCGCCTCGGCGACGGCAGGGCCCCGGGTGCTCGGCCACGGTCCTCCGCGAGACCACGTGCTGGGCCTCCGCGTCGCGCACCCGAGCGGCGAGCGGGCCGTCTGTGGAGGCCGGGTGGTGAAGAACGTGACGGGCTACGACCTGGCGCGGCTGCACACGGGCGCCTTCGGCACCCTGGGGGTGATCGAGTCCGCATGGCTGCGCCTGCGCCCCCGGCCCGAGGCGCGCTCGGTCCTGCGCGCGTGGCTCTCCGACGACGCGCCCGCCTTCGAGCGCGGCGCGCGGGCCGCCGCGCTGTCGACCGCCCGCGCGGTGGTGCTGGTCGATCCAGACCTGGCGCTGGAGGTCGACCGCGACGGCCCGGGCGGCGGGCGCCGGCTCCTGCTCGTGGAGCTGGGCGGGGCGCCCGAGACGCTGCGGCGCGATCGCGCGCTCCTCGACGACGTCGATGAAGCGGAGCCCGAGGCGCTGGATGCGCTCGGTCGCCTGCAGGTACTTCCCAGCCCGGCAAACGACCTGCGCTTCCGGATCGTGGCCGTTCCGGCTCGCATGGAGCACGCCGCCCTGCCGCTCGGGCGCGCGGGCGCGAGCCTGGTCGCGTGGCCCGGCGTCGGATTCCTGTACGCGCGCTTTCCACTCCACGAGGGCGCCGATGCAGGGGACGTGGACGCGGCCTTCCGGGCGGTGTCCGCGGCGGCGCGCGCCGGTGGAGGGAGCTGGGTGCTGGAATCGGCGCCCGCCTGGAGCAAGGCCGGTCGCGACGTCTTCAGCGATCCGGGGCCGGCGGGTGCGCTGATGCGCGCGGTCAAGGAGCGCTTCGATCCCGACTGCGTCCTCAATCCGGGCCGCTTCGCGGGCGGCATCTGATGGCGTCCGGTTCCGCTCCCCCCGCCGGGCCCCTGGCCGATCTGCACCCGGGCACCCTCGACTGCGTGCACTGCGGGCTGTGTCTGCAGCACTGCCCCACCTACATCGAGACGGGACGCGAGACCTCCTCGCCGCGCGGCCGCATCTACCTCATGCGCGGCGTAGCCGAGGGCGAGATCCCGCTGGGCGAGGTCCTGGCCGAGGAGGCGGCCCTCTGTCTGGGCTGCCGTGCCTGCGAGACCGCCTGCCCGTCGGGCGTTCGCTACGGCGCGCTCCTGGAGCGCACCCGGGCCCGGGTGGCCGAGGCGGGACTCGACGAGCGCACGTCGCGTCGCATCGAGCGCTTCGCGCTGCGCAAGGTGGTGCCCTACCCGCGTCGGCTGCGCCGACTGGTCTCGCTCCTCGCTCTGGGCCGGACCCTGGGGCTCGACCGTCTCGCTCTGCGCCTGCTTGCTCCGGACCTGCGCGATCTCGCGCCCGACGTCCCGCCCCGCGCCGAGCGTGTTCCTCTCCCGCCCGTCACCCCGGCGGAAGGTGCGCGGCGGGGGCGGGTCGGAATCCTGATCGGCTGCGTCATGCCCGAGCTCTTCGGCGCAGTCAACGCCGCGACGGCGCGCATCCTGGCTCGCAACGGCTTCGACGTGGTGGCGAGCACGGGCCAGGGCTGCTGCGGCGCGCTCCAGGCCCACGCCGGCGATGCGCATCTCGGCACGGAGCTCCTCGCCCGCAACGCGCAGGCGTTCGCCGCCGACGACCTGGACGCGCTCGTCGTGAATTCCGCCGGCTGCGGCGCGTTCCTTCGCGAGGCCGGAGCTCATCTGGGCGAGGCCGGCGAAGCGCTGGCCGGGAAGACGCGCGACGTCTGCGAGTTCCTCGAGGAGGCGGGCTGGCGCGCTCCCCTGGGCGAGCTCCGCCTGCGTGTCGCCTACGACGATCCCTGCCATCTGGTCCATGGACAGGGGGTGGCCGCCGCGCCGCGCAGCCTGCTGGCGAGGGTTCCGGGCCTGGAGTTGGTGGAGCACGCGGAGCCCGACGCCTGCTGCGGCGCCGCCGGGACCTACAACCTCATCGAGCCCGCGATGTCCGCCGCCGTCCTCGAGCGCAAGATGGCCGCCCTGGCCGCGGTGGATCCGGACGTCATCGCCACGGGCAATCCGGGCTGCATCATGCAGATCCGCGCCGGAGTGCGGCGCAGGGGCCTGCGGGCCCGGGTCGCCCACCCGGTGGAGCTCCTCGACGAGGCCTCCCGGTGATCCGGCCTCCTTGTAAGATTGTGTTCCGACGATTGTGCCTGGCACGGGGATTGCCCTCTGGCGGGGCATGGCTGCCCGCGCACGATCCTTCC
>JANQFA010000052.1 GCA_028278065.1 Myxococcota bacterium
GCATCCGAGGGCCAGAGCGGCACCGCCGAAGACGCCGAGCGCCGCCTGCCAGCGGTGGCTCGCGACGATCGCGGTCTCGTGACGGTCGGCCAGGTAGAAGGGGGCGGAGCCGTCGGGATCGCCACCGATCACCACCCGGTCCTCGACGCCCTCGAACTCCACCGACTGCACCGCGGCGCTGCGGGCGGCCTCCCACTCGTCCACCGAGACGTGGCCATCGCCGTCGAGGTCGAGGTGCGCCATCGCCTCCGGGTCGGCCTTGAGCGCCATCACCTTCTCGGTGATGCGGCGGCGGCGCTCGGCGGCCAGATCCCCGCGCTCCTGGGCGACGCCCAGCACGTAGACCGACTCGCCCGGCGCGATGTGCCACTCGCTGAAGCGGAGCTTGCGCCTCCAGCCGAAGAAGCTGCGCGTCGAGACGCCCTCCCCTTCCAGGAACGCGGCGATCGACTGCGCGCGCTCGGGACGGGTGGAGCGGTAGTCGACCGGGATCTCCACCTCCGCACCGCGCGGGTCGACCAGCACGCGGCCGGTCTCGTCCTCCAGATAGAAGGGCCAGGCGTCGGAGCCACCGCGGGCGATGGTCTTCCACGACTTGTGGCGGTTGCGACGTACCTCCTCCTCGACCGCCCAGCGGAACCAGACGCAGGAGGCGCCGGTGAAGGGGGCCTCCAGGGCCGCCTTGCCCTCGGCGCGGCCGTGGACCTCCACGCGCCCCATCGCCATCGAGCGCACCTTCGAGGTGGGCGTGTCCTGGACCAGGCGCAGCCGGCGCCAGCGCTTGAGGCCGCCCCCGAACCAGAGGATCCCGGAGCCCAGCCCCAGGGCCAGGAGGAAGAGGACACGGATGTCCTGACTGGCGAGATCGAGCATTCCGGTGTCATCGGAAGGCCCCGGATTTCCCTTGAACAGCGGGGGGTTGCTACAATCTCCCGCGGTCGGAGGTGGACGGAGGATCGCCGGCGGGCAAGCACCGCCCGCGGGAGGAAAGTCCGGGCTCCACAGGGCAGGGAGGTCGTTAACGGCGACCCGGGGCGACCCGAGGGAAAGTGCCGCAGAAACCACACCGCCGATGGCCGGCGATCCCGGGATCCCTTGTGAGAGGGGGGCCCCGGAGGAGGCACAGGCAAGGGTGAAATCGTGGGGTAAGAGCCCACGCGCGACAGCCGGGTGACCGGCGGCGGGGCAAACCCCTCCCGGAGCAAGCTCGAATAGGCGCACTGTCGAGGGCGGCCCGCCCGAACCGCGGAGACGCGGCAGTGCGCGGGTGAGAGCGCTCGAGCGGCGCGGCAACGCGTCGCCTAGATGAATGATCCTCGCCCCGCCGAGGGCGACCGAAGCGGGGAACAGGACCCGGCTTACAGTCCACCTCCGGCCCAGGTTTGCCGCGGCCTCGCGGCCGCTGATCGCTCGCGCTCGGGCGCGCGGGCCTATACTCCGAGCTTCGATGCTGCGCTCCGGCTGGAAGTGGATCGCCGCGACGGCGTTGTTGCTCGGGGGTTGCGGTGAGGTGCGGGACCCGACTCTCGAGCCCGTGAGCGATCCGCGCTTCGGGGCTCCGCCTCCGGCGCTCCGCGATCTCGGCTACGACGCCCGGCGGAACCTCTTCTGGGGCGATCTCCACATCCACACCTCGTACTCCTACGACGCCTACACGTTCGGCGTCACCGCGCTCCCCGACGACGCCTACGTCTACGCCAAGGGCGGCACGATCCAGCACGGCCTCGGCTATCCGATCCGCGCCTCCCGGCCCCTGGACTTCGCGGCCGTGACGGACCACTCGGAGTACCTGGGCCTGGCGCGGCACCGGGGCGGGCCCGGGAACGACCCCGGCGCGCGGATTCGCGAAGTTCTCGAGAGCGGGAGCCGTCTCCGCATCACGGCCAACTTCGTCCACACGAGCCTCTTCAAGATGGGGAGCCGGGAGACCCGGGAGGAGACGTTCGGAGAGAACGACCCCGAGGTCTCCGCGCGCGCCTGGCGGGAGATCGTGGCCGCAGCCGAGCGCCACGACGAGCCGGGCCGGTTCACGGCCTTCATCGGCTACGAGTGGAGCTCGATGCCCGGGGAGGCGAACCTGCATCGCAACGTGATCTACCGCTCCGATCGGGTCCCCGACCTCCCCTTCAGCTCCCGCGATTCCGACGATCCCGAGGATCTCTGGCGGGCGCTCGCGGCCCAGCGCAGGCAGGGCATGGACGCGCTGGCCATCCCCCACAACGGCAACGTGAGCCAGGGGAGGATGTACGAGCGCGTCCGCTTCGACGGATCCGCCCTGGACGCTGACTACGCCGCGACGCGGATGGAGAACGAGCCGATCAGCGAGATCCTCCAGGTGAAAGGCTCGTCCGAGACCCACCCCATCCTCTCGAGCGAGGACGAGTTCGCGGCCTTCGAGGTCTACGACCAGATGCTGAGCGCCCGGGGAGGGCTGAGCGAGCCGCGCGGCGGCTACGCCCGCCATGCGCTGCGCACCGGCCTGGAGCTCTCGGCGAGCGAGGGATTCAACCCCTACCGGTTCGGGTTCATCGGCAGCAGCGACTCGCACAACGCCAGCTCGTCGGTGGAAGAGGACCGCTACCACGGCAAGCTCCCGCTGATCGATGGCACGATCGGCATGCGGCTGGGCACGAGCCACTTCCTGCCACGCAGCCAGAACCGGGGCCTCAACTGGAGCGCGGCCGGCCTGGCCGCCGTCTGGGCCGAGGAGAACACCCGCACCGCGCTCTTCGACGCCCTGCGGCGCAAGGAGACCTACGCGACGTCCGGTCCGCGCATTCGCGTGCGCTTCTTCGCAGGCTGGGGCTTCGAAGCGTCCGCCCTCGACGGTCCCGACTGGGTCCGGGACGCCTACGCCGGCGGCGTGCCGATGGGCGGTAGCCTGGTTCGAGAAGCGACGGATGCATCGCCGCTCTTCCTGGTCGCGGCAGCGAAGGACCCGCTGGGAGCGAACCTCGACCGGATCCAGATCGTGAAGGGATGGACCGACGGCGACGGTGTCAGCCACGAGCGGATCTACGACGTGTCGGCCTCCGGTGAACGCCTCGCAGACCCCGCGACCCGCCGTGTGCAGCCGGTGGGGAGTACGGTGGACGTGGCGCGAGCCACCTACGAGAACACGATCGGTGCGACAGAGCTCCGCGCCACCTGGTCGGACCCCGACTTCGAGCCGTCCCAGGAGGCCTTCTACTACGCCCGGGTCCTCGAGATCCCGACGCCGCGCTGGTCCACCTACGACGCCGCGGCCCTCGGCGTGCCGCCTCCCGAGCCGGCCACGCTCCAGGAGCGCGCCATCACCTCGGCGATCTGGTACCAGCCGGGCCTTCGGACTCCCGCGCGCTGATCGACGAGCTCTCGTTCACGGTTCGCTTCGACTGACTCGGTTCGGGTCACCGGTCACGGCGCGCCCCGTGCCGATTCCCCACTCCGAGATGGCCGCGGTGGCGTCGATCGCCGAGTCCAGGAGCGTGACCGCCTTGGAGTCGACGATGTGCACGGTGCCCATGGTCGGCGTGGGCGACATCGGGACGAAGACCGCCAGACGCCCGTCCGGAAGCTCCTCCATCACGTAGCCCAGCACCGACGCCCCGCCCCCGTACAGGTCGACCAGGGCCGCCCGGTAGCGCGCCTCCTCCTCGCCGGCGAAGCCCTTGAGGATGTTCCCGACGATCTTGTAGCCGGGGATCTGCGCCAGCAGCCGGTCCTCGACCTTCTCGAAGGACCAGGAGCCCAGCTCGGTGCGGATCACCGATCCCACGAGGTACGAGGTCACGACGAGGAGCAGGAGGCCGGCCACCACCCCGGTGGCTCCGACCAGCGGGCTGATCTCCAGACCCAGGAGGCCCGCCAGCGGCACCGCGATCTGGTTCAGCACCTCGACCGCCTCGACCACGAGGATCACGAGGATGCCGATCGGGACCAGCACCAGCAGGCCGTAGACGAAGTTCGCCCGGAAGTTCACCGCGGCGCTTCTCTCCCGCGCGCTACGGCTTGTCGCCCTGCGCCTCGAGCGCCCTGCGGTTCTTCTCGCGCAGCCGCCACTCGGCGCCCATGCTCTCCTTGAGATTCTCCGGCAGGGCCTCGACGGGAATCACCAGGTCGCCCGGGACGGGCCACTCCTCGAGCAGCTCGGGGTGGTAGCCCTCCGGGTAGTATTCCTTGGGATCGATCTGCTGCTCGCGAACGAACGGCTCCTGGATGTCCGCGCGGTCGTTTCGGGGATGCGGAACGATGAGCTGGCCGTTGGTCAGGTCGAACTGGGGAGCACGGCTGTTCGGGTAGTCCGGCAGGATCCCCTCGCGCACCCAGATGCTCTCCTTGGTGACGTTCACCACGATCCCGTCGGGCGCACCGAAGTGGAACGGCCCCTTCCAGTGCTCCCGGACCTCGGCCACGGTCTCCTCGTTGAGGAACGGGTCGAAGTTCATGTGGGTGGTCATGAAGATGCGCGGCTGCACCTGGTTGGCCACGTAGCCGGCCGCGTACGCCGGCGTGTGGTGCGTGTCGATGGTGTAGCGACCGAGGAACGGCGGCACGCCCTGCACCCCGGAGTTGATCTCGACCACCTCCGGCTGCAGCTCGGTGACGTACACGTCGCAGCCCTTGGCGTACTTGGCGTCGAGCTTGCTCGGGCGACCGTCGCCGGTCCACACGAAGCAGAGACCGTTCCAGTCCAGACGATAGGCGGACGCTCCGTCCTTGGCGTGGGAGCGCTGCCAGTGGATCACCTTCACGCCGTTCCGGTCGTAGACGAGACCGCCGTTGTCGCGAAAGTCGAACTCGTGGACCTTGACGTCCCAGCCCTTCCCCACCGGGAAGACGTCGAAGGCGTCGCGATGCCAGTTGGTCATCATCTTCATGCCCTCGACCATCTTCGCGGTGCCGTACTCGGGCGTGCGACCCGACGGGCCGAAGACCTCGAGGTTCTCGTGCCAGCCGCCGGCCCAGGTTCCGAACATCCACACGTAGGGAAGCGCGCCGAAGTGATCGACGTGCAGGTGGGTGATGAAGACCCTCTTCAGCTCGTTCAGCGCCACCCGCGCGGCCACGTAGTTGGCCACCGAGCCCTCGCCGATGTCGAAGACGAACTTGTCGCCGTTGCCCAGCTCCACGAAGATCGAGGTGTTCATCTGGCCGGGCCGGATCATGGGCGCAGAGCCCATGAACGTGATCCGCATCTCGTTCGGCTGCACCTCCTCGGTGCCCGGGAACCAGTTGGCGGCGCTCTGCAGCCACGGCTGCGGCCGGATGCCCTCGAAGAGGAGCCCCTCCTTCCAGCGGTCCATCGGAACGCCGCCGAACAGCGCGGACCGGATCTGGTCCTCGGAGGACGGCGTCTGCACGGGGGGCGGCTCGGCTTCGCCGGCGGGCGCCAGCCAGAGCGCTCCGGCGATCAGGATGACGAGACAGACGAATCCACGAATGGCGGCAGGCTGCACCGCACCCTCCTCTTCTCTTCGCTGGCGTTGGATCAGCCGACGGTCAACAGCTCGTGAGCATGGCTGGTGCGGGTGGGGATGTCGATGCCGAGCGGGCAGCTTCCCAGACAGGGCGCACTGCAGCCGGAGCACGCGGACGCATCGCTCGCGAGCTTCGCGTAGCCGTCCATCGCCAGCTTCTCCCAGCCGTAGTCCTCGAAGTACATGCGGTGGCGCAGGACGTCGTGGATGGGGACGCCTTCCGGACACGAGGACAGGCACGCACCGCAGTGAGGCGCACAGTAGGTCCCGGCCACCTGGGCGTCGTACCGCTTCAGGACCTCCGCGTCGGCCGTGGTGAAGGGCTGGCCGGAGGCGTGGAGGAACTCGTCGACGTGCTGGAACTCGAAGAACGAGACCACGGCGCACGAGACGTCCTGGTTGGAGAGCGCCCACTTGAGCGCGGCCTGGGCGTAGCTGTCGGCGTAGGGCTGGAAGTCCTCGAGCCCCCGGTGCTTGGCGCCCTTGAGGGTCTTCATCGCCACCACGCCCATGTCCTGTTCGCTGCGGGCGCGGTGGATCAGGTCCTTCAGGCCGGGCCAGATGCCGTGGTGGTAGGCCAGCATCATCACGTCGAAGCGGCCGGAGCGGATCGCCGCGTCGGTCACCTCCTCCAGGCGCGGCGTGTGCGTGGAGAAGCCGAGGAAGCGGACCTTGCCGGCTGCCTTGAGACGATCGAAGGCCTCGTGGACGTTCGGGTCCATCAGCCGGTCGACCTCGTCGACGGAGTGGATGTGCACCAGGTCGACATGGTCGAGACCGAGGCGACCCAGGCTCTCCTCGATGACCCGCTCGTAGTCCGCCACCGACGAGCCCGCCGGGAGGTGACCGTTCGGCGTGCAGAACTTGGTGGCGACGAAGATCGAGTCCCGCGGAACCTCCGCGATCACGCGGCCCATGGCCTGCTCGCTTCCCGAGCCCGAGTAGTCCGGCGACGTGTCGAAGTAGTTGACGCCCCGCGAGAGGGCCAGTCGCCCCACCAGCTCGCCCTTCTCGCCGGAGATGCGGCCGGTTCCGAGAACGATGTCGGAGACTTCCCAGCCGGTGCGGCCCAGGCGCCGATGCGCCTGGACGCGGCTCTCCTTCCAGGCGTCGTCGTACTCCGGGTGGGTGTAGGGCGCAGGCACGAAGATCTTGCCCGCCTGCTCCCCCCAGCCGTGGCCGTCGTTGCCCACGCCGCGGAAGCCCCGGGCCAGCCCGGCGCCCGCACCGAGAGCCAGCGCGCCGAGCGCCGTGCCCGCTCCGGCGGCCGTTCCGGTCAGGAAGGTCCGTCGCTCGGGATCCACCGAGCTGCGCACCGAGCTGCGCACCCAGAAGAACGCCGCCAAGCCGGCTGCCAGCAGGAACGTCACGGCCAGCGCGACGCCCCCGGCGGTCATCCCGATGTCCGGAACGAAGAGCCTTCCGATCCGGTCCATCACCTCCCCGCCCAGGAAGGCGCTCGGATCGAGGCCGATGGCGGCCTTGTAGAAGGTGCCTCCGAAGAGGAAGAAGCCGACGACCAGTCCGAGAGCCAGCGATCCCAGGACCGCCAGACGCGTGCCCGACATGGACCCCTCCTTGCGGCCGCGGTGGGCGGCCGTGAAGAGAGCATACCTCGCCCTCGGAGCGTGGGGCGCGCTCAGCCGAGCGGCGGGAAGGCGTCGCCGATGCGGGCGATGAGCTGGACCAGGCGAGCGATTTCCGGGCTCGCGGTGGGCTTGCCGCTGGTGGTGAGGGCCACCGCGATGCGGCGGTCGGGATCGGCCCAGCCGAAGATGTTGCTGAGACCCACGTGACCGAAGGCGCGCGGGGTCGCCAGGCCCCAGGGGCTCACCCACTGGCTCCCCAGCATGAAGCCCAGGCCGTGGCGAAGCGGGACGAGCAGGGTCATGTCGAACTCGAAGTAGGAGTGCTCGTTCACCGCGTGGCGCACCGTCTTGGGCTCGTACACGCGCACGCCGTCGAGCTCGCCCTCGTTCAGCAGGCACTGGTACCAGGCGCACAGCTCGCGGGCGCTGGCCATCACGTTGGCGGCGGGGATGATCCCGGTGCGGAAGCGGGGATCGAGGGCCATCTCGATCACCCGGTCGAGGGTGGCACCCAGGATGCGTTCGGCCAGCGGCTCCACCAGGCGGTGGATCGGGAGACCGGTCAGGGCGTCGTCGGCGACGAGGTCCACCTGGTCGGGGGAAACGCCGTAGTTCATGAAGCGGAAGCCGAGCGGCTCGATCACCTGCTTGTCGAGCACGCTGCGGATGTCCTGACCGGTGGCACGGCGCACCACCTCGCCCAGGATGAAGCCGCCGGTCACCGCGTGGTAGGCGAAGCGCTGCCCGGGTCGCGACTGGCGGGGCACGTCGCAGAGGAGCCGGACGATGCGGTCGGGATCCTCCAGGAGGTCCAGGTCGACCGAGTCCTTGGGGAGATTCGGGAGACCCGCGCGGTGGCCCATCACGTGGCGCAGGGTGATGTAGCGACGCGCGCCCTCGTCGAACTCCGGGATGTACTCGCAGACGCGGTCGTCGAGGTGGAGCAGCCCCTCTTCGTCCAGCTTGTGGATCACCATGGCGGTGATCGCCTTGGAGGCGGAGTAGAGGCAGAAGGGCGAGTCCAGCTCGACGGGCACCTTGGGAGCGTCCTCGGGATCGTCCGGCCCGTTCCCGCGCAGGTGGCCGAGGGCCCGGTCGAGCACCACGGCGCCGTCGCAGCGGATGCAGAGCTGCATCCCGGGGTAGAGACCCGTCCGGTAGAGCGCCTGGGCGGCCTCCCAGGCGTCCCCCACGGCCTCCGGGGTGGCGCCGACCTCGCGCGCCGGGACCTCCTCGCCCACCCGGGTCAGGGGCCCCAAGTCCTCGGGAATCGGGCACCTGCGGCTGAAGGGACGGGCGGGCAGCGTGACGACGTCGAGCAGGTCCACGCGGAGAAGCTAACGCTTGCGGCGTGGCTCCACCGGACGTAGACTGAATCAAACGTTTGATTGAAACGCGGGCACGGGAGAGCGGTCGTGAACCGGATCGCCGACACCAGGGAACGGATCCTCGACGCCGCCGAGAGGCTCTTCGCGGAGCGCGGCGTGGCCGGCACCTCGCTCCGGGCCGTCACCGCCGCGGCCGGAGCCAACGTGGCCGCCGTCCACTACCACCTCGGCTCCAAGGACGATCTGGTCCGCGAGGTCGCGCTGCGACGCATCGAGCCGCTGAACCGCGAGCGTCTCCGCCAGCTCGACGCGGTCCTGGCGCGATCGGCCCCCGAGCCGGCGCCGGTCGAGGCGATCCTCGAGACCTTCTTCCGCGTGCCCCTGGAGGAGTGGGCACGGGGCGGTCTCGGCCCGATGCCGCACTTCATCGTGCGCGAGCCACCCGAGCAGGTGGCCGCCCTGATCGAGCGGGTGATGGGAGAGATGGGCCGGCGCTACCTGGCCGCGCTCGGCGATGCCCTCCCCCACCTGCCCGCGACGGAGGTGATGGAGCGCTTCCAGCTGGTGGTGGCGGCCCTCCTCCACATCGTGTCGGGACGCTCGGCGATCTCGCTGGGCCCCGTTCCCAAGCGCGACGTCGAGGGCCGCCTGCGCGTTCTCGTCACGACCCTGGCCGCCGCCCTGCGCGCGCCGTCGGTCCCGGAGGAGGTGCGATGAAGGTTCCCCTGAAGGCGATCGCGCCGCTGGGCGTCCTGGCGGTCGGCGGGCTCGTGGCGCTGGTGATCGTGAAGACCGGACCCGAGCGCGAGACCCGGGAGCCCGAACGGGTGGCCCCGCTCGTGCGCGTCATCGAGGTAGAGCCCACGGCGCGACGCCTGCGCGTCCACAGCCAGGGCACGGTGGAGCCCCGAACCGAGAGCGAGCTCATCCCCGAGATCTCCGGGCGCGTCGTCGCGGTGGCGCCCGCCTTCCGCTCCGGCGGCTTCTTCCGCGAAGGCGAGGTGCTCCTCCGGGTGGACCCGCGCGACTACAACGTGGCCTTCGAGCGCGCCCAGGCCCGTCTCGAGCGGGCCGAGAGCGAGTGGAAGCGCGATTCCGCCGAGCTGGAGAGGCGTCGGAAGCTGGCCGAGCGCGACTACGCGAGCGCGGCACAGGTGGAGAAGGCCGACACCCAGGCGCGGGTGAGCGCCGCATCCCTGCGCGAGGCCCGCGCCAGCCTGGACCAGGCCGAGCGCGACCTGGCGCGCACCGAGATCCGCGCGCCCTACACCGGCCGGGTGCGCACGGCGACGGTGGACGTGGGACAGTTCGTGAACCGTGGCGTCGCGGCCGGCACGATCTACGCGACCGACTACGCCGAGATCCGGCTCCCGATCCACGACGACGACCTCGCCTTCCTCGATCTGCCCCTCTGGCACACCGGCGACGAGGCCTCCGTCGGACCCGAGGTGGTGCTGCGCGCGCGCTTTGCCGGCGCGCCCCACGAGTGGCGCGGTCGCGTCGTGCGCACCGAGGGCGAGATCGATCCCCGCACGCGCATGGTGCACGTGGTGGCGAGGGTCGACGATCCCTACCAGGGAGACGGGGGCCGCCCGCCGCTGGCCGTCGGGCTCTTCGTCGAGGCGGAGATCGGAGGCCGCGAGGTGCGCGACGTCTTCGTGCTGCCGCGCGGCGCCCTGCGCGCCGGCAACCGGATCTACGTCGTCGACGCCGACGGGCGTCTGCGCATCCGGAGCGCGGCCCTGCTGCGCTCCTCGCGGACGGAGGCCGTGCTGACCTCGGGCCCCCAGGCCGGCGACCGAGTGGTGGTGTCTCCCCTCGATGCGCCGGTGGACGGCATGCAGGTCCGCGCTCGCACCGAGGGCAGCGCGTCGTGAAGGGCGCCATCGCCTGGTTCGCCTCCAACTCGGTGGCCGCCAACCTGATGATGGTGATCATCGTCGCGGGCGGCCTCTCGACCCTGCCGCGGATCTCCCAGAAGACCTTTCCCGACATCGACATCGACATGGTCACCGTCACCGTCGAGTACCTGGGCGCGGCGCCCGAGGAGGTGGAGGAAGGCGTCTGCGTCCGCATCGAGGAGGAGATCCAGGGCATCGACGGCATCGACAAGATCAACTCGACGGCCGTCGAAGGGCGCTGCAGCGTCGTGGCCGAGGTGCTCTCGGGCGCCGACGGCGACCGCGTCCTGGACGAGATCAAGAACGCGGTGGACGCGATCGACACCTTCCCCGAGGAGACCGAGAAGCCGCTCGTGGCCGACGTCACCATGCGACGACCGGTCCTCGACCTGGCCATCTACGGACCCGCGGACGAGTTCACCCTCAAGGCCCTCGGCGAACGGGTCCGCGACGAGATCCTCGCGTTCCCCTTCATCTCCCAGGCCGAGGTCACCCTGGTACGCCGCCCCGAGCTCTCCATCGAGGTCTCCGAGGCCTCGCTGCGCCGGCACGGGCTCACCTTCGACCAGGTGGCCGATGCGGTGCGCCGCTCCTCGCTGGACCTGCCGGGGGGCAGCGTCAAGACGGCGGCCGGCGAGATCCTCCTGCGCACCAAGGGCCAGGCATACCGCGGCGCGGAGTTCGAGGAGATCGTGGTCAGCACCCGCCCCGACGGAACGCGCCTGACCGTGCGCGACGTCGCCACCGTCGTGGACGGCTTCGAAGAGGAGGACCTGATCGCCCGCTTCGATGGCCACCCGGCAGTTGCGGTGACCGTGTATCGCGTCGGCAGCCAGGACGTGATCGAGATCTCCGATGCCGTGGCCGCCTACGCCGAGGAGGCCGCTCTGCGCATGCCCGAGGGCGTGCAGCTCACCGTCTGGCAGGACGACTCGAAGCCCCTGCGCAGCCGGCGCGACACCCTGGTGCGCAACGGACGCAGCGGCTTCCTCCTGGTGCTCCTGGTGCTGGCCCTCTTCCTGCGCGCCCGGGTGGCCTTCTGGGTGACGCTGGGCGTCCCGATCGCCTTCCTGGGAGGCCTCTGGATGTTCGCGCCGCTGGGCCTCTCGATCGACGTGATCACCCTGTTCGCCTTCATCGTGGTGCTGGGCATCCTCGTCGACGACGCGGTGGTCGTGGGCGAGAACGTATACACACATCAGCGTCGACTCGGCAATCGCCTGCAAGGCTCGATCGCCGGCGCCCAGGCCGTGGCGGTGCCCGTGGTCTTCGGTGTGCTGACCACGGTGGCGACGTTCTCGCCGATGCTGATGGTGCCCGGCCCCATGGGCCAGGTGTTCGGCACCATGGCCAAGGTGGTGATCGCGTGTCTGGCGTTCTCGCTGATCGAGTCGCAGCTGGTCCTGCCCGCCCACCTCGCACACGGTCACGAGCGCACCGATCCGCCGCCCAGCAGTCCCCTGCAGCAGCGCTGGAAGGGGATCCAGGAGTTCTTCGGCAGCGCCCTGCTGAAGGTGGCCGCAGGACCCTACTCCGCCGCGCTCGACTCCGTGCTGCGCTGGCGCTACACGGCGTTGGCCGGCGCCCTGGCCAGCCTGATCGCGACCCTCGGACTGCTCGCCAGCGGGCGCATGATGTTCTCCTTCTTCCCGCCGATCGAGGCGGACTACGTCGCCGCGCGACTCACCATGCCGCAGGGCACGCCCGTGGAGGCCACGTCGGAGGCCGCGCGACAGCTCGAGGAGGCCGCCCAGCGCCTGCGCGAGGAGCTCGACCCCGTCTACGCCCCGGATGGCAGCCTGGTCGAGCACGTCCTCACGGCGGTCGGGACCCAGCCCTTCAACGCGCGCCAGAACCGGGTACCCGGGGTCGGTGGCGGGGCGGACGGCGGCTCGCACGTGGCCGAAGTGGTTCTGGAGCTGATCCGCTCCGAGGACCGCGACATCAGCACCCGGGAGATCGGCGTGAGGTGGCGGGAGCTCACCGGGAGCATCCCGGATGCAGTCGAGCTGACCTTCGCGACGGACCTCTTCTCCGCCGGGGATGCGATCAACATCCAGCTCGAAGGCGCGGACGTGGAGGAGCTCCGGGTGGCCGCCGCGCGTCTCAAGGAGCGGCTGGCGGAGTACCCGGGCGTCTTCGACATCTCCGACACCTTCCGCGCCGGCAAGGAGGAGGTGAAGCTGCGCATCAAGGCGAGCGCGGAGCCTCTCGGCGTCACGCTGCGCAACCTGGCCCGCCAGGTCCGCCAGGCCTTCTACGGCGAAGAGGTGCAGCGGATCCAGCGCGGTCGCGACGACGTGCGGGTGATGGTCCGCTACCCCGAGTGGCAGCGGCGTTCCCTGGGCGACCTGGAGAACATCCGCATCCGCACGCCGGAAGGAGCCGAAGTTCCCTTCGCCACCGTGGCGTGGGCGGACCGCGGCCGCGGCTACGCGGCGATCCGCCGTACCGACCGCAAGCGGGTCGTGAACGTGGTGGCCGACGTGGACCGCAACGTCACGACCGCAAACGACGTGCTCGCCAGCCTGCGCGAGGGCGGACTCGGCGAGATTCTCGCGGACCACCCGAGCGTGTCGTACTCGCTGGCCGGCGAGCAGCGCGAGCAGCAACGCGCGATGGGCGGCCTGGCCAGCGCATACGCGATCGCGCTGATCGTGGTCTTTGCGCTCCTCGCGATCCCACTGCGCTCCTACCTCCAGCCCCTGGTGATCATGAGCGTCATCCCCTTCGGCATCGTAGGGGCGGTCTGGGGCCACTGGTTCATGGGGACCATCGGCCCCCTGCTGCGGGGCAGGCTCGAGCTCGGTCCGCCCGTCAGCCTGGCATTCATGTCGGTCGTGGGGATCGTGGCTCTCTCCGGGATCGTGGTGAATGCGAGCCTGGTGATGGTGCACTACGTGAACGAGCGACGGGCGGACGGCGCGAACGTCCACGATGCGGTGAGCCAGGCCGGTGTGGCGCGATTCCGCCCCATCCTGCTCACCACCCTCACGACCTTCGCGGGGCTGACCCCGCTGATGCTGGAGCGGAGCGTCCAGGCGGCCTTCCTGATCCCCATGGCCATCTCGGTGGCCTTCGGCGTCGTCTTCGCCACCGTGATCACCCTCTTCATGGTGCCCTGCGGCTATCTGGTCCTCGACGATCTGCGTCGGCTCTTCACGCGCCGCGCCGGGGAGCCCGATTGAAGCGCCCCCGGGAGTGGTGCAGACTCCCGGCCCGGAGGGAGACCATGAAGCGCGCCGCGATTCCGTTCGCCGTTCTCACCCTGCTCGTCGGGGCCTGCGCGGGACCGAAAGGATCCTACGTATCCCAGAGCATCGTCCGAGGACCGTACATCGACGCCGTTCTCAGCGTTCCGGACGGCGACTGGCGCTTCCTCTTCCCGAACAACCCCACCTGCGCTGCCATGCTGAAGGTCGAGGCGCCGCTCACCTACACCCAGCGCGGGATCTTCGGCCGCACCACCTCGGCCGACGGGTCGGTGTGCGACCCGGTCGGCACCGCTTCGCTGACGAAGTGGCGGCGCCGCCGTGGACGCCAGGAAGGCGAGATGGCGCCCTCCAGCCGCGCAGACTGGAAGATCATCCACCGCGACAACGAAGTCCTGCTGCTGCGCGGGCGCTTCGCCGTGGCGAGCCGGCTGGGTCTGGGGAGCACGTGGGATGCGGTCATGATGGTGGCCAACGACGACCTGTGCCGACCCATCGCGGAGTCGGGCAATGCGACCCTGACCTTCCGCACCAGCGGGAGCCGCGTCCTCGATCTGGGCGCCTGCCCGGTCATCGGGATCGCCTCACCGGTCTAGGACGTCCCCGCCGCGGAGGAGGGCTCGACGATCGGGAGCAGGGGGTGGCCCAGCAGCAGTCCCACCCCGTCGGCCACGCCCACCAGGCCGATCGCGAGCAGCACGGCGATCACGAGGCGGCGCCCCCAGCGGTCCACCAGGGGGGCCAGACGGCGCAGGACCCGGTCGGCGCGCTCGCCCGCCAGCGCCCGCGCCAGCGGGATGGCGGCCAGCGGGGCCAGGAAGACCGCGTTGTAGTAGAGGAGTGCGAGGGCCGCGCCCGAAGCGGACGGGTCCGCCAGCAGCAGGCGATCGATGGCCGCGACGTACGGGAACGCGCCCGGCATACCCAGCGCCGTCGATCCGGCGCCCAGGGCGAACGCACCGCCCGGCGACAGCCCCTCGTCCGCGCCGGCCTCGCCCCGGCTCTCGCGTGCGCCGGCCAGCTTCCAGGCGAAGGCGACCATGGCTGCGCCGACGGCGACCTGGAGCAGCGCGTGGAGGGTGGTGGGCTGGGTGAGGAAGCGCTCGATCTCGGGCTGGACGCGGTCCAGGATCGCATCGATTCCGAGGGCGAGGGCGACGCCGGCTGGCAGGTAGACGGCGAGGATCCCGCCCAGGTAGGCCGCGGACGCCAGGTACGGGCGCGGTCCGGCCAGCAACGCGATCAGGACCGGAATGGCGAGGGGCAGCATCGACGTGCTGTCGAGGAGCGCGATCGAGCCCAGCACCGCGAGGAGGCTGCCCATCGGTGGCTACTCGGCTTGGAGGTCGAGGCGATAGCAGTGCAGGCGCGCCCGTCGCCGGGCGTCGTAGCCCTTCCAGCGGGCGGCCGGAAGCGCCGAGCGATCCACCGGCTCGAAGCCGTGGCGCTCGAAGAACGCGCCCACCCGCTCCCGGGTGGTGCACGCGAAGACGCGCTCGAGGCGGCGCGCCCCGGCGCTCTCCACCGCGTACCGCACCAGGTGGGCGCCGACCCCCTCTCCGAGAAAGCGGGTCAGCGTGTAGAGGGAGGCGATCTCGGCCTCCCTGCCGCCGGGGAACTCGAGCAGGGCTCCGATCCCCGCCAGGTGGCAGCCCTCGACGAACGCGCCGAAGCCGCCGGCCAGCACCCGGTCGATCTCGCGGGCCGACCGCTCGGCCAGGTAGCCCTCCTCCACGCCGCGCGCGATCAGGTCGTGGGCGGCATCGTAGTCGTCCACGCCCAGCCGACGCACCTCCAGGTAGCGCTCGCGGGTGAAGAGCGTACCGGACCCGGCGTAGGTGAAGAGCTCGTCGGCCAGTCCCTCTACGCTGCACAGGTTCACCGAGGCGATGCCGGCCTCGTCGACCATCGCGTGGATCTCGCGCAGCAGGGCCCCGCGCGGCTGGGTCGGATCGTGGACCCTGCGCTCGAGCTCGGCGAGATCGACGAAGGACTCCCGTTCGCCCCGCGCATCCAGGAGGCCGCCCTCGGGCTGCATGAAGACCAGCTTGGTGATGCCCAGCGCCGCTCCGACGCTGCGACAGTCGGCCGCGAAGCCGGGCTCCTCCCCGGCCTCCACGCCCACGGCGTGGGAGTCGCGCAGGGCGCGCCAGACGTCGCCGGCGAGCCGGGCCGAGCCTCCGGGCACCACGAGCCGGAGGCCCAGATCGCGCAGGGCCTGGCCGTCCGGGGAGATCACGATCGTGCGGATTCCCTCGGAGGCCAGCTCGCGGACCAGGTCGCCGAGCGGGCCGTCCTTGCGGACGTCGGCAGCCGGCGCGCAGAGCGCGAGCGTGCGCCCACGGAACTCCTGCAGATAGAAGCCCTTCTCGGAGAAGGCGGCGGGCCGGGCGTCGAGCGGCATGGCACCGAGTGTCGCCCATCGTGGGCGATCTGCACCGGCAGCGCTGCCCAACCCCGCGAAGCCGCGGTATGGTGCGGCACCGGTGGAGTGGCAGGGCTGGTACACCGTCGGGATCCTCGCGCTGACGCTGGCGGCCATGGTCCGCGGCGTCGCGGGACCCGACCTCATCATGATGGCGGGGCTCTTCGCCCTCGCCGCGGTCGGGGTGCTGACCCCCACCGAGACCTTCCTGGGCTTCGCGAACGAGGCCCTCTGGGCGGTCGGCGTCCTCTTCATCGTGTCGGCCGGCCTGCGCGAGACCGGTGCCCTGGAGCCGGTGGTGCAGCGCATGTTCGGTCGCGTGCGCAGCGCGCGGCTCGCCCTGGTGCGGATCACCCCGCCTCTGGCCTTCCTGTCCGCGTTTCTCAACAACGCACCGATCGTCGCGATGATGACGCCGAGCGTGATCGACTGGTCGCGCCGCGCCGGGCTCCCCGCCAGCAAGTTCCTCATCCCGATCAGCTACTCGACCATCCTCGGCAGCACGACGACCCTGATCGGAACCAGCGTGAACCTCACCGCTGCCGGCCTGCTGCTGGGTGCCGGCATGGAGCCGATGGGCTTCTTCGAGCTGCTGCCGATCGGCCTCTCGGTCGCCGTGGTCGGAATGGCGTACCTCATCCTGGTGGCGCCCCGGCTGCTCCCGGACCGGAAGCACGCCGCCGAGGCGCTCGGCGAGAGCCGCCGCGAGTACATCACCGCGATGCGGGTCGAGCCCAACTGCCCGCTGGTCGGTCAGAGCATCGACGAGGCCGGACTCCGCCACCTGGAGGGGCTCTTCCTCATCGAGATCGACCGAGACGGGCGCGTGATCACCCCGGTCTCCCCCGACCATCCGATCGAGGCCGGGGACGTGCTGGTCTTCGCCGGCGTGGTCTCGACCATCGTGGAGCTGAACCGCATCCGCGGGCTGGTCCCGGCCACCGAGGAGGAGACCCCCGCAGCGACGGGCGCCCGGCGCATGATCGAAGCGGTCGTGTCGCGCTCGTCGCCGCTGGTCAACCGCACCCTGCGCGAGGCCAACTTCCGTACCGTCTACGACGCTGCCGTCGTGGCGGTGCACCGCAACGGGGTGCGCGTGCAGGGCAAGATCGGCGAGATCGAGATTCACACCGGGGACACCCTCCTCCTCCAGACCAGCCCCGGTTTCATCGGCGCACACCGCAACAGTCCGGACTTCTACCTGGTGAGCGAGATCGACCGGGACGGGGAGCCGCGCTACGAGAAGGCGGGCATCGCCGTCGCGATCATGGTGGCGATGGTGGCCGTCGCCGGCCTCGGAATCCTGCCCATCTCGATCGCCGCGCCCCTGGCCGTGGGCGCCATGCTCGGCACCCGCTGCATCAACGGCAACACGGTGCGGCAAGCGGTCGACATCTCGGTGCTCGTGGTGATCGGAGCGGGGCTCGGGATCGCCCTGGCCATGGACAAGACGGGCGCGGCCCGCGCGATCGCCAACGTGCTGGTGGGCGGCGTCGGCGAGATGGGGCCGATGGCGACCCTCGTGGTGATCTACGTGGTCACGGTCCTGCTGGCCGAGACGCTGCACCACGCCGCCGCGGTCGCGATCATGTTCCCCATCGCGGTGGCCGCGGCCAACGCGGTGGACGCGGACCCGCGCGGCTTCCTGATGGCGATCACGGTGGGCGCCAATCTGGCCTTCGCCAATCCGATCACCTACCAGACGCACCTCATCGTGTACGGACCCGGCGGCTACCGCTTCGCGGACTTCGTGCGGGTCGGCCTCCCGCTGGACGTGATCTGCGGCGTGGTCACCCTGCTGGTCGTCCCGCGCGTCTGGCCCTTCTAGCGGGTCATTCGGCGCGGCACCTGGCCCTCCCGGCGGGTCACTCGCCGCCGGCCACGGGCACGGTCGCGCCGGCGGGTCACTCGCCGCCGGCCACGGGCACGGTCGCGCCGGCGGCACCCGCCGGGCTTCGCCCCAGCCGCGCGCGCAGGTCCTCGACCGCCATGTAGAGGGACGGGACCACGAAGAGGGTGAGGAGGCTCGCGGCGGCGAGACCGAACACGATCGCCGTCGCGAACGGCGCGAAGACCGGAGACTTGCCGCCCATGCCCAGCGCCATCGGGGCCAGCCCGGCGACGGTGGTCAGGGTGGTGAGGAGGATGGGGCGGAAGCGGCGCTTGCCGGCGATGAACACCGCCTCGGCCGGCGAGGTCCCGCGCGCACGCTCCTGGTTCACGAAGTCGATCAGGACCAGCGAGTCGTTCACCACGATCCCGGCCAGACCGACGAGTCCGTACAGCACGTACATCGACATCGCGTAGCCGCCCGCGGTCGTGTTCATGATCCACATTCCCACGACGACTCCGATGTAGGCGAAGGTCACCACGCTCATCACCACGATCGGCTGCAGGTAGGAGCGGAACTGTGCGGCGAGGATCGCGTAGATGGCCAGCAGCGCGACCAGGAGCGCCTGGCGCATCTGGGTGAAGGTCTCGTCGGTCACCTGGAACTCGCCCCCGAAGATGAGCGAGACGCCCGGGTAGCGCCTCCCCACGTCCGCGAAGCGCGCCTTCATCTCCTCGTTCACCGAGACCGACGTCGCCTGCGTGCCGTCCACCTTGGCGTAGACCACCACCGAACGCTTCGCGTCGAAGTGGTAGAGACGCTGGAAGCCGCGCACCAGCTCCACGTCGGCCACGTCGCGCACCTTGACCAGGTAGCCCGCGGGCGTGCGGATCTCGAGGTCCAGGAGGTCGGCCATGTTGCGGCGCTGCTCCTCGCGGAGGAGCACCCGGATATCCACGTCCTCGTCGGAGTTCGGGTCCTTGTAGGTCGACGACACCAACCCGTCGTTGGCCGAGCGCACCACCATGCCCACGTCGTCGAAGGCCAGGCCGTGCAGGGAGGCGCGATGTTCGTCCAGGGCGATACGCAGCTCGCGCGGTCCCACCGGGACGTTGTCCTCCACGTTGTACACGCCCGCCAGCGAGCGCAGCTCCGTCTTCACCTCCCCGGCGACCTGCTTGGCCAGGCCATAGTCGTCGGACTGGATGCGAATCGCCACGGGACTGCCGATCGGCGGCCCGTTGCGCGGCGCCGCGACCAGCACGTCGTCCACGCCGGCTCCGTCCTCGGCCACGGCCTCGGTCACCTGCTGCCGAATCATGCCCAGCACCCGGTTCGGGTCGGCGATGTTCTCGCGGCTGTTCGGGAACTCCACGAAGAGGAGCCCGTAGTTGGCGTTGAAGATCGGCTCGTCATCGGCGGTCATGCCCTGCCCGACGATGGTCATCGTGTCGGTCAGCTCGTGGCGCAGGCCGTCCACGGCGCCCTCGATGCGGCGCACCACCGGGTCCGTCTGCTCGATTCCGAAGTCCGTCGGAGCGCGCAGGGTGACGAAGAGGTTGTTGAAGTCGCTGGGGAAGAGGTCCACCGGCACGTGTGCGGCCAGGCCCAGGGTGAAGACGAGCCCCGCGACGCAGGCGGAGAGGAACGCGTAGCGGACCTGGAGCACGGCCTTCTGCGCTCGCCCATAGGCATCGCGCATGCGCTCGAGCGTATCGTCCACCCGCACGCGCAGCCGGTAGCTGGCCGCGGAGAGCCCGCTGGCCGCCTCTCCCTTCTCGGCCAGGCTGTCCGTGGCGCGCCGACGTGTGCCCCAGTCCAGGTAGTGGGCGGGGAGGATCACGAGCGCCTCGAGGAGGGAGCCCAGCAGGCAGAGGATCACGGTCTTGGGGAGGATCGACATGAACTCCCCGGAGGTCCCCTGGATGAGCAGCATCGGGAGGAAGGCCGCGATGGTCGTGGCGATGGCGGCGGTGACCGGCCACATCACCTCCTCGGTGCCCTCCACCACCGCGCGCTGGATCGGCTTCCCCTCCTCCACGTGCCGGTAGATGTTCTCCAGGATGATGATGGCGTCGTCCACCAGCATCCCCGACACCATCACGAATCCGATCAGCGACAAGGAGTTGATCGTCACGTCGAAGAGGGGAAACAGGATCATCGCGGTGAGGAACGAGAACGGGACGCCGATGATCGCGAGCATCGCGTTGCGGAAGCCGACGGTGAACCAGAGGATGAAGATGACGAAGACGATGCCGAGCAGCAGATTGGAGCCCATCAGGTCGAGGCGTGCCCGGACGTAGTCGGAGAAGTCCCAGGTGGCCTTGGCCGCGATGCCTGGCGGGAGCAGGCTCTGGTAGCCCTCGACGTAGTCACGGACCCGGTCCACCATGTCGATCACGTCTGCGTCCGTGAGCTTCGCGACGCCGAGCATGATCGCGGGCTTCCCGTTGAAGCGGCCGAACATCCAGCGCTTCTCGAAGTCCGGCCGGATCTCGGCCACGTCGCCCAGC
Organism: Myxococcota bacterium; assembly: GCA_028278065.1. GTDB lineage: Bacteria > Myxococcota_A > UBA9160 > UBA9160 > JAFDET01 > JAFDET01. The sequence continues at coordinate 20,259 of JANQFA010000052.1, forward strand.
GTCACGTGGGTACCGTCCGGGTTCTTGCGCACCACCGTCGCCGCCAGAGCGGCCGGCGTCGTGTACTGGCCGGTGCCCCGGACCGTGATCTCCTGGTCCGCCGCATTGGTGAACGAGCCGCCGGGCATGTTCTGGTTGTTGCGGGCGATCACGCGGCTGATCTCGGGAAGCGTCAGGTCGTACTGGAGGGCGCGGGCCTTGTCCACGTAGACGCGGAGCTCACGATCCCGTTCGCCGTTCACCGTCACCTTGCGCACACCCGGCAGCATGCTCAGCCTCTTCTCGAGGTCCAGCGCCACCTCCCGCAGGGTGTACTCGCCCACCCCCTCCTCGTCGGAGACGGCGACCATCACCATCGGGTTCACCTCGCCGACCGAGAGCTCGAGGAGGACCGGCTCCTCCGCGTCCTCGGGCAGGTCGCTCACCCGGTCGATCGCCGCGCGCAGGTCGTTGATCGAGGACTCGTACTCGAGGTCGGGAAGGGTCTCATCCCACTCCACCTCGATGTCGGAGACGCCCGCGCTCGAGAAGCTGGTCAGGCTCTTGATGCCGGTGATCTTGTCGATCTCCTCCTCGAGCTTGGTCGTCACCAGCCGCTCCACCTCGTCGGCCGAGGCGCCGGACCAGATGGTCGTGACGATCGAGGTGTTGAAGGAGACGTCGGGGTAGACGTCGATGGGGATGCGTCGGGAGACCTGCCAGCCCGCGACCATCAGGATCACGAAGAGCAGGTTGACCAGCACGATCTGGCGAACCGAGAACGCCGGGAGGCTCACGGCCCGCTCCCACCCGGCGCCACGGGGGTCCCGTCCGCGAGCTGGCGGATCCCGCTCGTGGCGATCCGGTCGCCCGCGGCGAGGCCCTCGGTCACGCGCAGCAGGCCGGGCCGGAAGGGTACGTCGCGTACCTGGACCTGGCGTCGGCGCGCCACGGCTCCCGCTCCGTTCGACTCGACGAGGAAGACGAAGCGGAGCCCGAACTCGTCGATGGTCGCCTCGCGGGGGATCAGCACGACGGGCTCCTCGACCCCGAGGTCGAGGTTCACCCGCGCGACCATGCCCGGCAGGAGCCGACCGTCGCCGTTGGGGATCTCGACCTCGACCGGGAACTTCTTGGTCTCGGCATCCGAGGCACGGCCGACGCGCAGGACCCTCCCGGCAAAGCGCTCGCCGGGAAAGGCCTCCACCTCCACCTCGGCGGGCGCGCCGGGGGCCAGGGACACCACCTCCGTGTCGGTGAGGCCGACGCTGATCCGCACGGCGGAGAGGTCGAGGATCTCGCCGAGGCGCTGTCCCTCGCGCACGTACTCGCCCACCTCGACGGGGAAGCTGCGCAGCACGCCGTCGAAGGGAGCGACGATGGTCTTCTTCGAGAGCTGGTCCCGCGCCTCGTCGCGCTGGGCCCGGGCCTCGCGCAGTGCCGCCGCGGCGATGCGCTGCGCGTTCTCGTCGACGTCGAGCTGCGACTCGCTCGAGACCTGGCGCTCGACCAGCGAACGGCGTCGCTCCAGATTGATGCGCGCCAGCTCGAGCTGGCTCTCGGTGCGCGCCAGGGCCGCCTCGGCGCGCTCCACCGAAGCGCGCGCCAGCGTGGGATCGACCCGCAGCAGCACGGCCCCCTCGCGAACCGAGTCCATCTCCTCGGCGCCCGCCTCGAGCAGACGACCGTGGGTCTCCGAGAAGATCTCGACGTCGCGGCGGGCCTCGAGAACCCCGGCGAGCCGGGCGCGCGGCCGCATGGGTCGCGCCTCCACGGTGTGGACCTCCACGCGGAGCGGCGGGGTGCCCACGGCCTCCGGAGGCTCGGGCCGGGGGGCCGTGCCGAAGAGCGCGAAGGCGCCGGCCAGCAGCAGGGCGGCGGCACCCAGCATGATCGCGCGCAGACCGAGCCGCCCTCGCTCAGCGGTCGCCATGGCCGTCTCCCTTCGCGGGCGCGCGAATGGAATCGAGTACGAGCCGGAACGACGTGCGCAGGCGCTCGGCGTGCGCATGGGCCGGATCGAACATGGACCGGTACAACGTTCCGTCGAAGAGGGCCACCAGCGCCGCGGCGACGGCCGCGGGGTCGACGTCGGCGCGATAGGTCCCGGCCCGGACGTCCGACTCCAGGGCTGCGACCAGCAATCGCGTCTGCTCCGGGTAGATCCGGTCTCGCAGCGCGCCGATCAGACGCTCGCGTCGCTCCGGATCACCCGCGGCGAGGCCCCAGACCTGGACGTTCACCGGCATCCGCTCCGAGGCGACGGCCAGCACCGCCGCCTGTCGGTCCAGGATGCGCTGGAGCATCGCCCCGGGCGGCGCCTGGGTCGGCTCGATCACGAGGGCCGTCCCCAGCTCGTGGGAGGTGATCAGGGTGGAGAGCAGGAGGTCCTCTCGGCTCTCGAAGAAGCGGTAGAGGGTGCCCTTGGAGACGCCCGCCTCGGCGGCGATCGCCTCCATCCTCACGCCGTCGATCCCGACCCGCTGGCAGAGATCTTCCGCCGCGGCCAGGATGCGGTCCCGCTTGGTGTCGCCTTCGGAGGAGGACTGGGTGTGGGGGCTGCTCATGGGAATGTCGTTCCAGTACTGACTGGTCAGTACCACAACCACCCGGTGTCCGCACCGGCTGTCACCTCGTCCTTCCGGGGGGTCACTCCCGGTGTTCGGCAGCCGCCCGGAAGCCGGCGCGCGCGTGGCTTCGGCCCCCTCGGGAACAGAAAACCGACCCGTGGCCACTTCGGAAAACAGACACGGTGACCGATATGAACCGTAGCGAAATACCCCCGGGTCGCGCAGGGCGACGCGGGGATTCCTCAGGCAGCGGCGAGGGACGCGAAAAAAGCTGGCATAACTGCCCGGACCGGTTCAAAATGCCGGGCTACCCCAGGGCCCCCCGAACAAGCGCGGATTGCGCGCGTCGAACCTGTTGGCGGAACCGCTTGCGTTGCGCAGGAGCCGCCACAGCCCGAAGCCGCACACCGCGGGCGTGGATGATCAGCCGCCAAGCGCCCAGCGGACGATCGGAGGGACCCTAGAGGTCAGTGAAGTGTAGATGAAGGCATCCATGGATGCTTGAAACCGGACCCCCGCGGGCGGTATCCGAATGAAGCGAGATTGCACCGTGGGACCGAGAGGAACTCGATTGAAGGCTGAGGATCGAAAGACGAATCGCTCCACCAAGCAGGAGCCCAAGCAGCGGTCCACGGCGAGCGGGGCCGCGCCCGCCGCCGCCAACGAGGAGTACGACCCGGGCCGGGAGCGCCGCCCGCTGGAGTCCTACTTCCAGGAGATCGGCGGAACGCGGACGCTGCGTCGCGAGGAGGAGGTCCTCCTCGCCAAGGAGCTCGAGGCTGCCACCCAGGAGCTGCGCGTCGCGCTGTACGCGGTTCCCTGTGCCGCGCGGCACGTCGTGGCGCGCTGGGACGCGCTGCGCGCGCTCTCCCACACCGGCGCGAAGCTCTCGGAGTCGGTCGGTGACGAGGAGACGGGCGAGATCGCGGCGCGCGTCGAGCGCGCCATCAAGCGCCTCCGCGGTCACCTGAACGAGCGGGACAAGGCGGGCAAGCGCGCGAGCCAGAAGACCCTGGGCCGGATCGACGAGCGGATCTCCAAGGACATGCAGAGCGCCCGCTTCTCGCTGGCGGTGCTGGCCGAGCTGCGCGAGCAGGTCATGGACCTCGCCCGCGAGATGCGGCGCACGCGCCGTGGCACCAAGAAGCTCGAGAGCCTCGAGATCCAGGCCGGCCTCACCAAGGTGGTCCTGCTGGAGCGTGTCGCGGCGGTGTCCGATGCCCACGAGCGGATGACCACGGTGAAGAACCGCTTCATCGAGCACAACCTCAAGCTGGTCGTCGCCATCGCCAAGGACTACCGGAACCTGGGGCTCTCCTTCCCGGACCTGATCCAGGAGGGCAACCTGGGCCTGATCCGGGCGGTCGAGAAGTTCGACCACCGGCGCGGCTTCAAGTTCTCGACCTACGCCGTGTGGTGGATCCGACAGGCGCTGGTGCGCGCCATCCAGAACCACTCGCGCACCATCCGGCTGCCCTCCCACGTGCACGACCGGCTGCAGCGCAGCCAGCGCGTGCGGGCAGAGCTGACCGGCAAGCTGGGCCGCGACCCGACGCTGCAGGAGCTGGCCCCGGCCCTCGGCACCGAGTCGGAGGCGCTGGAGTCCCTGGACCGGCTCTCGCGGGAGGCCATCTCGCTCGAGTCCAACGTGGCCGGGACCGAGAAGCGGCTCGAGGACTTCGTCGCGGACAGCGGATCGCTGATCCCGGACGGCGGCATCGACGTCGAGCGCATGCGCACCGGCGTGGGCGCCCTCATCGGCTGCCTGACCCCGCGCGAGCAGCTCATCCTGCGCCTGCGCTACGGCCTGGGCGGCGAGGAGGAGCACACCCTCGAGCAGATCGGCCAGTCCCTCGGGCTCTCCCGCGAGCGGGTCCGCCAGCTCGAGGCCCGCGCGCTGAAGAAGCTCCGCGAGACCCAGCCGGCCCAGCGCCTGCACCCGATCCTGGAACCCTAGGCAGGCTGGCCGAGCGCCAGCCACGCGAGGAAGGCGACACCCGCCGGCCACAGGTAGAGCGCGAAGCGGTGGAAGGCCTGGTTGCGCAGGAGTCGGACGAAGAGCCAGAGCGCGGCCAGGCCGGAGACGAGTGCGGCCAGCGACGCGATGGCGATGGGCACGAGCTGGTCGGCGGGCAGGCTCCCGAGATCGGGGACCATGCGCACGGCGGCACCGCTGATCGCCACCACGCCCAGCAGGAAGGAGAACTCCGCGGCGGCCAGGGGCTCGACGCCCAGCGCGAGGGCCGTGGTCACCGTCGCGCCGCTGCGCGAGATGCCCGGCACGATCGCGACGGCCTGGGCGCAGCCGATCAGGAAGGCCGCGCTCCAGCTCGGCTCGGCCCCCCGCGCGCGCGGCAGGGTCGTCTTCGTCGTCCAGAGGAAGCCGCCGGTCACCAGGAGCGCCACGCCGGCGACCGCGGGCGAGTCGAAGAGCGACTCGAGGAAGTCGCCGGCCACCAGCACGAAGGCCACGGCGGGGATCGTGCCGACGACCAGCTTGCCGACGTAGCGCCACGCCTCTCCCTCGGCGCGCAGGGCGCCGCCGGCCAGCGCGAGCACGCGCCGGCGATAGAAGATCACGATCGCCAGGAGCGTGGCGACGTGCACCGCCACCTCGAAGAAGATCCCCTCGCTGAGCGCCCCCAGGAGCTCGGACGCCATCACCAGATGACCCGAGCTCGAGACGGGCAGGAACTCGGTGAGGCCCTGGACCAGACCGAGGAAGAGGGCCTCGAGTCGGCTCATGCGCCGTCCGCGACGGGGGTGGGCGCAGACGCGGCGCGGCGGGCGGCCAGACGCTGGCGCATGCCCTCCACGGCCACGTAGGTGGCGGGCACCACGAAGAAGGTGAGCGCGGTGGAGAAGGCCATCCCGCCCACGACCGCGATCCCGAGCGGCGCCCGCGACTCGCCGCCCGCTCCGAGCCCGAGGGCGATCGGCGTGATCCCGGCCATGGTGGCCAGTGCCGTCATCAGAATCGGGCGGAAGCGGGTGCGAGCGGCCTCGAAGGTGGCCTCGACGAGCGGGAGACCCCGACCGCGCAGCTGGTTGGCGAACTCCACGATCAGGATCGAGTTCTTCGTCACCAGACCCACCAGCATGACGAGCCCGATCTTGCTGTAGATGTTCAGGGTGCCCGGGAGCTCCGTCCACTCCCGAGCCCGCAGGAACTCGACGAAGCTCAGCGCGACCAGCGCGCCGGTGAAGGAGAGCGCCACCGCCACCAGGATGGTGAAGGGGTGCACGAAGCTCTCGAACTGGGCGGCCAGCACCAGGTACACCACGAGGAGCGCCAGGACGTACGCGAAGAGGAGCGCGTTGCCGGACTCGAAGAAGCGCTCGGCGTCGCCGGAGAAGGTGGCGCGGTAGCCCCCGGTCTCGGGCAGCACGCGCGCCGCGATGTCCTTCGCCACCAGCAGGGCCTCGCCCTGGGAGACGCCGTCCTCCAGCCCCGCGCTGATGGTGACCGAGCGCAGGCGGTCGTAGTGGGGAAGCGCGCGCGGCGCGATGGTCTCGCGTGCGGAGACCACCGAGGCCATCGGCACCAGGTTCCCGTTGTGACCCCGCACGAAGAGGTTGAGCAGGTCCTGGGGCCGCGAGCGTGCCTCGCGCCGCAGCTGGGCCATCACGTTGTAGGTCTGGCCCTCGAGCTTGAAGGTCGAGATGTCCAGGCCGCCGAGCAGGATCTGCAGGGCGGTGGCGACGTCGCGCACCGAGACGCCCAGGTCGCTGGCGCGCTCGCGGTCGATCTCGACCTCGAGCTGGGGCTTGTTCAGGAAGAGGTCGCTGCGCACGTTGGCGTAGCCGCCCCACTCCTTCATCTCCGCCTTCACCTCCTCGGCGAGGCGCGCCAGCTCCGGCACGTCGTCGCCCTGCAGGACGAGGGACACCGGGTCGGAGCTGAATCCGCGCAGGGGCGACGGCTCGATCGCGTAGGCTGCGATTCCGGGCACCTCGCGCACCTCGTCGCGGATCTCGCGCACCACCTCGCGCAGGGAGCGGTCGCGCTCGTCCTGGGGAACCAGTTGGTTGATGAGGAGCCCCTGGTTGACGAGGCCCGGCGAGTCGAGGCCGAGGGCGATGATCGAGAAGACCCGCGCGACCTCGGGCGTCGCCAGCACCCGCTCCTCGGCCTGCTGCTGGTAGCGGTCGGTGTACTCGACGGTCGAGCCCTCGGGGCCCTCGGTCCAGACGAGGAAGAAGCCCCGGTCCGCCCGTGGGACGAGCTCCTGCGGGATTCCGCCATAGAGGAGGCCTCCCAGGGCCACCCAGCCCAGGCCGATTCCCATCCAGACGGCGGGACGCGCCAGGACCCGGCCCAGGACGCCGGTGTAGCCGGCGGCGAGGGATTCGAAGGCCCCGGACAGGGCCGCCCGCACACCCCGCTCCTCTCGCCTGGGCCTCAGCACGAGGGCGCACAGGGCGGGCGAGAGGGTGAGCGCCACGAAGCCCGAGATGCCGACCGCGGCAGCGACGGTGACCGCGAACTCGCGGAAGAGGCGGCCCGTGGTGTCGGTGAGGAAGGTCAGCGGCAGGAAGACCGCCACCGCCGAAACCGTGGCGGAGACCACGGCGAAGGAGATCTCCTCCATCCCCTTCCTGGCCGCCTCGAGAGGCGGGTGTCCGGCCTCCACCCAGCGCGTGATGTTCTCGAGCACCACGATGGCGTCGTCGACCACGAGCCCGATCGCCAGCGTGACACCCATGAGGGTCAGGGTGTTGATCGAGAAGCCGAACGCGTACAGGAAGATGAAGGCCCCCACGATCGAGACCGGGATGGCCACGGCCGGAATCACGGTGGCCCGGAACGTACGCAGGAAGACCCAGATCACGAAGACCACCAGCGCGATGGCCTCGAAGATGGTGCGCGTCACGTCGCGCACGGACTCGCGGATGAAGCGCGAGCCGTCGAACGCCATCTCCAGGATGATCCCCGGCGGCATCTCGGCGGCCAGGCGCTCGGTCTCCTCGCGCACGGCATCGGCCACGGTCAGGGTATTGGCCTTCGATTGCTTGACCACGCCCAGACCGATGCCCGGCCGACCGTTGTAGCGGACCAGCTTGCGCTCGCTCTCGGGCCCGACCTCCACCTGGGCGACCTCGCCGAGGCGGATGGGCGCGCCCTTGCCCTGGGAGACGATCAGATTCCGGTAGCCCGCGGCGGTGCGCAGCTCGCCCAGGCTGCGCACCGTGAACTCGCGATCCGTGCTCTCGACCCGCCCCGACGGGATGTCCACGTTCTCGCGCCCGAGAGCCGCGTACACGTCGGCGATGGTGAGGTTCTGGGCGGTCAGGCGATCGTTGTCGATCCAGATGCGCATCGAGTAGCGGCGGTCGCCGCCGATGATGATCGAGGCGACGCCGGGCAGCTTGGCGAGGCGGTCCTTGATGCGGTTCTCGGCGATGGACGTGAGCTGCACCTGGTCGGCGTTCTCCCCCGAGAGCGCCAGCCAGACCACGGCATTCGCGTCGCTGTCGCGCTTGGCGACGACGGGCTGCTCCACCTCCTCGGGAAGACGGCTGCGCACCCGGGCCACGCGGTCGCGCACGTCGTTGGCGGCCGCCTCGAGGTCGCGGGCCAGCTCGAACTCGACGCTGATCTGCGACACCTGCTCGCGGCTGGTCGAGGTCAGGTGCCGCACGCCCTCGATCCCGATCAGGCTGTTCTCCAGGACCTGGGTGACGGAGGTCTCCACCACCTCGGGCGCGGCGCCGGGGAAGACGGTGGTGACCGAGACGATCGGCGGGTCCACGTCCGGGAGCTCGCGGTTGGGAAGCCGACCGAGGCTCACCACTCCGAAGAGGACGATCAGCAGGGAGAGCACCGAGGCGAAGACCGGGCGCTCGATCGAGATCTGGGAGAGCCTCAAGACCCTTCCCCGTCGCCCCCGCCGCGCGCCGCCGTCGGACGCGCATCGCCGGCCCGGGCGGGCTCGCTCTGCGAAGACGGCGGCGCGGCCGCGCGCAGCCGGGAGCCGCGTCGCACCTTGTTGGTGCCCGCCACCACGACCCGGTCACCGGCTTGCAGCCCGCCGGTGATCTCCACACGACCGTCGGAGCGGAAGCCCGTCTGCACGCCCACGCGCTCGGCCATCTCGTCGGCGTCCACGCGCCACACGAAGGTCCCCTCGCGGTCGAGGGCCAACGCGGACTCCGGCAGGACCAACGCGTTCTCGCGGCGCGCCACCTCGGCGCGGATCGTCGCGAAGAGCCCCGGACGCAGGGCGTGGTCCGCATTGGGGACCCAGCCCTTCACCAGCATGCGTCGGGTCTCGGGATCGAGCGTCGGGGCCACGAAGTAGATCTCGCCCGGGAAGGTCCGCTGACCGTAGGGCGCCACCGTGAACTCGAAGGGGACGCCCGGTCGCACCAGTCCGACCGCGATCTCCGGCAGGCTCAGCACGACCTGCAGGCGGTCCACCTTGTCGATCTGCGTGAGCACGATGTCGGGCTCGATGCGCGCGCCGGGGGCCACGAAGAGCGCACCCATCTCGCCGTCGAAGGGGGCGCGGATCGTGGTGCGCTCCAGGTCCGCGCGAGCCGCAGCGACCCGGGCCTCCTCGCGCGCCAGCTCGGCACGGGCCCGGTCGAGCTGCGCCGCCGAGGAGATGTCGCGCTTCGCGAGCATCTGGGTCCGCTCGAACACCACCTTCTTGAGGTCGCGCTCGGCCTGGGCCTCGCGCAGGCGCGCGACCTCCTCGGAGCTGCGCAGGCGGAAGAGGACGTCTCCCTCCTTCACCGCCTGGCCCTCGGCGAATTCGATCGACTCGAGCACACCGGCCTTGTCCGGGCGCACCCGCACCGAGAGCTCGGCGTCGAGCTGCCCGGTGAGATCCACCGTCTCGCGCAGCAGCTCGGGGCGGATCTCCAGGACCTCGACGACCACCTCGGACGGCTCCCAGCCGCCCTTGGATGCACCGCCGTCCGAGCAGGCCGCCAGGGCGCCCGCGCAGAGGGCCAGCAGGCCGGGTAGGATCCTGGGGAGTCGCCGCAACATCCCGCCGAATCTAGCGAAGTCGGGCCCCGAAGCCCCGCGGCGGCTTGCCGGACGGGGCGCCGGAGCCCTACCGTGGTGCCCCCACCGGGAGGACCCGTGACGGACAAGGTGATCGTGGCCTGCCTGGACCTGGAGGGCGTTCTCGTTCCCGAGGTCTGGATCAACGTGGCCGAGCGGACCGGGATCGACGCGCTGCGCCGCACCACCCGGGACGAGCCCGACTACGACAAGCTGATGCGCTACCGGCTGGACATCCTGGCCGAGCACGGAATCGGGATCGCCGAGATCCAGGACGTGATCGGGACCCTGGAGCCCCTGCCCGGCGCCGCCGACTGTCTGGAGTGGCTACGCGAGCGGTTTCCGGTGTTCATCCTCTCGGACACGTTCTACGAGTTCGCCAAGCCGCTGATGCGCCAGCTCGGCTGGCCCACCCTGCTCTGCCACCAGCTCGTCATCGCCGACGACGGCCGCGTGGCCGACTACCGGCTCCGCCAGCAGGACCAGAAGCGCAAGGCGGTCGAAGCGCTGCGCGGGCTCAACTTCTCGGTCATCGCCACCGGCGACTCGTACAACGACACCAGCATGCTGGGCGCCGCCGATGCCGGGATCCTCTTCCGCCCGCCCGACAACGTGATCGCGGACTTCCCGCAGTTCCCGGTGGCCCGCGACTACGCAGCGCTCCAGCGCGAGTTCGCGCGCGCCGCCGGCCTGCAGGCCTAGGCTTCCCGGCCGGCCTGGCGCTCGCCTTCGAGCTTGAACTGGGCGTGGCCGGCCGGCTGGTAGGTCAGCACCGCGGCCCGGCGCGGCAGGTCCGACTCGTTGGGCAGCGAGCCGTGCACCGTGTGCGGACTGAAGAAGACGAGCGAGCCGGCGGGCGCCTCGATCGGAACCTGCTCGGATTCGTCGAAATGGCGCGGGTCCGTGAAGAGCGGTCCCAGGCGGCCC